>NZ_JANXUQ010000168.1 GCF_025356155.1 Rhodoferax sp. | reverse complement strand
TAATAAGAGAGAGGTTGTGATCCATCCAGCGCCTTGCGTTTTGTCCATGGGAAAGTTGCATGATATTCGGCATGCACCGCCATGGACCTTACTAGGCCTTTACCAGATGCGCAGGCGGGCCTTGGGCTCCAGGTAGAGGCGCTGACCGGGCAGCACATCGAAGGCCTCGTACCAGGCATCCAGGTTGCGCACGGTGGCAATGCGCAGGCTGTCTGGCGCATGGTTGTCGGTGGCAATTTGCTTGCGCAAGGCTTCGTCGCTGAGTTTGCTGCGCCAACTGCGTGCAAAACCAATGAAGAACTGCTGGTCCTGTTGCCGCAAGGCTTCTTTGCCAAGACCTTTGCTGGCGACGGATGCGCGGTAGGCGTCAAACGCGGCAGCCAGGCCACCCAGGTCCGCCAGGTTTTCCACCAGCGTCACCTGGCCATTCACCGCCGCGTCGGGCAAGGCCTGGTAGGCGGCGTATTGCGCCACCAGCGGTTGTGTCGCCAACTGATATCGGGCGGTGTCCTCGGGCGTCCACCACTTGTGCAATGCCCCAGCGGCATCGTATTCCACGCCCAGCGTATCGATCGTGTGGCTGACCTCGTGGCCAATGATGGCGCCAATCGCACCGTAATTGGTGGCATCGGATGCGCTGGCGTCGAACTTGGGCGCCTGCAACAGCGCCGCAGGAAAGTTATAGGCGTTTTGCTGGAACAGCAGCACCGCGCCCACCCTATGCGCGCCCATGGCCCAGGCGCGCTTGTCCACGGGTTGGCCCACACGGGCCAGCGCTTGCTGGTAATCGCGCAGCACCACACGCTGCAGGTTGCCCACCGGGTCTTGCGGGCTTATGCGCAAGCCGCTGTAGTCAGACCATGTCTCTGGATAGCCCAGCCCGAAGTAAACCGTTTGCAGTTTTGCGCGTGCAACGGCCTTGGCGACCGGCGACATCCAGCTGACACTTTGCAGCCGGCGGTCAAAGGCTGCAATCACATCGGCGGCAATATGTTGCAAGCGCACTTTCTCTTCGGCGGGGAAATAGCGCTCTACATACACGCGCCCCAATGCCTCGTTCAGAGACTGCTGCGTGGCCTCCAATGCACGCTGTTCGCGGTCAGCCGGCGTTATCCCCTGCGCAGTACGAAAAGCCAGCGCCGCCTGCGTCACCACTTGGGGCAGCACATCGGCATAGCGGGCTACCGCATGGAAGCGCAGGTAATCGGTCCATACCTGCAGCGGTGTGGATGCGACCAGCGTCGCCAATCCCTGCAGGGCACCCGGTTGCCAGGCAACGAACTCTTGCTGCCGAGCCAGACCCGCGGCCGCAAAAAATGCGGACCAATCCATGCCGGGCGCCTTTTGGGCAAAGTCTGCACGCATCCACAGGTTGTCGGCGTTGTGGTCTTCGGCCGAATCCTGCGGCGTGGCGTGGCTTTGGGCCAATGCGGTTTCCAGCGCCAGCACGGCCTGCGCACGGGCGGGCAGCTTGTCGGTAGATTGAGGGCCAACGCTGGCCAACGCGCGCGCAATATAGGTCTGGTAAGCAGCACGCAGGGCCTGTTTGTCCGGCGCAAGGTTCAGGTAGTCGTCACGGCTGGCCATGCCCAGACCGCCTTGCACCAGGAAGGCGACGTTGTTCTTTTCAGCATGTAGGCCGGCCTCGACCGAGAGGCCGAGCACATGCGCAGAGTCGTACACCCCCTTGTTCAGCGGGTCCACATCGGCACGCAGTTCGCTGCCCAGCAAGCGGGCGAGGTCCGCTTTGTCTCGCACCTGGTCAATGCGCCGCAACAGCGGCTTAATCGGCGCCATGCCAGCCGCTTCGATAGCGGCCTGGTTCAGATAGGCTGTGCGGAAATCAGCGATCTTGCGGGCCAGAGAACCCACCGCTTGCGTGCGCGCATGCTCCATCAATTCCGCAATGCGTTGCTGCCCCAGATCAACCAGCTCCGTACGCGCCGTCACGCGGTCTTTGCCAGCAGGGATGGGCGTGTCGCGCAGCCAGGCGCCATTGGCATAGGCAAAGAAATCGTCCCCCGGCTGGATGCGGGTGTCTACCCCCGCATGGGCATCCGTTTGCGCGTGGGCGGGGCCAACAAAGGCCATTCCCAATGCGAGTGTCAGCGCCATTAACAGCAGCGCAGCAATCCTGTCGATGCGGTTGGGGGTATTGCCTTGGATGGGTGTGGGGTGTGGCATGGGGGCTCGCTTCCAGCAGGGTGGTATGTGCGCTTCATGGTATGCATGCGCCGCTTGGGCGTCGCGCGCTGCGTGGACGGATTTGGATCAATTTCGGACAATTACCGCTATTGCCAATCTCCAATGTTTAAGCGAAGATTTCAGGGTCAATCGGCGCTGCACCCATGTCCAGAAACGATCTACCCAAAAATTCCATGATCGACCTCCTCTTCGTCATCACCCCCGACTCTCTGCTGCTGGACATTGCAGGCCCGGCGGAGGCGTTTCGGCTGGCCAATTTGCACCGGTCGTTGCAGGGATTGGCGCCGCATTTCCGGCTGCGCTTTGTGGGGACTGAGCCTTCGGCATGCAGCTCCGTCGGCCTGGTGTTGTCGGGGTTGGAACCCCTGCCCACACAGCTCTCGTCACCGACCTGGTTTGTGCTGGTGGGGCAACCCGCTGTACACGCCAACACAGCAAGCCCTGCCATCACGAACACTGCGCATTGGCTCAACCGCACGTTGCATGGTCTGCTGGGCGCCCAGGGCTGCCCCCACCGGCTGGTCACCATTTGTTCGGGCACTTTGCTGGCCGCACGCGCGGGCCTGTTGAACAACCGGCGCTGCACCACGCACCACGAGTTGTTGTCCACGTTGCGCGTGCTCGCACCGCAAGCCCAGGTCGTGGCCAACCGGGTGTACCTGATCGATGGGCCCATAGCCTCCAGCGCAGGCATCACGGCCGGTATCGACCTGGCGCTGCAGCTGATAGCGGACGCGTGCGGAGAGGCCTTGGCCACCAGCGTTGCGCAAGACATGGTGGTCTACCTGCGCCGCTCCAGCGACGACCCGGAGTTATCGCCGTTCTTGTCGCACCGCCGCCATTTGCACCTGGCCGTGCACCGCGTGCAAGACGCCATCAACGCCGAGCCGCAACGCGACTGGAACATGGACACTCTGGCAGACGTGGGCAACGTCACGCCCCGGCATCTGCTGCGCTTGTTTGTGGAGCAGGCCGGTGTCTCACCGCTGCTTTTTTTGCAGACTATCCGGCTGGAGCGGGCACGCCAGTCGTTGGAGCATGGCGCCAATGTCACGCTGGCCGCAGAGTCGGCGGGGTTTCGCTCGGGTTTGCACTTGCGCCGCGCCTGGAAACGGTGCTGGGGCGGCTCACCCCGCGATTTCAGAATGCTAGCCACTCCGGCTTGACCGAGCACCCGGAGGCGGCCGCCGGTCAAATGCTATCAAATATATAGCTGCTCACGCATATTGCACGAGGGCTAGAGGTCGATTTTACTTAAGCCCCTCCCCCCAAACGGCCTCACAGAGGCATGCGCTCAGTCGAGGGGCTTCTCTGCCACCGGCATCTGCATGCCAATGGCCATGCGGTTCCAGGTGTTGATCTGCGCCACCGCCCAGGTCAACTCGACGATCTCCTGGTCGCTGAACTGGTCCTTGAGTGCGTCAAAGTCAGCGTCGCGGCTGGTATGGTTATCGGCCAACTTGGTGATGGACTCGGCCCAGTTCAGCGCAGCGCGCTCGCGCGGGCTGTAGAGACCGGTTTCACGCCAGGTGGGCAAGCTGTTGATGCGCTGCCAGCCCTCCCCGGCTTTGCGCAGGTCGCGCACATGCATGTCCAGGCAGAAGGCGCAGCCGTTGATCTGCGACACGCGTGTTTGCACCAGCTCTATCAGCACGGGGCCCAGCGATGAATGCGCAATGCTGGCACCGACGCCGACCATGGCTTGGTACGACTTAGGAGAAATAGTGCCCCAGGGGAGACGGGGTTGTTGTGGGTTCATGGTGAATACCTTTGGTCTTTTGCCGTACGGACTGTACAAACTCAAGACGTTGGGGACTGTGCGTTTGTGACAGCGAGGTCGCGGCCCAGCGTGGCGGCAATGCGGGCAAGCTTGTCTGGGTTGCGTTGGGAGTGGATGCGCACCACACGCACGCCATCCGTTTCCAGCGACTGGGCCGATTCCAGCACTCCCTCGACAAATCGCAGCAAGCCCCATTGGCCATTCAGCACCACCACCTCGTAACGCACTGCGCCGGGGAAGCGCAGATAGGTAGCCCAATACAACTGGGCAATGCGCGGGCCGCCCACCAGCGGCACCCCAAAGCTGGGTACCTTGCCACCGCCATCGCCGATCAACTGCGCGTCATCGGTCAGCATGGTTTTGAGGGCGTGAAAGTTACCACGCGCTGCCGCATCAGCAAAGCCGCGCAGCAGCCGCAACTGCGTCTCACGCGCCACCGTGTAGCGCGGCCGCTGGTCTTGCAATTGCTCTTTGGCACGGTGCACCAGTTGTCGGCAGGCTGGTTCGGTCTTGCCCAGCGCCTCGGCCACTTCGCCATAGTCGGCATCGAACACCTCGCGCAGCAGATACGCAGCGCGCGCCTCGGGCGCCAGGCGCTCCAGCAAGGCCATAAACGCGACAGATACATCATCCGCCCGTTCCAGCACCTGCTCGGGTGAGACCGGAGAATCCGACATCAACGGCTCGGGCAGCCATGTGCCGACATAGTGCGCACGCTGGACCTTAGCGGCGCGCAACCGGTCAATGGCCAGGCGCGTGGTGACCGACACCAGCCATGCCTCGGTGCTGTCCAGACTATCGGTATCCGCCGCATGCCAACGCAGCCAGGCATCCTGCACGATGTCCTCGGCCTCAGCAGAAGAGCCCAGCATGCGGTAGGCGATGCCCTGCAAACGGGGCCGCAGGCGGTTGAAGGTTTCGGTGGTTGCGTCGCTCATGGGGGTTAGACGTTTGGGATTGGCGCTTTGTGACAGGCACTCGCGTTATACGGTGCGCTGTGTACGCGCCTACAGCCCGTCGGCTTGGCGCCACTGACCTGTTTGCGGGCAGACCGTGGCGCGAGCACCATCCAGCCAGACCTGTTCGGCATCCAGCATCCGCGCGGTGGCTGGGTCTGTGTCGAAGGCAATTTGCAGCGCACGCGCCACATCGGCATGCTCAATGGGGAGCTCCCAGGTCAGGAATACCAGTGTGCAATCCCGCTCAGCCGGGAAGTCGGCTGCATGAAAGCCCACACCCTCGCGCGCGATGACGGCATGCGGCTGGCCCGTGTCAAATACGACGGCCGTACCTTTTGTCAGCGGAATGCGCTGGCCCGTCGATGGGAAGTGCAGGTCCAGCCCTTTGGCTTCGCTAAGGAAAAGGTTACAAAACGCGGCACCGCCATATTGCTCGCCGTCGTGGTGGTAGCGTGCGCCGCGGCAGGCCATCAGCGCGATATCGCTGGACGCCAGCACGGACTGCAGCCCGATGGTGTGCGTCCAGTCGGATACAGCTTGCACGCAACGCGTGTAGTCGGGCCAGCGCATGCGGGCGCGCGCCAACGGCAGTTGTTCAACGTCTCCAGGCTCCAGGCCCAGGCGCACAGCGATATCCCTTTCCCAGTCCGCCACCAGCCTTGCAGGCGGTGCGGGCACATCGACAGTGCCGGATAACACCACACATCCCACGCTCCGGCTGCGCATGGCATCACCGCCCCAGTAATAGGCGGTATGGCGCTGCTGCGCGGTGTGCGGGTCAGACGGAAGGCTCATCGCGTCTAGTGTAGTAAGGCCATGCGACCCAGCGTGCCGACTGAAGGAGAATCCGCAAAGTCTCCACACCCAACCCAACACCCAACGATTCATGCAAATCCATTCACGTACTGCCAAGGCCTGGTGGTGCGTTCTGCTGGCTGGGTTTCTATGGGGCGTGGGTGCACTGGTTGCCCAGTCCGCCATGCAGGCGGGCATCAGTCCCCATAGTCTGTCGCTCGCGCGCTTTGCGTTGGGCTTGCCGCTGTTATGGCTGTGGCATGTGGGCCATGACTAGCGACAAGATTACCTGGCTATTGCAGATGTGAATAATTTGCCCACAATACCGTTTCAACATGCGCTGGCTGCGCAGGCCTTGTAAAGGACATGCATGCTAAGACACGCAAAAGCGAGATCCCCCGTCAAAAACAGCCGGCGTCTGCTGCTGATCGTCTGGATCTTTGTCGCCATAGTGGTGGGGCTGTTGGCCTTCGCGTATTACAGCTTCGGGCTGATGTCCGCTGCCCGCGCCTATGTTGGTGGCGAAGGGCTGTGGTCCAAGTCGCAGAAGGACGCGGTGCTGGCACTGTCACGCTATGTATCCGAACAAAGGCCGCAAGACTACCAGGCCTTTCAGGACGCTCTGAAGGTTAGCCTTGGGGACCGTGAAGCCAGGCTGGAACTGGAAAAGCCAAACCCCGACCTGCAAATTGCCGCGCACGGTTTTTTAGAGGGCCGTAACCATGCCGAGGATATTGACGGCATGATCCGCCTGTACCGCAGTTTCCGTACGGTTCCGGAGTTGCGCAAAGCGATAACCGTCTGGAATGCCGCTGACGCACACATGGATCAACTGATCATACTGGGCGAACAAATCAGGTCGGCGTCACAGGGCTCCAGCATGGACGACGCGCGCCGGCGCACATTCCAGGCGCAGTTGACACACATCAATTCCCAGCTAACCCCGTTGGAAGACGAATTTTCTTATGCACTGGGAGAGATTTCACGCCGGACCAAAACGATTCTGGGTTTCGTCATGGTGCTGGTTGCGACGGTACTCCTTGCAGTCGCCTACATGGTGTCCCGCCGCGTGGTGCGGCAAAACGAGCGCTATCAGCGGGCACTTTTAGACAGCGAAAAACAACTGCGCGGCATGCTGCAGTTTGCACCCTTGCCCATCATCATTGTCAGTCTGCCAGACAACCTGGTCACGTATGCCAACGACCGCGCACTGGCCCAGTTCAATACCAGCATGGCTGAGCTGCTGGGGTTCACCGCGCAGGACTTCTATGTCGACCGCGAGGAGCGGACTCGTATTGTAGAAGCCCTTCGCGCCCATGGCACCGTGCGCGATTGGGAGGTACAACTGCAAGACAAGAAGGGAAAGGCATTTTGGGTATTGCTGTCGTCTCGCCGCCTGCTACTGGGCGGACGGGAATGCCTCTTGACGGCACTGAACAATATCGACGAGCGCAAACAGGCCCAGGAGGAAATGCGCCACCGCGCCTTTCACGATGAACTGACCGGCTTGCCCAACCGCGCCATGTTCATGGACACATTGAGCCGTACCCTGCACCGAGCAGAACGCAAAAAAGCCTGCTTTTCAATCCTGTTCGTTGATTTAGACCATTTTAAAAGCGTCAACGACAAGTACGGCCACAGCGTGGGCGATTTGCTGTTGCAGGAAGTTGCCTTGCGGGTGCGCCAAAGCGTGCGCGAAGGCGACCTGGTTGCCCGCCTGGGAGGCGACGAGTTTGTCATTCTGGTCGAAGATGACGGATCGGCAGACGAGGTCTCTCAAATTGCAAAAAAAATCCAAACGGTGCTGGAACCCATCCACACGCTGGGCGAACACCAATTACGGGTTACTGCCAGTGTGGGCATCAGTCGCTACCCACAGGATGGCACCGACATGGATGCCCTGTTGCGCAACGCAGACTCCGCGATGTACCGGGTCAAGGAAGACGGTCGCAATAATTTTCAGTTCCATTCCACGTATTAGGCCTGGCCGTGGGGCCGCCACCCAACACCTGCACCGCATCCATGCAAGCCCTGCTCAACGCCATCGCGATGATGGACCCCATGCCAACCGATGCCTTGCGGGTGTTCCATGGCCGCGGCGGTCTATTCCCGCGTTGTGAGCATTTGGCGCTGGACGCTTACCCCCCTGTCTGGGTGCTGACCAGCTTTCAAGCGCTTGAGGATGAAGAACTGGCGTCCATCCACACGGCTCTGACGGAACGCCTACAGCCACTGGCTTCTGGCCAGACTCTGAACTGGATTTACCAGTGCCGGCTGGAAGGCCGCACCGAAACGCGTTTGATGGCCGGCAGCGTGCCTGAGCCCCATGTGGTCACCGAAGCCGGTACGCGTTTTCGGGTGCATGTGCTGAAGGGGCAGAACCATGGTCTGTTCCTCGACATGGCGCAAGGTCGGCGTTGGGTGAGGGAACATGCAACGGCAAAGCCCAGGATTAAGGTGCTGAACCTGTTTGCCTACACCTGTGCTTTCTCCGTGGTGGCGATGCAGGCCGGCGCCCGGCAAGTCACCAACGTGGACATGAGCCACGGCGCGCTGGCCATAGGGCAGCAGAATCACCAGCTCAATGGCATTACGTCTGGCGCTGGCTTTTTAGCCCATGACATTTTTACCACATGGGGCAAGATCACGCGTGGTGGCCCTTACGATCTGATCATTGTTGACCCGCCCAGCTTCCAGAGAGGCAGCTTTGTCGCCACCAAAGATTACGCACGCCTGATGCGCCGCCTGCCCGATCTATTGCAACCAGGCGGGCACGCCCTGCTGTGTCTGAATGCGCCCGAACTGGGCATGGCCTTTCTGCAAGACCAGATGCAAGAATTGGCCTCAAGTCTTGCGTTTTTGCATCGGGTGCAAAATCCGTTAGTGTTTGCAGATGTATCAGATGAGCGGTCGCTCAAGGTCCTGGCCTACACGATGCCTGACTGACGATCCATAGAATGGCGCTGATGAAACCAACGCAAACACCATTACGTTACCCAATACCTTATCGCTATGGATACTGCGCTGCGCTGATGGCCCTGCTGGCACTGGTCGGTTGTGCATCCACACCATTGGTTGAAACCAAGGCATCACCTCCACCGGCCACCGTTGTCACGCCCACGCCCGTTGCCTCCAGCGAAGACGCGCACAATCAAAAATTTATCCGTTGGGTGAATGAATTCAGCGCCACTGCAAGTGCAGCCGGTATCAACGGGGCAACGCTGCACAGTGCGTTTGACACCGTACGCTTCCTCCCACGCGTCATCGAGCTGGACCGCACGCAACCCGAATTTACCCGCAATGTTTGGGACTACCTCGACAGTGCGGTATCGGCACTGCGCATTAGCCGTGGGCAGGAGAAGCTGTTGCAACTGCGGCCACAGCTCGATGCGATTGCAGCCCGCTACGGCGTCCCCCCAGAAGTGCTGGTTGCCATCTGGGGTGTGGAAAGCAATTACGGCACCCACGTTGGTGATATCCCGGCAATCGACGCGTTGGCGACGCTCGGCTTTGAAGGTCGCCGCGAAGAATGGGCGAGTGGCCAACTGCTGGCCGCATTGAAGATTTTGCAAAGCGGTGACATCAGCCGCGAGCAGATGGTAGGTTCTTGGGCTGGTGCCATGGGCCAGACGCAATTTATTCCATCTGTCTTTTTGGCCTATGCGGTGGACGCAGACGGTGATGGCAAACGCGACATCTGGGGCAGCGTGCCTGATGTAATGGCGTCCACTGCAAACTTCATCTCCCAATCTGGATGGCGAACCGGCCAGCCATGGGGCATCGAGGTGCGTTTGCCGCAGGGCTTTGACTACGTGCGCGCCGACGCCGCCATACGACAGTCGGCTGAAGCATGGGCGAGTGAGGGCGTGCTGGCCGTGGATGGCAAGCCGCTTCCAGTATTGCCCGACAGCTTCCTATTGCTACCGGCTGGCGCGCGCGGACCCGCATTTTTGGTTGGACCCAATTTTCGCACTATCCTGCGTTACAACAACGCAACGAGTTACGCGCTCGCCGTTCACCTGCTGGCGCAGCGGATTGCCAATGGCCCCGCACTACGCGAGCCATGGCCGCGCGACTTGCAAGCATTGACGCGCAACCAAATGTTGGCGCTGCAAACGGCGCTGAATGCACACGGCTTCGACAGCGGAACGCCGGACGGCATGGTGGGCCCGGCCACACAGCGCGGTATTCGCCTCTACCAACGCAGCGTCGGCCTGCCAGCCGACGGTTATCCGACGTTGGACTTACTGCAGCGTCTGCAGTAGCAAAACCAAGGACGCCATCACCGCCACTCAAGCATCCAGTTCCGGGTAGCGCCGGAAGATGCCGGTCTCGTTAAAGGGAATGCGCCGCTCACTCTGCAAGTAGGCCGCCACGCGTTTGTGTTGTGCAACGCGGTCGCGCAGCGCCATCACGTGCGGGGTCTTTTTTGCGGCGCGCCGTGTTGCCTTGGGGAACGCATAGAGCAGGCCTTCCACCAACTGGAACAACGACAGGTCGGCATAACTCATCCGCGCACCCACCAGGTATTTGTCGCCCTTGGGGTTGCGCGCCAGCACGGTCTCCAGCCAACCCAAAAATTTGGGGACGCGCTGGGTGCGAAACGCCTTGGCCGCTTTGGCCGCTTCCGGCAACTGGTCCTCGTAATACAAGCCCATGCCAACGGGATGGTGCGTGTCGTGTGCCTCTCGCACGGCGTCGGCAATCGTTAGCTGGATCTGGTGCGTCCAGATACGGTCGACTTCACTGGCACCCACCAACTTCAGCCGTGGCCCCAGGTACAACAGGATGGCGGCCGTCTGCCCCATCACCCGCTTGCCGTCTTTCAGCACCGGGCATGCAAAAGGTTGGCGTTCGGCCGATTCGTCTTGCAGGCAGTGCAGCAGCGCGGGCATGCCCTGCCCCGCCGCAGCATCGCCACGTGCGACATCCGTATACGCCGAACCAGCCGCTTCCAGCGCCAGGCGGACAAATTCGCCGCGGCCCTGGAGGCCGGGCCAGTAGTAGAGTTGGTAAGCCATGGCCTATGGTACGCCGAGCCCGCCAGCGACGTGATTCAGTAGCTGCTGCGCAGCACTACGGTATATTGATACCAACTAACAGGGAGCCACGGGATGAGCGCAATCGGAAACTTGTTTTGGTTTGTATTAGGTGGGTTTCTGATGGGGCTCGGATGGTGGCTTGCGGGCTTGTTGTGCGCCATCACCATCATCGGGCTGCCTTGGGCCAAGGCTTGTTTTGTCATTGGACAATTTGCCTTTCTGCCGTTTGGCAAAGAGGCCGTGAGCCGCGCAGTCGTCACCGGCGTGGAAGACCTTGGCACCGGCGCATTGGGCACCCTTGGCAATATCATCTGGTTCATTTTTGCGGGCTGGTGGCTAGCCTTGGGCCACCTCGCTGCTGCGCTGTGCTGCTTTGTCACCATCATTGGCATTCCCTTCGGGATTCAGCACATCAAGCTCGCCATGCTGGCACTGGCCCCGGTGGGAAAGACCATTGTGCCCAAGAACGCCGCCCGCCTCGGCGCCTGAGATCGCTGACTCGAATGGCGGCTTGAGCCCCGCCGGGCCGCCCCAAGGGGCGAAGGCCCCCTCGGGGGGCAGCGACCCGTGCAACGGCGGAGCGTGGGGGCGTTATTTGAACTGCAGCTTTGCGCCACTCAATGGCACAGCCGTCAAACTATTCACGTGATGCCCGCAATCTTAGGGTCATCGAAGGCCTCCACCACAATCTTGTGATCCGGCCCAATGAGTTTGAAGGCCGTATCCACTTCGCCAATCTTCTGCGCGAAAGCGGCAGACGCAAATGGAATGGAGACAGCGAAAGCGATGGCGTGGAGTCGTTTCATAGGGCTAATGTAGGTCCTTTGGTGGGTGTTGCAAGAGGTCGACTTGTGTCTGCTGCCACCGACAGCGTAAGTACTTGATTTCACTGCTTTCCTTTCGCAGGCATAGAAAACTGTCTGCAAACTCCGACACCCTGCGAAACCACACGTAACTTAAGCCTTTGATTTGATTGAATTATTTTTGTGGCACGCATCTTGGATAACCCAGCAGGTTCAGCAGGCGTCGATTAGGAAAAAGCAGTCTGAACCGTTCGGTCTCGGTGATCGACCAATCGATGTGTTGCAACACTTAACCCACGGAGAAAGCACAAGCCATGAAAATACATTCCAACACCCATTCGGCCTTAAGGGCCATCGGCTTTCAAAGAACACTCACGGTGTGTGCTGGCGCGGCATTGTTTGCCATGTCCAGCACTGCGTTCGCGCAGATAGACCGTAACCTGAAAGCCGGTACTGTGGATAAGACCTACCGCGTCGCGCCCACCGACAAAGGCGCGCACAATCCACCTGCTGACAAATGCGGACACAACCCTCCTGACGACAAAGTCGCACGCACAGGCGATACACGCATGCTGTTGCCCGCAGTCAAGCTAGCAGCTGACGGGAAAGCCTCGAATGCCCCCCAGACAGACACCACAGCATGTCCGAAAGCCAAATGAACGCGCCGACTTCTGCAGTCCTAGCAAGGCAGCATCGCAAAAGTGCTATTGCGATGCTGCTGGTCGCTGGTGGTCTTGCCTCTGCCATGCCAGCGCGGGCGCAGGTGAATCCAGAGGTTACACCCGTCGCAAACGAGGCTTCGGACAAGAAAATCGTACCCTGCGTTAAGAACAAGACACGCGGCTTGGCACCCTGTGTCAAGACCCGCAGCGCCCCTGGTGGGATCGCACCGTGCGTCAAGGCCAAGACTGGAGCGATTGCGCCCTGCGTCAAAACCAAAACGGTAGTGACAGCCCCGGTCGGCCCTTGAAACGGCCAGTCAGAGTGCAACCAAATGACCGCGTCCCGGCTTACAGCTTTGTCGGCGGTTGATCTTTCGGCGCTATCGCACCGACGGCTCAAACGCATGCACCGTGCCGCTGGCGACCTGTTTGACGTGCTGGAAACGTTTGCACTTGAGGGCCGCCATCCGGTGCGCGACGTGATCGCAGCATCAGACAAAAATTTTACTTCCGCACAGCACTACCCCAGTGCCGATGTAGAAGACCCTGCCACCGGCCGCGCCTGGTGCTACCACGCGCACAGTGAAGAGCATGCAGTGGAATGGGACGAACACGGCCACTTCCACTGCTTTATATACACCGAGCGGCTAAGCCCCTCGGCCAAGCCCATCGCAGTGCCAGCGCAACCCGACCTGCAAAACGGAGGGCTGGTGCACCTGGCCGCTATTGCGTTTGACGCCCACAGCACGCCGATGCGCCTGTTTGTCCCCAACCGCTGGGTCACCGATGAGTGGCTTTATCCGGCACGCCGCATTGTTGCCTTGCTGGATCACTTCAGCATCACTTCCGGCGACCCGGACAACGCGTTGACCAGCCGCTTTTTGGCCGCCGTGCTGCGTCTATTCCATCCGCATATCGCAGCGATGCTGCATGCACGGGACGATGCGATTCACGCGCTTGGCATGGACGGAGTGCACAGGTTTACCGAGGACCGCAGCATTCCGATGGCCGCTAGCATCGCGTTCGATCTTGATGCGCATATGGCCGCGCTTGACGACGCTATTGCGCGGAAGCAGGGAACGTCGGCAGTTTGTTGACGTCGCGCGCATCGTGCTGGATGATGACCGTGGCCTTGAGGTTGGCGGCTGCCTTCTTGAAACGGTCCAGCGAGGCAAGCGTGTCGCCGCGGTGGTAGTTGAACGTCGGCACGCCGTTGCTCTCGTAGTTCTCGTGGAAGTGGCTAAGGTCACCCGTCAACAGCACATTGCCCATGCTCTTGAGCCTGACCAACAGGCTGTGGTGACCTGGTGTGTGGCCAGGGGTGTTGATGACGACCACCGTACCGTCGTTGAAAACATCCTTGTCGCCGACCAGCGCATCCAGTTTGCCACCGCCACTGATCCAGTGGGCAAATGGCGCAACGCTTGCGCTGGCATTGGGCTTGGCTGCGGTGATGCCGTCCCAGTCTCCCTTGCCGATCAGCACGGTCGCGCCGGTGAACGACGGCAGCTGGCCGGTGTGGTCGCCATGGTAGTGGCTGATGCCCACATATTTGATCTGCTCGGGCTTGACATTGATCTGCGCCAGTTGGTCGACGATGCTGACCTTGGGCGCGGGTGCGCCAGCGCTCATGGAGTGGCCCGTGTCCCACAACATGTAGTCACTGCCATGCTTGATAAGGTAACAACTGTAGGTGAACAGCACCTTGAGGTCGGTGTACGCATAGGTGTCCGAAAAGCGCGCGCCCACGTCATTGAGCACCGGGGTTCCGCAGTCGATGCGCGTGAGCGTCACCTCGGGCGGGGGTTGTTGTGCCAGTGCGGGCAGTGCAGCGAAAGCCGCGGTGAGACCCACCACCATGGCGAGCGTTGTTCTTGTTGTGTATCTACTGTGAAGCATGGCGTTCTCTCCAATTGTCGTCGTCATCAGCACCGGGTGCGGCCGTTGATGCTATGTCGATTGGCGCCATCGGTCAATCACGGCCAGGCAGCGAAGGCGAGACCGTTGTGCGCAGGCGTACAGACGCAAGATCTTTCACGAGTAATTGCGTTTGCTACCAAATATGTAGCTAACGACGCATACTCCACGAGGGCTAGCGCCGAATTTTATTTAAGCCACTCCCTCAAAATCGCTTATTCTCCAGCCCCTGGCTCTACCTGCGCGCACTGACGGCTGTTCCATACACCGGGAACTTTTACACTCCCTCCAACCTCTGATGGTTCACCGTAAACCACTGATCCCCCACCGCATTACGACCCTATGGACACCACCACGCCCAACCTGCAAGCCACTGGCACCCACAACAGCAGCGCGCTGGCATCTTTCAAGGCCCTGCGCAACTACCTCAACACCCAGATTCTGGGCCAGCCCCAACTGGTCGAGAGTCTGCTGGTCGCACTGCTGGGCGATGGGCACTTGTTGGTCGAAGGGCCGCCGGGCCTTGCCAAGACGCGCGCCATCAAGGCGCTGGCCCACGGCCTGGAGTGTGAGTTCCAGCGCGTGCAGTTCACACCCGACATGTTGCCGTCTGACCTGACCGGCTCCGACATCTACCGACCCGAGCAAGGCGGCTTCCAGTTCCAGCGCGGCCCGCTGTTCCACAACCTGATATTGGCCGACGAGATCAACCGCGCACCCGCCAAGGTGCAATCCGCGCTGCTGGAGGCCATGGGCGAGCACCAGATCAGCGTGGGCATGGCAACCTATGCGCTGCCACGCCTGTTCCTGGTCATGGCCACCCAAAACCCGCTGGAGCACGAAGGCACCTACCCGCTGCCCGAGGCGCAGCTCGACCGCTTCATGCTGCACACGCTGGTGGACTACCCGGACCGCGCCACTACGCGCCTGATCATGGACCTGACGCGGCGTGAGGCGCAAAACTGGCGCGAGGTGCCCGCACCGGCCCGCCATGTGACACAAGACACCGTGTTCGCCGCGCGGCGCGAAGCGCTGGACATCACGCTAGCCGATTCGGTGGCCGACTACATCGCGGCTCTGGTGGATGCCACGCGGCGGCCAGCCCAATACAGCGACAAACTGGCCCAGTGGTTGCGCTGGGGCGCCAGCCCACGCGCGGCCATCGCCATCGAACGTGGCGCCCGCGCGCTGGCCTGGCTGGGCGGGCGCGACTACGTCAGCCCGGAAGACGTGCAGGCCATTGCCCCCGATGCGCTGCGACACCGCCTGCTGCTGGACTACACGGCCCAGGCGCGCGGCACCACCGCGCAAAACTGCATCGACGAACTGCTGAGGCTGGTCCCTGCCCCATGAAGCTGCCCGACCTGAGCGATCTGGTCGTGCTACGCGCGGCGGCGCACGGCCTGAGCCTGCATGCCCATCGCCCTGCGATGGCGCAGTTGTACGGCGGCCACCGCAGCGCGCAGCGCGGACGCGGCCTGGAATTTGAAGAGGTGCGCCCCTATGTGCCGGGCGACGATGCACGCACCATTGACTGGCGCGTCACCGCACGCCGTGGCAAGCCGCACACCAAGCTGTTCCGCGAAGAGCGCGAGCGCCCGGTGTGGATCGTGGCCGACCTACACCCCGGCCTGTTCTTTGGCAGCAAACGCCAGTTCAAGTCCGCCGCGTTGTTGCAATCCGCAGCCCTGCTGGCCTGGGTTGCGGCACTGGGTGGCGACCGCGTGGGCGCCGTCATCGCAAATGGCAGCGCCGCCCCGCAGATCCTGCCGCCGCGCGGGCGCGAGGCTGGTGTGTTGCCCATCCTGCAGGCGCTGGTAGAGAGCCAGCCCCGCGCGCCCGGCGCACCGGTGCAGACCGGGCTGCAAATAGCACTGACCACACTGCGCCCGCTGCTGCAGCCGGGCAGCCTGGTGCTGCTGCTCAGTGACTTTGCCAACGTGGATGCGGCGTTGCACGACCTGCTGGCCGGCATCAGACGGCAAAACGATTGCCGCCTGCTGTGGCTGACCGATCCGCTGGAGCGCAACGGCCTGCCCGCTGGTGAACACCGCGTGGGCTTGCCCCACCGCCTGTGGTGGGTGAATGGCCAGGCCAGCCGCACTGCGTGGATGGCCGCCTGGGCCGAACGCGAAGGACGCGTGAAAGCCTTGGCCGAAGGCCTGAACCTGCCGCTGGTCAAGCTGGACACAGCCGATGCACTGCCCGATAGCCTCATTGCCTTGCTGAAGGAGCCGCAATGGGCGCTGTAGCCAATCCCGCGCAACCCGATTGGCTGGCGCAGTTGGCACCCGCCCACGCACCGCCGCCCGTGGGATGGTGGCCGCTGGCGCCCGGCTGGTGGGTGCTGCTGGTGTTGTTGATCGCTATCACGGTCGGCTTTTGCGTGTGGCACCGCAGCCAGCCCCGGCGCTTGCGCCGCAGCGGCCTGCGCGAGCTGGCCAAGCTGGAAGCCACCACGGTTGGCGACGCCGCTCTGGCACGCGCGCTGGAGAACCTGGTGCGCCGCTACGCCGTAGCCCGCTATGGGCGCGAAACTGTGGCAGGCCTCAGTGGCAGCCGCTGGCTGGAATTCGCCGTCGCGCATGGTGCTACGCAGTGGCAAGGCGACGCCGGTTCTGCACTGCTGCAGGCCGCCTACGGCGGTACGCCACGGACCACGGAACGCGCACGCTGGGTGGCCGGCGCGCGCGCATTTTTAAAGGCACGCAAATGATCCAATTTGCCTGGCCCTGGATGTTGCTGTTCTTGCCACTGCCCTGGCTGGTGGCCCGCGTGTTGCCGGCTGCCACGCCACAGGCCGGGGCGGTGTTTCTGCCCTTTGCGGCCGCCGTATCAGTGGACACCGGCTTGGAGCTGCGCGCGCCGTCGCGCTGGCAGGTGGTGTTGTTCGCGCTGGTCTGGTTGTTGTTGGTGGCGGCGGCCACACGACCGCAGTGGCTGGACGAGCCACTGCCGGTGCCCACCTCCGCACGCCAGTTGATGCTGGCGGTGGACACCTCGGGCTCCATGCAGGCGCAAGACATGGCAGGCGGCGCCACACGGCTGCAAGTGGTGCAGGTGGTTGGCAGCGAGTTTCTGCGACGGCGCGCGGGCGACCAGGTGGGCCTGATCCTGTTCGGCACCCGGCCCTACCTGCAGGCACCGCTGACCACGGACCTGAACACCGTGGGCCAGTTTCTTCGCGAAGGCGTCATCGGCATGGCCGGCCCCGAGACCGCCATTGGCGACACCATAGGCCTGGCCATCAAGCGGCTCAAGGCGCAGCGCGAACAAACCCGCGGCCAGGGTGAGATGGTGCTGATCCTGCTGACCGATGGCGGCAACACCGCCGGGCTGATGGACCCGATAGAGGCCGCGAAATTTGCAGCGCAAGAGGGCCTGCGCATCTACACGATTGGTGTGGGCGGCATCGTGCAGCCCGGCACGGCTGGCCCCGGTGGCAACAGCGATCTGGATGAAGACACGCTGCAGTCCATCGCCCAGATCACGCATGGCGCCTACTTCCGCGCGACCAATGTTGCCAGCCTGAACGCGGTCTATGCGCAGATCGACAAACTGGAGCCGGTCACGGCGCAGGCCCAGTGGTACCGCCCTACCACCGACTGGTTTGCATGGCCCTTGGCCTTGGCCCTGCTGCTCAGCGTGGTGGCCGTTTGCCTGCGGAGGCGGCCATGACAGCGGCACTACCGGCGTTCATGCAAGACTTCCAACTCTTGCGTCCGTGGTGGCTGCTGGCCTTGCCCGTGCTGTGGGCACTGGTCGCATGGCTGGCGCGCCAGCACAGCCAGCACGGCAATGCGTCTGCCTTCATCGATGCCGACCTGCTGGCCGCGCTGCGCCTGGACACCGAGCAGGCGGATGGCAGTGGCCACAAACCCGGCCTGAGCCCCTGGCCTTGGTTGGCGTTCGCATGGGCGCTGGCCGTGCTGGCTCTGGCAGGCCCTAGCTGGCAGCACGACACCACGGCGGCCTACCGCGCACCCGCCGCATGGGTGCTGGTGCTGGACCTGTCACCGTCGATGGCGTCACCCGACCTGGCCCCCAGCCGCGTCGCGCGCGCACGCTACCTGGTAGACGACATCTTGGGCACGGCACGCGATGCCCGTGTGGGCATGGTCGCCTTCAGCGACGAGCCCTACACCGTGGCACCACTGACGCAGGATGTGGCCACGGTGCGCACGCTGCTGCCCGTGCTGGCCCCGGACCTGATGCCCAGCCCTGGCGACCACGTGGCGCCGGCATTGGAGCAGGCGCAAAAGTTGCTGACCGCATCGGGCGCGCGCGATAAGCGCATCGTGTTGCTCAGCGACGGCTTTGACGACCCCGCCGCGGCACTGCGCAGCGCTGCAGCCCTGCAACAACAAGGCATAAGCCTGAGCGTTGTCGGTGTGGGCACAACGGGGGGAGCGCCTCTGCGCAATGCTGATGGCAGCTTTGCACTGAACGGACAAGGCCAACCGCAAATGGCCCGCCTCAATATGGACCTGCTGCAGCAACTGGCCACCGCAGGCGGCGGGCGTTATGTCGACAGCGCCCAGCCAGCCGCGTTGCTCTCCGATTTGCAATCGGCCACACCCCGGCCCGGCGAAGCCGTGGCGGAGCAAGGCCAGAGCGTCGCCCATTGGCGGGATGCAGGCGCCTATTTGTTGCCAGCGGTGCTGCTACTGGCCGCATTGCTGGCACTCCGGAGGTGGCTATGAAGACCGTCACCACGGTGCCCCAGAGGGCATGCACCGCACTGCTGGTGCCGGCGGTGGCATTGCTCGCGCTGCTGACGCCAACAATGGCATCTGCAGACACCCCAGCAGCCAGCTTCTGGTCGCAGCTATGGCGCACACCCGACCAGCATGGCCAAGCCCTGCTACAACAGGGCGATGCTGCGGGTGCGGCCCAGGCCTTTACCGACCCCGAACACAAGGCCCACGCCGCATTGCAGGCAGGCGACTACACCGGCGCGGCACAAACACTGTCCAACATCAACACGGCCGAGGCCCAGTACAACCGTGGCAACGCACTCGCCCATGCAGGTGATCTGCAAGGCGCCATCAAGGCCTACGACGCTGCATTGAAGCAAAGCCCGCAGCACGCCGATGCACGCCACAACCGCGATGTGGTGGCCGCCGCATTGCAGAAGCAAAAAGACGACAAGAAGGACAACAGCAGCCAACAGGACAAGCAAAGCAAGGACGATGGCAAGCCTGGCGACAAAACGGGCGACAAGCAAAAGCGACAGGATGGCAAGGATGGCAAGGACGGCGAACCCAAAGACAGCAAAGCCGCAGACAAGCCGGGTGAGAAACCCAACGAAAAGTCCGAGTCCAAGCCAGGCGAAAAAACTGGCAAGGACGCCCCGGCCAAACCCGGCGAACAACCCGCCTCCGCACCGCAACCGGGCAAGGCATCTGCGGCCGCACCCGCCGCGCCCGCCACACCAGCATCCGCTGCCAAGGACGATGCCACCCAGGCGCGGCGCGACGCCGAGTCCGCGCTAGGCAAAGGCGCACAGCTGCCTACTGCACCAGCACAAGGTGGCGCATCCATACCAGCGCAGGCCAAGGCGGGGGCCAACGATGCGATCAAGCTGCAATCCCCGACCGAAAGGCAGATCGCGCAAGAGCAATGGCTGCGCGCCATACCGGATGACCCCGGCGGCCTGCTGCGCCGCAAATTCTTGATTGAACATATGCTCAGACAACAAGGGCAAAAACCATGAACACACGTTTGCGCAGCGCGCTGGCCGCGCTCATCGCCAGCGGCGTTTGCCTATCCACCTGGGCGGCAGTCACCGCGTCGCTGGACAGGACCCAGGTGGCCGTTGGCGAACGTCTGCGCCTGGTTATCAACAACACCGGCAATGGCGACCAGCAGCCCGACACCAGCGCGCTGCGGCAAGACTTTGAGATCCTGGGCACCCAGCGCGGCAGCAGCCTTCAGATCGTCAACGGGCATATGTCGTCGCAGACGCAGTTCACCGTACTGATGTCCCCCAAGCATGCTGGCACCATCCGCATTGCGCCCATCACCTGGGGTGGTGAACAGTCCGCCGCGCTGGAACTGACCGTGGCCGCGAATGCCAATCCAGCCAACCCGGGCGTCAACGCCAACGCCAACAGCAGTAGCAACGCCGCCGAATCGCAGATCACGATGAGTGGCACGCTGGACCAGAAGCAGCCCTATGTGCAATCTGCCGTGGTGCTGAGCCTGCGCCTGAACGTCGGGGTGCAGATGGCCCAGGCCAGCCTGGATTTGCAAGGTAACGGCGACGTGCTGGTGCGCCAGATAGGGCAAGACCAGCAGCACACCGAATCGCGCAACGGGCGCGTCTACCAGGTCATAGAACGCAAGTACCTGTTGATACCCCAGCGCAGTGGCGCGATCAGCCTCAAGGGTCCGGTGCTACAAGCCCAAGTGCAGGACGATGCAGCCTCCTCCGGCAATGACGCAGACATCGACACCTTTTTTGGTAGCGTATTCGGTCAGACCATGGGCCGCTTTGCCCGCCGCATGCGCCCAGTGACGCTGCAGGCCAATGCCATTGAAATGAATGTACAAGCCAGGCCCGCCAGTGCCGACGCCAGCAACTGGTTGCCCGCACAAAAGCTGACGCTGGAAGAAACTTGGCGACCCGAACCACAACAGGGCCAACTCCACGTGGGCGAGCCCCTGACCCGCCACCTGCGTTTGAACGCACTGGGTGTGACAGCCGGCCAGTTGCCCGACCTGGCCAACATGATGGCTGTGCCCGACGGTATCAAAAAATACCCGGACCAGGCCAAGACCGACGAAGGCCTGCAGGGCGAGACCTTGCGCGCCAGCCGCGACCAGGACATCGCACTGGTGGCCAGTGCCCCCGGGCATTACGTCGTGCCCGCTCTGCGCCTGGTCTGGTGGGACACCCTGAACCACACACAACACGCCATTGAACTGCCCGAGTGCAGCCTGGACGTGCTGCCTGCCACCGGAGCAATTGCCGGTTCTGCGGGCGCCACGCCCAACGCCGCAGGCACGGCTGCGCCGTCGAACAACACCATCGCCAGGGCTGACGGAGATACCAGCAACACTGCCGGTAATGGCGGCGGGATCAGCAATGCCCTACTCCAGGCTACCCGCGTGGCGCAGGCAACTACACCGTGGCTATGGATCAGTGGCGGGCTGGCTGTGCTGTGGCTGGGCACACTGTTGCTGTGGTGGCGCGCACGCCGCGCAGGCCTGCAACGTGTGCCAGGAGTGGCTGCGAACAGCAACAACGCGGCAGAGCCCGCCGCACCCCCGCGCAGCACAGGTGCGGCGCTGGCTGCACTGCAACGGGCTTGCCGTGCGAACGATCCACGCATCGCCCGGCAACACGTGCTGGAATGGGCCGCCGCCGCATGGCCGCAATCGCCCCCGCGCGGGCTTAACCGTTTGGCGGAGCGCCTGGGTGATCCGCGCTACACGGTGCCTTTGCAGCAATTGGACCGCGCCTGCTACACGGCCGGTGCGGCCTGGAATGGCACTGCGTTAGCGCAAGCCTTCGACCAAGCGCCCAAGCCTGGCCCAACGGCAAAAAGCAACTCCACGATTCCGGATTTGTATGACTAATGGTTTGGCGCACCTTCTACGAACCGCGACAACGCGCCGTTCTCGACGCCACATCACTTACGGGCCAGCCACACTCCAAATACCGTCAATCCCATTCCAAGCAGTGCCAAGCCTGTAAGTGTTTCCCCAAACAGCGCCCACGCGAAGAGCGCTGTCGTGGGTGGTGTCAAGTAAAACAGGCTGGCTACGTTCACCGCACTCCCGCCGCGGATGAGGACATTCAGCAAGCTCACCGCACCCAACGACAGCACCAGCACCAACCAGCCCAGTGCAAAGAGGAAGGAGCCCGTCCATTGCACCTGCATGGTTTCTGTCTGGCTGGCTAACAGAGCCGTAATAGCCAAACACGGGAGGAACTGGATCACCGACCCCGTGCGCAGGTCAAACGAATGGCAAAAACGTTTCTGGTACAGCGTGCCAACGGTGATGCCCACCAGGGCGAGCAATGCGGGTAGCAGCATTGCAAAGAGCGCGTCGCCATTGACGCTAGCCACCAGCTTGTGCGCTACCACCAAGCCCACGCCCGCAAAGCCGAGCGCCAAGCCAAGCCATTGCGTGGGACGTACGCGTTCGCCAAGCAACGCCCCCGCGCCCAGGGCCGTCAATACGGGCTGCAAACCAACCACCAAGGCGGTGACTCCGGCGGGCAAGCCGCGGCTGATGGCAGTGAATACGCCGCCAAGGTAGAACGCATGGATGAACAGCCCTGACATCCCAATGTGAAACCACTCTAGCGCCGTGCGTGGCCAGGGTGCGCGTGTGGCCCATGTGACACCGCCCATCAGCACCAACACGATGAGGTAGCGCAGAGCCAGGAAAGTAAGTGGTTCGGCATCCGGAAGGCCGAACTTTGCACCGATAAACCCGGTGCTCCACAGTGCGACGAAGAGCAGGGGGTACAGTGCCGTCAGAGCGTCGGACCGCTGGGCTGGTGTAGTGGGGCGCATGTGCAGAGTATAGGAATGCAGATGCCGGCTCACCCGCTGCGCAGCTCAGTCTTGTGCACGATAATCTGCGACACCGGCCCGTATTCAACCGCTTTCTCTACCGATGACCACCGGTCACGCGTGCCAGGATGGCAATGTCGCGGGGCGTGCAGCGCGAGCACGACTCGACGCCCAGCATGCTCTGAAGTCCCACTCAATCCTTGCGGCATACCCCCAGCGCATCCAGCTTTTTTGCAAAGGAGTCCCTGCGCTTCGCCGCCTTTGCAGCTGTATCGACGGCCGCCTGAATAGCCTTGGGTCCTTTGTTTGCAACAGCCATGATCAACCCGGACTTGTGAGCAGCATCTGCCTGCGCCCTCCTGAAAGATGCGATGAGTTCAGCGTGGGCTACCGATTGATTCACAAGGACCTCATTGTCAAAAGTGCTATTTTCTGCGCTTTTCGGGCACTCAGAGGAAACTCAGCCTCTCAAACGCTTGCTATTATTTGTATAGCTAAAAAATCATATCCCACGAGGGCTAGAGGCCCATTTTCCATACGCCATCTCCTCAAAAACACCCATCTCCTAAACTAAGCCGCTCAACCTTAGTCAGCGATCCACCATGCAAAACCGCACCCTTGGCCCGTTCAAAGTCTCATCCATAGGCTTCGGCTGCATGAACCTCAGCCACGGCTATGGCGCACCGGTGTCGGCCGAGCAGGGCGAGCGTGTGTTGCTATCGGCGCTGGACGCGGGCGTCACGCTGTTTGACACGGCCACGCTCTACGGCTTTGGTGCGAACGAGACATTGGTGGGCAAGGTGTTGAAGCCGCACCGGCACAAGTACACACTGGCCAGCAAGTGCGGCATGCAGGGTGTGGATGTCAAGGGGGATGGCAAGCTGGTGCGCGTGATCGACGGCCACCCGCATACGCTGCGCAAGACCTGTGAGGACAGCCTGCGCCGCTTGCAGACGGATGTGATCGATCTTTACTACCTGCACCGCTGGGACAAAAGTGTGCCCATTGAAGAGAGTGTGGGCGCCTTGGGAGATCTGGTGCGCAAGGGGATGATCCGCAGCGTGGGCTTGTCCGAAGTATCTGCCGCCACGCTGCGCCGCGCACATGCCGAGCACCCCATTGCGGCGGTGCAGACCGAATATTCACTGGCCACGCGCAACCCCGAGATTGCGGTGCTGGATGCGTGCAAAGAGTTGGGCGTGACCTTTGTGGCCTTTAGCCCCGTAGGCCGCGGGCTGTTGTGCGACAAGCCGCTGGATGTGTCCACATTCCACCCAAGTGACATCCGCCGCAGCATGCCGCGTTTTGCGCCTGAAAATTATGCGGCAAATGTGCAATTGCTGACCGGCGTCAAGCGGGTGGCCAAAGAGGTTGGCTGCACGCTGGCGCAGTTATCGATTGCCTGGCTGCTGCACCGGGGCGCGCACATCGTCCCGATACCCGGCACGACCAGCCTGTCGCACCTAGCGGAAGACCTGGAGGCAGCCAGCGTCAGGTTGAGCTCCGTCACGATGGCCCAGCTGGACGAGCTGATCAACCACAAGACCGTGGTGGGCTCACGCTACAACGCGCAGGGCAATAGCGAAGTCGATACCGAGAATTTCTAACCCAATGTTTGCTATATTTTGTGTAGCACATTAGTTATATTCCACGAGGGCTACAGCTGGTTTTCATCAAAACTTTCGTAAACAAACCTAATATGGGTATATTTTTGCTTGTTTTGAAGCACCTACTTCCCCCGGTGGCTTGGCGGACGGGCTGCTGTTCCCATCTATTGGGCAGGTCTGAGCTTGAATGAAAAAAATAATTTCCTCCAATGGTTTTTAATTTCTCTATATGAAATTTATTTGTAAAAAAAGAGGCTCGGGGCAGACCAGTGAAAGCACAATTACGCACGATCGGGCGACGCAGGTTATGACCCCAGCAAGCCGGCGGCATTTGCCATAACAATTTTTGGAGACAAAAGATGACTACCCAGCAACCCACCATCATCTACACGCTGACCGACGAGGCCCCGCGCCTGGCCACGGCTTCCTTCCTGCCTATCGTGCGCGCCTTTGCCGCGCCTGCGGGTATCCACGTGACGGAGGCGGACATCTCGGTGGCAGCACGCGTCTTGGGTGAGTTTCCGGAAAACCTGACGGAGGGCCAGAAGCAGCCCAACACGCTCGTCGAGCTGGGAAAGAAGACGCTGCAGGCGGATGCCAACATCATCAAGTTGCCCAACATCAGCGCCTCGGTCGGCCAGTTGATCGCCTGTATCAAGGAACTGCAAGGCAAGGGCTACGCGGTGCCCGACTACCCTGAAGCCCCCAAGACGGACGAAGAAAAAGCAATCCGCGCGCGCTATTCCAAGTGCATAGGCAGCGCGGTGAACCCCGTGCTGCGCGAAGGCAACTCCGACCGCCGTGCGCCCAATGCTGTCAAGGAGTACGTGCGCAAGAACCCGCACAGCATGGCCGAGTGGAGCCAGGCCTCGCGCTCGCATGTCTCGCACATGCACCACGGCGACTTCTACCACGGTGAAAAGTCGATGACGCTGGACAAGGCACGCGACGTGAAGATGGAGCTGATCACCAAAGACGGCAAGACCATCGTGCTCAAAGCCCTGACCAAGTTGCTGGACCGCGAGGTCATTGACAGCATGTTCATGAGCAAGAAGGCGCTGTTGGCCTTCTACGAAAAAGAGATCGACGACGCCCGCAAGACCGGCGTGATGTTCTCACTGCACGTCAAGGCGACCATGATGAAGGTGTCCCACCCCATCGTCTTTGGCCATTGCGTGAAGATCTTTTACCGTGATGCATTTGACAAGCACGGCAAGCTGTTCGAGGAGCTGGGCGTCAACGTCAACAACGGCATGGCCAATCTGTACGAGAAGGTTGCTACGCTGCCCCAGTCCACGCGCGAAGAGGTGCTGAAAGACCTGCACGCCTGCCACGAAAACCGCCCCGAGCTGGCGATGGTGGACTCGGCCAAGGGCATCACCAACTTCCACTCGCCCAATGACATCATTGTGGACGCCTCCATGCCGGCCATGATCCGCAACGGCGGCAAGATGTGGGGCGCCGACGGCCGCTTGAAGGACGTGAAGGCCGTGATGCCTGAGTCCACCTTTGCCCGCATCTACCAGGAGATGATCAACTTCTGCAAATGGCATGGCGCCTTCGATCCCAAGACCATGGGCACCGTGCCCAACGTCGGCTTGATGGCCCAGCAGGCCGAGGAATACGGCTCACACGACAAGACCTTCGAAATCACAGAAGACGGCGTGGCCAACATTACCGACCTGGCCACCGGCGAAGTGCTACTAAGCCAGAACGTGGAACAGGGCGACATCTGGCGCATGTGCCAGGTCAAGGACGCCGCGATCCGCGACTGGGTCAAGCTGGCCGTCAACCGTACGCGCAACTCGGGCATGCCGGTTGTATTCTGGCTGGACGCCTACCGCCCGCACGAGGCGCAGCTGATCACCAAGGTCAAGATGTACCTGCACGAGCACAACACCACCGGCCTGGACATCCAGATCATGAGCCAGGTGCGCGC
>NZ_JANXUQ010000151.1 GCF_025356155.1 Rhodoferax sp. | reverse complement strand
CGGGTGATGTTGGTAAACACCACGCCGTAGCTCCAGGGGAATGCCAGCTTGCCTGCGTGCGGGCCGTGCGCCTGCACCAGTTGTGGGTCGCGCTCCAGTGCGTTGACGACTTGGTGCGCGTATTGCCGCGCTTGCTCCAGGGGGTTGATGACGCTTTTGGGAACGCCGTCGGGGATGATTTCCCACGTCTGCTTGTCGGCTTGCTGGATGGTGGACAGCTTCCAGTCTTTCACCTCCAGCACCAGGATGCCCCGGCGCGGGTGCATCACGTAAAAGTCGGGGTGCGCGTTCTTTGGCCCCATGGGCACGTCGTACCACAGCAGGTAGTCGTCATCGAGCTTGTCTTCCAGCCGCTGGGCCACGCGGCGCTCGCCGCTGGTCATGCGGGACGCACACGTACTGATGGAAGGAGTGAGAGTGGCCATCCGGAATCACCCCCCCCTGCGAGTGAGTTGTATCTTTATGTAACCATCATGCCCACTTTGTTGATATGCGGCTAGTGGGTTAGTGCCAGAGTGTGGGATTTATGCAAAGAAAATGGGCCGCTAGCCCTCGCGGAATATGCGTGAAGCGCTATTAAAAGTGTAGTGCCCTCAGGCCTCGCACCTGCAATGCTTTAGCTGCGCACGAATGCCAGTAATTCCGTAAAGTCACCGTGGTCCGCAGCGCGCAATGCGGCGAGATACTGGGCGCGCACCGCGTTGGCGCTGACCAGATTTGCGCTGCTGCCCCAACTGAAAACAGGTCGCCCCAGTTGCCTCAACAGCGCGTCTGCCATCATGCGTGAATGGCGACCGTTCCCGTTGGGAAAGGGATGTATCCAAACCAAGGCGTGGTGAAACCGTGCGGCTAGTTCATCTGGTGGAAACGTATCGTGTTCGATCCAATATTGCGCATTGCCGAGCAGTTGGTTTAGCTTCACCGCGATCAAGGACCAATCGCAACCGATGTTCTTGTCTGGCTTGCGAAGCGTGCCTGCCCACTTCCAGGTTTTATTGAACATCCTGCGGTGCAAATCGCGGCAAAAACCTTCAGTCAAAACTTCCGAAATCTTGGCGCGTCGCAGCCATCGGGTGGTCTGAAGGATGTTCTCCTGCTCCCAGTCGTTGAGCGCTCCCTTTGTGTCGATGTGCCTCGGAATCAATGCCGCCTTTTCATCCGGGTCCAACGGGGTTTGCCCGTCTTGCTCGTCAAGATCTAGCGCCATAGGTCAGACCACTTTCCGCGCAGCAGATCGTCAGCGCGGCGGGCCACCTGTTTTTGGATGCGCGCGTCTGTGGGGCGTTGGTCTTCCAGGCCCATGGTGTGCGCCACCCCGTGCACCTCTTCTTTGGCCAGTTGTGTCGCACGGTCTAGCACCACGTCCGGCAGGGGCTTGCGGGGCACTAGGGCGTAAACCAGCTCACAGTCTAGGCCGTCGGCCAACTTGCGCAGTTGGCCCAGCGAGATGCGTTCGTCCGCCTCCGATTGTTCAGATTTGTGCAGCGTGGAGCCGGTGATGCCCAGCCGTGCAGCCTGTTGGCGCTCAGTGCGGCCAAGCGCCTCGCGGATTTCTTTAAGCCAGCCGCGTGATGGTGCCCGTTTGGTCAGCAAAACCCCAAAGGCATTTGCTGCGGCCTGGAGCTGCTCGATACGGAGTTGGTTGAATTCAGGAGACATTTGCTGGCCTATAGGCAATCAATATAGAATCTGATGATTGCCTATACAGAAGCAATTGTCAATAATATGAGTTCTTAAGACGAAGCAAATTTAATGAGTTTGCTTTTTTATAGGCAAGCAGTTAGGTGCCTGGTTGGGCGTAGATTTACGCGTTCGCCAATCAAAGTAAGGAACCGGCTCCGCGTAATCCATCCTTCGGCAGCGGGTTAAGTTCTTTGCGGTCGTTGCGCCTTTCGCTGTATTTAATGTTGGCATAAATCTTGGCAATTTTTTGAAAAAATCGTTGTATATCAACTATTTACAAAACATCGCAAGTTGGCAAAAATAGCGGCATGTACATCCAGGTCCACCAGTTTGAACCCCTGCTGACCTCCGATCATTGATGCAGAGCAGGTGCTGGAGCAGCGCTACGCTGGTGCAGACGGTGCGCGTGCACTGTATTCGGCGGATGCAGTGCAAGACATCCACCGCGAGTTGTTTGGTCACCTCCCTGTTGCCGATCTGTTGACTCCCCAGAAAGAACCCATTGCTCCCGGCGCGCTGCGCCGGCGTGATGTGCAGGTGGGTCAGCACGTGCCACCGGCGCATGCCAGCGTGCCGGATTTTTTGGCGCGTTGGTCTGCCTTCTACGGCGGCGTGCGCCGTGGTGAGGCCGCGCTGGTGGCAGTGGCCTGCTCGCACCAGCCCAGGTCCATTTCATGGCGAACCTGCTGGACTTCGAGACCATGAAGGCGCGCATCGAGGCCTGCCTGGTGTTTGAGGCCACGGTGCTCAAACAGGGTGTACGCACGGAGGCACTGCGCGGCCTGCACTACCTGTTTTTGAGTGGCGAAGAGATGTCGCGTGGCGATTTCAAAGCCATGCTGGGCATGAGCGACCGGGGCGCCACCGATGCGCTGGGCGCGCTGGTCAAGCGCGGTCTGCTCAAGTCTGACTCGCCGCAAGGCAAGGTGCGTTTCGGTCTGCCGCAGCATGCGCTGCGGTTTTTGTTCCCGCAGCTGTGGCCCGAGGCGGAGGCGGATTCGGCTGATCGCTGATTGGCTAATAGGCCGCTAGCCCTCGCAAAGTATGCGTATGCCGCTACAAAAAATGTAGCGGCGAAGTCGCTTCGTCCACAGCGTTACTCTTTTTTGCCTGATATTTCCATCAGGGTCTTGAGCTGGGCCAGGCCCTGCGCGAAGTCTTTGCCGATCATGTTGTCCAGGTTCAAGAAGATGGACATGGTCTTGTGCATCAGCTTGTGTTTGTCGTCCAGGCTCCAGGTCACGCGTGTAGTGGTGCCGCGGCCTTCGCCTTGGGGCACCAGCGTGAAGCCGGCCACGTTGCGGCCTTCAAAGGGTTTGATCATGTGCAGGTCAAACACCAGCTTGTGTGGTGGCTCAGTCTCGCGGATGCTGATCTCGCCCTGGCCCACGCGCTTGTCGCCCGCCCACGCGTAGCGGGCGCCCACGCCGGCGGAGCTGCCGCTGTGGGTCTTGGTCATGGCGGGGTCTTTGTTGTAGGGGGTCCAGGCATCCCACTGGTGCAGGTCGTTGATGTGGGGGAATATCGCCTCGGGCGTGGCCTTGATCAACACCGACCGCTCCACGTGGAAGGTGTCGGGCTTGGTAGACGCATACAGCAGCAAGGCCACGATGGCGACTGCCACCACCGCAGCAATGGTGACGGCCGTGCTCATGGAGCGGGGGCTTGCGCGATGACCATCCAGCCCATGCCAAATTGGTCGTCCAGCATGCCAAACGCGGGGGACCAAAATGTCTTGCTCACCGGCATGACCACATTGCCGCCGGGCAGCAGCGCGTTGAAGATGCGTTGGGCTTCTTCCGCGGTGTCAAAGCCCAGCGACAGCCGGAAGCCTTTGAAGCCGGATGGCCCGGTGCTGTTGCCGTCCGACACCATCAGCGTGGCGCCGCCAATGTTCAGCGTGGCGTGCATGACCTTGTTCTCGAAGCCTGCGGGCAGTGCGCCGGGCGGCATGGGGTCTGGGCTCTCGTTCACGCGCATCAAGAAGGTCACCTCCGCGCCCAGCACTTCCTTGTAGAAGGCGATGGCTTCGTCGCAGCGACCGTTGAAAAACACATAGGGTTCGAGTTTCATGGGGGAGTTCTCCAAAAGAAAGGGATGGGCGATGCGCAGGCTTAATCGGGGATGTTGGGTTCGACCAGCGTGGCCAGTTGGGCGAGCGATTCTTGCCAGCCCAGGTAGCACATCTCTACGGGTATGGGCTGGGGAATGTTTTCTTGCACCACGGTGATGTCGGTGCCGCAGAGCACGGGTTTGAAGGTGATGGTGGTCATCATCGCGCCGGGCAGGTCGGGGTTGTCAAACTGGTCGGTGTAGCGGATGGTGGCGCCGGGCACCAGTTCCAGGTATTGGCCCCTGAAGCTGTGGCTGCTGCCGCTGCTGAAGTTGGTGAACGATGCCTTGTAGCCGCCGCCGACCTTGGCGTTCATGTGGTGCACGGTGCAGGTAAAGCCGTAGGGTGGCAGCCATTTGGCCATGGCGCCAGCGTCTAAAAATGCGCGGTAGACGCGGTCTGGCGGGCAGCGCAACACGCGGTGCAGGATGACGGTGTGCGGGGGTGTTGGGGTCAGTGTCATGGTCTGTAGTCTCCCGGGGTGATGTGGCAAATGTAAGAAGATGTGTACGGCGTACACAAAAAGAATAGCATAGATAATGGACAGTGTCCACATAGCCCGCCATGCCTCGATCCCAATCCAAACCTGCCGCCCCCACACCACGCGAAACCTACCGCCACGGCGACCTGCGCCGCGCGTTGTTGGAGGCCGGCATAGCGCTGGCGCGCGAGGGCGGCCCGCCCGCCGTCAAGCTGCGCGAGGCCACGCGCCGCGCAGGCGTAGCGCCCAATGCGGCGTATCGCCACTTTGCCAGCCAGCAAGCGCTGCTAATGGCGGTGCGCGCATCGGCCTTGTCGGCCGTGGCTGCAGCCATTGAGCTTGAATTGGCCGCGCTGCCAGCCGATGGCCTGTCACCAGCAGACCGGGCCCGCGCCAGCGTACGCGCGGTGGGCATGGGCTATATGCGGTTTGCCAAGGCCCACACCGGGCTGTTTCTCACTGCGTTCGCGCTGTCCGACAAGCTGATACAAGACACCGCCGCGTGGCCCAGCGCCGGCCCCGGCGGCCGCAGCCCCTACGAGCTGTTGTGCGATGTGGTGGACCTGCTGGTGCAGGCCGGTGTCATGCCCGCTGCCAAGCGGCCGGGTGCCGAGATACTGGCCTGGTCCGCCGTGCACGGCCTGGCCATGCTGGTGGTGGACGGCCCGCTGGCGGCGCCCGTAGGTCCGCACTTTGAAATGTTTGGCCAGCGGCTGCTCGACATGGTTGAAAAAGGGCTGTAGCCCTCGTCGGGTATACGTATGGCGCTACTAAAAAAGTAGCGACTTAAGTGCAGCGCTAGCGGCCAGCACGGTGGCCTATGGAGCGAAAGGGTGGTTGCGGGGTACTACATGCGATGCAGAAAATAAAAAAAGGGCACAAGGCCCCTTTCATACTTTTTGAGATGAAACCGCTGCTTAGAACTTGAAGCCGACACCAAAGGATGTACCGTCGATCTTGGAGCCGTTGTTGTTGAACATCATGTAGTCCCAATTCAGGCTGATGTTCTGTTGATGCTGTAGCTTGCGTGCAAACAGCGCAAACGCGTCACCCAGCTTGACGCGGGGCTTCAAAACCACGCCAGCTCCGCTGCTCAACTGGAGTGTCAGGCCAAGGTTTACCCCCAGCCGGTATTTACACGCCTGTGCTAAGGTCTGCCGCTTGTCTTTTTTCGACCCAGAAAGAACCATGAAACGACTATTCCTTACCGCGAGCCTGGTGCTCTGCACGGCGCTGTCACAAGCAGCGCCAGTGGCCGCCAACGGCTACACCCATGTCAAAACCGTGGGCAGCATTGACGAATACACACTCACATCCAACGGCCTGCAGGTCTTGCTGATGCCCGAGCATTCCAACCCCACGCTGACCTTCATGGTGACCTACCGCGTGGGCTCGCGCAACGAGGTGACCGGCACCACCGGCGCCACGCATTTGCTGGAACACTTGATGTTCAAAGGCTCCAAGAACCACACCCGGGCCATGGGCAACAACGTGGACCAGTTGCTGGAGCGCACCGGTGCCGAATACAACGCCACCACCTGGCGGGACCGCACCAATTACTACGCCAACATGGGCAGCGAACACCTGGGCACGGTGATGAACATGGAAGCCGACCGTATGCGCAACCTGTTGCTGCGCGAGGAAGACCGCAAGCCCGAGATGACGGTGGTGCGCAATGAGTTTGAGCGTGGCGAAAACGACCCCGTGCAGGCCCTGTACAAAGAGATTTACCAGACCGCCTTTGTGGCTCACCCGTACCACCACAGCACGATCGGCCACCGCAGCGATATTGAAAAAGTCTCGATTGAGAAGCTGCGCGCGTTCTACGACACCTTCTACTGGCCCAACAACGCCACCATCACCATCATTGGTGATTTTGAGCCGGCCAAAGCGCTGGAGATGGTGAAGAAGAACTTCGGCATCTACCCCCGTTCGCCCAAGCCGATTCCCGAGATGTATACCGAAGAGCCCAAGCAGAACGGCGCTCGCCGCCTGGTGGTCAAGCGGCCGGGTCAGTTGGGTGTGGTGGCGGTGGCGCACAAGGTGCCGCCTGCTACGAGCCCAGAGTTTGCCGCCGTGCAGTTGATGAGCGCTATCTTGACCGATGGCAAAAACAGCCGCCTGTACAAGGCCATCACCAACAAGAACTTGTCCACCGGTGTGGAAGGCGAACTGGGCATCTTGCACGACACATCCATGCACATCGTATTTGCACCGCTGGCGCCTGGCGCCAAGCATGACGAGGTGGAAGCCATCATCGTGGCCGAGATCGAACGCCTGAAGAAAGACGGCGTGACCGAGACCGAACTCAAGGCAGCCGCCGCCAAGACCGCGGCCGATGCAGCCTACAAGCTCGACGGTTCGTTTGGCATTGCCGGCAACATCAACGAATACATTGCCGTCGGCGACTGGTCCTTGTTCTATGGCCTGGACGAAGCTGCCAAGAAGGTCACTGTGGCCGACATCCAGCGCGTGGCCAACACGTATTTGATCGAAGACTCCAGCACCACTGGCTGGTTCATCCCCACGGCGGATGGCGCCGCCACCGCCGGGGTCAGCCCAAAGGTCGCCGGTCTCAAGGACAGCCATGCCGACGGCCCGTACTACTACCGCGATCCGCGTCTGAACGTGGGCCAGCCGACGATGGCTAAAGCCAAGGGTGCCTCCGCCGGTGGCGCTGGTGCGGCCGCTGCGGTGACGGCCCCCACAACCCCTACCAACTTCGCAAGCAATGCCAAGCGCAGCAAGGTGGCGGGTATCGATGTGCTCACCTACCCCATGGGTGTCAAAGACGTGGTCACACTGCGCGCCTCGCTACCCGCAGGGCGTGCGGTGGGCGCGGGTGGCAACCCGGCCGTGCCCACACTGACCGGCATGCTGCTGGACCAGGGCACCAAGACACAAGACAAGTTTGCCATCGCCGAAAAGCTGGAGGCCGTGGGTGCCACCATCAACTTCCGCGTGGGCATCGATGTCGTCGACATCTCTGCCCGTTCGCTGAAGAAAGACGTGCCCATGGTGCTGGGCCTGGTCGCAGAGCAATTGCGCACACCGGCCTTCAGCGCCGAAGAGTTTGCCAAGGCCAAGAAGCAGATGGCTGGTGGCATACAACGCAATCTGGAGAACACCAATTTCCGCGCGGCCGATGCCTTTAGCCGCGCTGCCTACCCGGTGGGGCACCCCAACCGCAATGTGGCGCCAGAAGACATGCTGGCCGCTATTGAATCGGCCACATTGGACGAAGTGCTGGCCTTCCACAAGGCCCACTACGGACCCGCTGGTATGAACCTGGTGGTCGCGGGCGATGTGGATGTGCCCGCGCTGTACGGCGAGCTCGAACGCGGCTTTGGCGGCTGGGCCGGTGGCCAAGCCCCCGTGCGCGCGGCCAAACCCGCCAGCCCTGTCAGCGGTGGCGCGCAAAACGTCGTGATGGACGGCAAGACCAGCGTATCGGTGGTGATGGGCCAGCCTAGCGGCTTGCATTACAACGACCCCGACTACCAGGCCCTGCGCCTGGCCACCGAAATTCTGGGCAGCGGCTTCACCGGCCGCCTGATGGCCAATGTGCGCGACATCGAAGGCCTGACCTACGGCATCGACGCAGCCATGAGCAATGACACGTTCAACGACGGCGATTGGCGTATTGGCGCCACGTTTGCCCCCGACCTGTTGGACAAGGGCATTGCCTCTACGCAGCGCCAGCTCAAGCGGTGGTACGACGCAGGCGTCACACCCGCCGAGATTACGGCCCGCAAGAGCAATGTGATTGGTGCCTTCAAGGTGGGCCTGGCCACCACCGGGGGCATGGCTGGTGTTTTGCTGAACGCGGTCAATCGCGGCTATGGCGCGACCTGGCTCGACGAATTCCCGGTCAAGGTGAATGCGCTGAGCAACGAGCAGGTCAATGGCGCGATCAAGAAGTACCTCAAGCCCGAGAGCATGGTGATGGTCAAGGCCGGAACCTTTAAGTAAGTTTGCCCCCACGGTCGCCCACTGCGTGTGGCTCCCTGCCCCCCGAGGGGGCCGCGATTCACCTTGGGGCGGCCCGGCGGTGAATCCACCGCCCCCGCGCTCTTCGTGCCTCTGAGGCCTGGGACCGCAACGGATCAGGTCCGGTGCTTGCCTTATCAGCCGATTAGGCGCAGAGTAGGACCCTGATATGACCGAATTTACCCCGCACAAACCGACCTTGCTGCTGGTGGATGACCAGGTCCTCAATATCCAGATACTGCAGCACATCTTCAAAGACGATTACACGATCTGCTCGGCTACCTCCGGCGCACAGGCGCTGGCCTTGTGTGCTCGCCAATTGCCCGACCTGATCTTGCTCGATGTGGTGATGCCGGTCATGGACGGACACGAAGTCTGCGCCCAGCTCAAGGCAGACCCGCGCACACACGACATCCCCGTTATTTTTGTCACCGGCCAAAACAACCCGGAAGAAGAATCGTCAGCGCTGCGCATGGGTGCGGTGGACTTTATCTCCAAGCCGGTCAACGCGTCGGTGGTGAGAGCGCGGGTCCGGTCACAGCTGATGCTGCGCCAAACGCTGCGTCAGGTGCAAGATTTGAACCAGAACCTGGAGGCCCGCGTGGCCCAGCGCACGGTCGAGCTGCAGCAGGCGCTGGAGCACTTGCAACACTCGCAAGAAGAGCTGGCCCACAGCGCCGCCAACGCCACGCTGAGCACGATGATTGCCGGGGTATCGCACGAGCTGGGTACGCCGCTGGGCAACAGCAAGATGGTGGCCGGCACCATGGCCGAATACGCACGCGACATGGTGCGCGACATGCAGGCCGGCCTGCTCAAGCGCTCGGGCCTGGAGCACTTCATGGAACAGATAACCGAAGGGCTGACCCTGCTGCAGCGCAACCTGGAGCGCTCGGTCGAGCTGCTGGCCGATTTTCGGCAGGTGGCGGCCGACCAGGCCAGCGAGCAGCGCCGCCAGTTTGACCTGGCCCATGCGGTCAACGAGATCCTGCACACGCTAAGCCCCAGCCTCAAGCGCCACCCACACAGGGTGGTGGTTGACATACCCGACGGCATCGCCATGGACAGCCTGCCCGGCCCCTTGGGGCAGGTCGTCATCAACCTGGTCAACAACGCCTATTTGCACGCGTTTGATGGCCGCAGCAATGGTGTGCTGACCATTGAGGGGCGCCTGGATGGAGAGCGGGTACGCCTGGGTTTCATCGACAACGGTGTAGGTATGGCGCCTGAGCATTTGGCCAAGCTGTTCGAGCCCTTTTTCAGCACCAAGATCGGCAAGGGTGGCACGGGTCTGGGCATGGCTATCGTGCGTAACCTGGTCAGCAAAACCTTGGGCGGGCGTATCACAGTGGCGTCCACCTTGGACGAGGGCACGCGTTTCGATATCGTGCTGCCGCGTGTGTTGCCGGGCGTGGCAGCGACGTAAATGCTATGAAAAACAGAGCGCAGTATGCAGTACCGACGAGGGCTAGCGGCCCGTTTTTCTTAAGCGGTTTGGTAAAAATGGGTCTGCAGTCCAACGCGAAATATTTATACAAAGCAAATGCTTGTCATAAATAATCGAATTTGGTATCGTCGGGTGCATGAAGCCTGACGTTGCACTGCCGCCATCCGACACCACCGCCAAACGCCCCCGCGGGCGCCCCCGCAAGACCGTGGACGAGCGCGACGACGGCAACCGCCGCCAGGAGTTGTTGTTGTCCGCCGCCAAGTTGTTCCGGCGCAAGGGTTTTGCCGCCGCCACCACGCGTGACATCGCCACCGCCGCCGGCATGCAAAGCGGCTCGCCGTTCTACCACTTCAAGAGCAAGGATGCGCTGTTGTATGCCGTCATGGAGGAGGGCATGCGCTCGGCGTTGGACCGCCTATTGGCGGCTACGCAGATGCCGGGTTATGCCAGCCAGCCGGCCGCAGCCCAATTGCGCGTGCTGGTGACGGTGCACTTTGACGTGCTGTTGGGGCCAGGCAGTGATTTTGTGCCGGTCATGTTGTACGAGGCGCGCTCACTGCCACCGCGACAGCACAAGACGTTGGGCCAACTGATTGCCGAGTACGAAGCCCTTTGGTTGCCAGTGCTGAACGCTCTGCACGCCAGCGGCGAGCTGCGCGCGCCCGTGCGCCTGGCGCGGCTGTTGATTTTGGGTGCGCTGAACTGGTCAGTGCAGTGGTTCGATGCCAAAAAGGGCGCGTCGCTGCAGGAGTTGTCGGATGCGGCCATGGACCTATTCCTGAGGCCTTGTGGGACGGACCAAGAATTGCGAAGCAATTTTGCGCGGTCCTCAAGTAATTAATTGACTGATTGAGGATCGATTTCTATGCACTATGGTTCTGTTTTTGCCCCCTGTCTGTTCACAGGCAAGGTCGTCATCGTCACCGGCGGTGGCTCGGGTATTGGGCGCTGTGTGGCGCATGAGTTGGCTGCGCTGGGCGCGACCGTGGCGCTGGTCGGGCGCAAGGTGGAAAAGCTGCAAAAGGTGGCGGACGAGATTACGCAGGACGGTGGCACCGCCAGCTTCCAAGTGTGCGACATTCGCCAGGAAGATGCGGTCAAGCAAACCGTGGCGGCCATCGTTGCGCAGCACGGCGCGGTGTACGGGCTGGTCAACAACGCGGGCGGCCAGTTCATGACGCCGCTGGAAGCCATCAGCGCCAAGGGCTGGGAGGCCGTGGTCAACACCAACCTGACCGGTGGCTTCTTGATGGCGCGCGAATGCTTTCTGCAAGGCATGAACAAGACCGGTGGATCAATAGTCAACATCGTGGCTGACATGTGGGGCTCCATGCCCGGCATGGGCCACAGCGGCGCAGCACGGGCCGGCATGGTCAGCTTCACCGAGACGGCTGCGGTGGAATGGGCCGGTAAGGGCGTGCGTGTCAACGCCGTGGCGCCGGGCTATATCGCGTCCAGCGGCATGGACAACTATCCCGTAGAGATGGCGCCCATGATCCGCGAGATGGCCAAGACCATACCCGCCGGGCGCTTTGGTACGGAGGCCGAGACGGCGGCCGGCATCGTGTTTTTGCTCAGCCCCGCCGCGTCCTTCATCAGCGGCACCACCCTGCGCATCGACGGAGCCCGGCCACAGGCCCGCAGCGGCTACCCCATGCGTGTGCCCGATGCTGCCGTGCAGGCACGCGATGCCGTCAAGCCCTTTAATGGTTTTCACCGCGCTGAGACACCCA
>NZ_JANXUQ010000149.1 GCF_025356155.1 Rhodoferax sp. | reverse complement strand
GGCGCACCAGCGTGGCGGTGTTGGTGTTTTCCTCCACACAGCCTTCCTGAAAGCGGTTGAACTCCTCACGGGTCTGGCGGTCCAGGTCTTTGCGGTCCACCACAAAGAGGCATTTCTCAATGTCGGGGTTGTCCTTGAGCAGCGTAGAGGCTTTGAAGGACGTGAGCGTTTTGCCGCTGCCGGTGGTGTGCCAGATGTAGCCATTGCCGCAGTTCTGGTGGATGCAGTCCACGATTTGCTTGACAGCGTACACCTGGTAGGGCCGCATCATCAGCAGCTTTTTCTCACTGGCCACCAGCACCATGTAGCGGCTGATGGTTTGGCCGAGCGTGCACTTCACCAAGAACTTGTCAGCAAACTCGTCGAGCTGAGTGATCTTGTTATTGGCCTCGTCCGCGAACTGGTAGATGGGCAGAAAGCGCTCGTCCGCGTTGAACGCAAAGTGGCGTGCGTTGTTGTTGGCGAAGTAGTAGGTGTTGGTGCGGTTACTAACGATGAAGAGCTGCAAAAAGCTCAGCAGCGTCTTGGCGTAGCCGTTGCCGGGGTCGTTTTTGTACTCAACGATCTGCTCCATGGCGCGGCGCGGGTTAATGCCCAGCGTTTTCAGCTCGATCTGCACACACGGCACGCCGTTGATGAGGATGAGCACGTCATACCGGTGGTGGCTGTAGTCGGTGTTGATGCGCAGCTGGTTCACCGCCTCGAAGGTGTTTTTGCACCAGTCTTTGATGTTGACCAGGGTGTAGTTCAGCGGCGTACCGTCTTCGCGGGTGAACGAGTTGATGGTGCGCAGGGTTTTGGCTGCGGTGAATACGTCTGAGGTGACGATTTCATCGAGCAGGCGGGTGAATTCGCCATCGGACAGCTTGACGCGGTTCAGCGATTCGAATTTTTCGCGGAAGTTGCGCTCTAGCGCAGCGCGGTCGCGAATGTCTTGGCGGTATTCGTATTTCAGGCCCTGCAGCTTGCCGATGAAGCCGAGTTCGATCTGCTCCTCTTTGACGCCATGATGGGGCGCGCTGGGAGATTGATCGTAAGTTGACGTGGATGGAGGCATGGCTACAGAACTTCGCTTCGAGAGTTTCGCAAATCGTGCAGCATTTTCGGCTGTTTGACTTTGTTTCCGCGTGATTTGATTGCCATGGTTCCCTCTCCTCGAAATTCTTATTCAGACAGCACGGTAATGTACGCGGCATAGCTGTAGCTGCGGTTCTTCTTCTGCCCGGTCAGCTCAGTAACGATGCCCAAGTCTTCCAGCACCTTCACTGCCGCAGTGGCGGTGGGGAAGCTGGTGGCCAGCCTCTGGCGCACCTGGTCGATGGTGAAGCGCGGCATCATGGGCAGCATTTCAAACAAGCGGTAGCTGCTGGGCCCGGCTTTGGCCGCAGCCAGCAACTTTCGGCGATCAGTCGCCAGCAGCGTGGCAATCGCCACGATGTTGCGTTCGGCATCGCGTGCTGCCACGGCCACACCCTCCAGAAAGAACGCCACCCAGCCTTCCCAGTCGCCCTCAAGGCGCACATTCGACAGGCGGCGGTAGTACTCGGTCTGGTGTTGCTTCAGGTAGCCGCTGAGATACATCAAGGGCTCGGGCAGCAGGCGCCAGTGCTCCAGCAGCGCGGCAATCAGCAAGCGCCCAATGCGTCCATTGCCATCCAGGAACGGGTGAATCGTCTCAAACTGCAGGTGAATCAGCGCGGTCTTCACCAGCGGCGGCAAGGATTGCCCGGCATCGTGGATGAAGCGCTCCAGTTCTGCCAGCAGCGCAGGCACGCGCTCGGGCGGTGGTGGCACAAACACCGCATTGCCGGGGCGTGTGCCGCCGATCCAGTTTTGCGAACGGCGCAGCTCGCCGGGTTGCTTGCCGTTGCCGCGGACGCCGTCCAGTAGCAGTCGGTGGGCATCGCACAGCAAACGCACGCTCAAGGGCAGACCTTTTGGGTCACGCAGTTGCGATTGAACAAGCCTAAAGGCGCGCAGGTAGTTGGTGACCTCTTCCACATCGTCGGTGTTGCGCACCGCAAAGCCGGCCTCGTCGTCAAACAGGTCGTCCAGCGTGGCCTGGGTGCCTTCAATCTGCGAGGTCAGCAGCGCCTCTTTGCGGATGGCGCTGTAGAGCAGCCAGTCCACTGACGGCACCAGCCCAGCCACGCCGGACAGCCGGGCCAGCGCCAGCTCAGCCACCCGGTTGGCGTCCACATAACAATCCGGTGCCAGCACGGGTTTGGCTGGCGGCAGCGCGTGCGGCACAAACGCCTGCACCAATTCGCCCATGGTGGTGGAGGGTGCGTAGGTGCCGGTAGTGCGCATGGTGCGAAAGAGTTCTTTAATGGAGCGGAGTCATATTAAACCAATCTTTAATATGTGGCGCAAGTACGAAAGCTGGCTTGAACAGCGTGTCAGGTGGGTTAGCAACCCGGTTTGGCGGTATCTCATAAGCAAAATTTGCCTGTAGCCCTCGTGGAATACAGGAGAACCGCTATCAAAAACATAGTATCTGCCGAGCGACCAAGTTCACCCTTGGTTTGAACCGTCAAGTACAGCCGGGGTGCTTCAGGTGTCTAGCCGGTCTGGCTTGTTGATGGCCTTTTTATCTTCAGACGCCAATCGCCGCTGGACCTTCTTCACATCTTCCGCAGGAGGCAGGGCCTCTGGGCGAATGCCGCGTTCCAGCAAGGTGTTGCGCACTGCCTTGTTGTTGGTGGTGTGCTCGGTAGAAATTACCTGCTCGCTATTCATCTGGTGCTGGCGGGCATTGAAGATGGTGATTTCGGTGGCGAAGTCTTTGGCCTTAAGCAGAATCGTGGGCGCAAAGTCGGCCAGCGGGCGGTTGTCGGGCACCTTCCACTGGGCTTTCATGGCCTGGGTGCTTTTGCCAAACAGGGCGTGGTCGCCCTTGCTACGGATGAGGGCAAAGTCTTGGTTACCGCCTGTTTGCTCGTAGATCACCTGCGAGAGTTCTTTTTCCGTTTCGCTCAGCTTGCGGCGGGCCTGTACACGTTCGGCTTCCAGGAGGCGCTGTTCAATCAGCTCGGCCTTGCGGGTTTGGACGGCGAAGTAGGTTTGGGCGAACGCAATCTCTGGCTTGCGTGGGTCGCCGTTTTGGGCAATGAGGTAGCAGGCGTAGCGCGTGAGCATGATGTCGTCAATTTCACGCTGGCTGCCAGAGCCCAGGTCGACCATTTTCTTGACGTCAGGAAAATGGTTGGCAATGTCATGCCCAGAGACCTCGCACGCGGTTTTGGCCTTGCTGACAACGTTGAGGAAGTTCTCCCATTTGGTGTAACCCAGCAAATGCTGGATGTCACGGGCCAGCCAATACTCCACGCCTCCCTCGGTTTGCTGTGCGTGGCCTTCAAAGGTTTCTGTCAGCGATTGCACAATCTCGGTTTTCATGGGTGCTCTCCCTTGCTGCAAGGCTGTTATTTTATACAGCCTCCTACCCATGAATTGCACGACGTGTCGACAAATTGCAATTTTGGAACATGAAACCACGGCCCAGCGCAGCACAAACAGGCTTTGGTTGCGGTTGGCGGCGCTGCTCTGTTTCGGTCTCTAGGCGGAATTGTTTGTAACTACTCAGCTCCCAATGGAGTTCCATCAGCGTTTGCTATGAAATAGTGAGCGACAATCGGGCTTAATGCAAAACGTGCCCGACCTCAATCAACTCAGCCACGCACAAAAGGATGAGTTGATCAGGATGCTGTGG
>NZ_JANXUQ010000146.1 GCF_025356155.1 Rhodoferax sp. | reverse complement strand
CTCCCAACTGGCCGTAGCCCGCAGGTCGCCGGTGTTCATGACCGCGCCGCCCAGAGGTGGGGGATAAATGTAGTTGGCGCTGAAGCGCTGGCGTGTCAGGTCGGTGCTGCCGTTGACCTGGGGCAGATCGGCGCCCCGGATGGCATCACTGCCTGCCTGGATGCGGGCCAGCCGGGCCTGTGCAGACCGCAGACTGGGGCTATTGGCAATGGCTTTGTCGACCAACTGGTTCAGCTGGGCATCACCAAATGCGCGCCACCATTGGGGGTCAATGGCCGGGGTGCTGGCCTGGCTGGTATTGGCGTTCAGGCCCAGGGCGCTGGCGTCCAGCGCTTGGGCCTTGGGGCTGATGCCCGACATATCGGCACAGGCGCTTAAGGTCGCCAGTACCAGGGCCGACACTGCCCACGGTTGCCAGCGTGCCGTGGCGAAGCCAGCGCGCCCAGGCCGAGTGTCGGCCCTGCGAGATTTATGGAGAAGTGCTGTCATGCGAAGGATTGCTTTCAGAGAGGTTGGCGTTGTGCAGAATGCGGCGCAAAAAAATCTTCAGGGTTTCAAATTCGGGTTCAGAAAAGTCGGCAAGGTAGGCGTTTTGCACGCGGCTCAGCACCTCGGGGATCTCCTTGGCCGCGGCCTTTCCGTCATCCGTCAGACTGATGGTGATGACACGGCGGTCGGCAACGCTGCGTTCACGGCGTAACAAGCCCTTGGCCTCCAGCCGGTCCAGCATGCGGGTCATGGCGCCGGCGTCCAGTTGGCATGCGCGGGCCAGCTCGGCAGCGGTGCTTGCGCTGCCCATGTACAGCTTGAAAAGCGGAATCCACTGCGCATTGGTCAGTTCGGTGTGGGCCAGTTGACGCTCCACCTCCTGGCCTACCGTGTTGAGAATCTGGCGCATCAGGTAACCAATGCTGTCTTCGGGCTTGTAACCCTCGGCCTTATAAAAGCACGCGGCTTGGCCGTTGGCAGGGGCGGATGGGGCAGGCACCGGTTTTTGCATGGGTGGGAATATTAATTGCCTAGACAATCATTGTCAAGGCATTAATTTCCAAAACCGCTGCCAACACTGGCCCCAAAACCCGCTTTCGTAGAATGGCACCCCCATGTCCATGCCCCCGACCCCCACCCTCCCCGCCACCCTGAACGCACGCATTACGCTGGAGATATCCGCTCTGTGGCAACTGGCTTGGCCCATCCTGGTGGGGCAACTGGCCAATGTGGGCATGGCGGTGGCGGACGTGGCCATGGCGGGCCATGCCTCGGCGCAAGATTTGGCGGGTGTGGCGCTGGGCTCATCGATCTGGATGATCGTGGTTGTCACGCTGATGGGCGTCATGATGTCGGTCAACCCCACAGTGGCGCACTACGTCGGCGCGGGCGAATTCGACCGCGTGCCGCATGTCGTGCGCCAGGGTTTGTGGAAAGGGCTGGGCGTGGGTCTGGTCGCCTTTGTATTGGTCAATGTGGCAGCGCTGGTCTTTGACCATATGCAGATGGAACCCGCCGTGCACGACATTGCCACCCGTTTTGTCCGTGTGGCCAGTTTTGCGCTGCCGGCTTTTGCCTGCTACCGCGTGTTGTATGGCTACAGCGCCAGCCTGAACCAGACCAAGCCCATGATGGCCATCGCCATCGCCGCACTGCTACTGAACTGCGTGCTGAACTGGGTGCTGATCTACGGCCACTGGGGTTTCCCAAAACTGGGCGGTGTGGGCTGCGCCTGGGCCACGATGCTGTGCACGTGGTTCAACCTGGGTGGCTTGTTGTGGTGGATGCGCCGCAGCCCGGCCTACCGCAGCACCTGGCCGTTTGACCGCTTCGAGGGGCCGCACCGCCAAAAGGTGCAAAGCCTGCTGAAGCTGGGCCTGCCGATTGGTGTGACCTATTTTGCCGAGAGCAGCGCCTTCAGCCTGATCGCGCTGCTGGTGGCGCACTTTGGCAGCACCCAGGTGGCAGCGCACCAGATTGCGCTGAATTTTTCGTCGCTGGTGTTCATGGTGCCGCTGAGCCTGGGCATTGCGCTGCTGAGCCGCGTGGGCCAAGCACTGGGCGCGGGCGATGCAGAGGCGGCACGTTTTCGCTCCGCAGTCGGCGTGGCGCTGGCGATCGGCTTGGCTGTGGTGTCGGCCGCGTTGATGGCGGTGTTCAACCACCAGATCGCCGCGTTGTACACGGACGATGGCACAGTTGCCAGTGTGGCCGCCGGCTTGCTGTTTCTGGCGGCGCTGTTCCAGATATCGGATGCTGCGCAGGTGTCCACCAGCTGTGCCATCCGAGGCTACAAGGTCACGCGTGCGCCCATGGTTATCCACCTGACCGCCTTCTGGGTGTTCGCGTTACCGCTGGGGTGTGTGCTGGGCCTGGCGCCTGCGTGGTTGCCATGGCGGCCCGCAGTGGCCATGCAGGCGCAGGGATTCTGGATTGCGTTGGTGGTCGGCTTGACCGTCGCGGCCATTGGACTGGGCTTTTTGCTGCGCCATATAGCCAATCGCCAGATCCATATGGGCGACGTGGTTCGCGCTTGATGCCCATGACCACTTCCCAAGTTCTCTCTTCCACCAGCGCCCGCTCCGCCATGTCACCCGCGCTCATCGTGCTGACGCTGGCCTTGCTGCTGGGCATACAGCCCATCACCACCGATTTATATTTGCCGGCGCTGCCAGGGCTGACACAAGAGTTGGGCGCCAGCATGGCCAGTGCCCAGCTGACGCTCACTGCCCTGCTGCTGGCCTTTGGCGTGTCGCAGCTTTTCTGGGGGCCATTGTCCGACCGCTTGGGCCGCCGCCCTGTGCTGCTGATCGGCATGGCGTCCTATGTGCTGGCATCGCTGGGCTCTGCGTTTTCGCCCAGCATGGACCTGCTGATCGTCTGGCGTGCCGTACAAGGGGCAGCCATGGGTGCAGCGGTGATGTGCGCACGCGCCATCGTGCGCGACCTGTACACCCCGGTGCAAGGCGCCAGTGTGATGTCCAAGGGCCTGAGCGGCCTGGGCGTCATCGCATGCCTGAGTGCACCACTGGGCGGCTTGTTGACGGCGCTGTTCAATTGGCATGCCGCGCTGCTTGCGCTTTCAGTTTTTGGCGCGTTGTCCCTTGGGTTGATCGCATTGCGCTTTGAAGAGACCATTCCAGCCCGCAACCCCGACGCGCTGCAGTTGGGCACGCTGGTGCGCACGTGGATGGTGATCGTGCGCAACCCCACGTTCCTGGCCTTTACCGCCTTGTCCACCTTTGCCTACAGCGGGTTGTTCACCTTCCTGGCGTCGTCATCGTTTGTGTTTATCCGTGTGCTGGGTTTGAGCACCACGCAGTACGGGATGGTGATGTTTGCCAACTCGTTCATCTACGTGTTGGGCACGTTTTTGTGCCGGCGCCTGTTGCTGCGGTTTGGCGTGCGGCGTGCCGTGGCCGTGGCCGGGGTGTTGACGCTGACCGGCGGTGGCCTGGTCGCTGCGCTGGCCTTTGCGGGTGTGCAATCGGTGTGGGCGATTGAGCTGCCGTTTGCGCTGTTCATGCTGGCCCACGGCATCCACAACCCTTGCGGGCAAAGTGGCGCTGTGGGGCCATTCCCGCAAGCCGCAGGTGCCGCATCGGCACTGAATGGTTTTCTGGCCATGGTCAGCGCCTTTGCCACCGGCCAATGGCTGGGTCGGCACATGGATGGCACGACCGGCCCCTTGGCCATGGGCATTCTGTTCTGGAGCGTGATGATCACGCTGAGCGCCTGGACGCTGGTACAACGCCATGGCAAATCCTGACGACACCTTGCCCTTCTACCTCTGCCTGGCCGGCCCCACCGCGGCTGGCAAGACAGCCGCCGCGCTGGCGATAGCGCGTGCGCACGATTGCGAAATCATCAGCGTGGATTCGGCCCTGGTCTACCGTGGCATGGACATTGGCACAGCCAAGCCCAGTGCGGCCGAGTTGGCGCTGGTACCCCACCACCTGATCAACATCCGCGACCCGCTGCAAGCCTACAGCGCCGCCGAATTTGTGCGCGATGCCAAGGCGCTCATCACCGATATCGCCGCGCGCGTCAAGCTGCCGCTGCTGGTGGGCGGCACCATGCTGTATTTCAAAGCCTTGTTTGATGGCATAGACGACATGCCCGCCGCCGACCCTGCCGTGCGCGCGGTGCTGGAGCAAGAGGCCGCCGACAAAGGCTGGCCGGCGATGCATGCCGAGCTGGCGCTGGTGGACCCCGTCACCGCGCAACGCCTGGCACCCATGGACAGCCAACGCATCCAGCGCGCGCTGGAGGTGTACCGCGTCTCGGGGCTGCCGCTGTCGCACTTTCACGCCAGCAAGGATGCTACAAAATCAGTAGCTGCTCACGCATATTCCACGAGGGCTAGCGGCCTAATTTCCTTGGAGCCTTTGGACAGAAGCTGGTTGCATGGGCGTATTGCACAGCGCTTTGACGCGATGTTGAAACAAGGCTTTGTGGACGAGGTGCGGGCGCTGCGCGCGCGCGGTGACCTGAACCCGGACTTGCCATCAATGCGCTGCGTAGGTTACCGCCAGGCCTG
>NZ_JANXUQ010000129.1 GCF_025356155.1 Rhodoferax sp. | reverse complement strand
GCGCTGGCAATGTCAATTGTGAAAGCGATCTTGCCAGCCTCGGGCTTGGCGGGGTCCAGCGCAATTTGTGCGTCAAACTTCTTGAAGTGACCTTCCACCGGCACCCCCATCTGTTTGATAACAAAACCCACCTCGCTTTGGGCAGGCAACAGCTTTTGCTGGGCCTGTGCGGACATGCTGGCCAATGCGGCCAGCAGGACCACGCTGGTGGCGCGGGCGATAGGCGAAAAAGAAGGGATCATGGTGTGTGGACTCCGGGGTGAAGAAAGTAAGGCGTTCAGGCTTTGCCAGGCAGCATGCGGGCTAACAGACCGTCTTTGTCAATGAAATGGTGTTTAAGTGCGGCTGCCACATGCAGCAGCACAAGGCCAGCCAGCGCAAAGGCGGAATACTGGTGCCAGGGCTTGATCATCTCGGCCAACGGTTTGCTGGCGGACACAAAGTCGGGCAGCGGCAACACACCAAACAACACGATGGGGAAACCCGCCGCCGAGCTGTAAGCCCAGCCTATCAGTGGCACGATGAAGAACAGCGCATACATCGCCACATGGGTGGCGTGGTAAGCCGTCACTTGCCAACCGGGCATGCCCAGTGTCACGGACTGGGGCAGCGCGGGCGGCTTGTGGCTTAAGCGCCAAAGCAGGCGAATGGCAGACAAGGTAAGGATAGAGATGCCCGCCCACTTATGCCAGTTGTACAGCTTGAGCCGTTGGGGGGAGAAGGGCAAATCAGCCATATACAGGCCGACTGAAAAAATGCCCACCAGGGCGAGTGCCAGCAGCCAATGCAAGAAGATGGCAAAGCCGTTGTAGCGGCGGGGTGCAGTTGCAGTGTTCATGGTTGACAGTGTGCAGTGAAATTTCGCCCATCAAGCGCCAAATGGCCTGACATAGCAACGAGTTTACGAGGCCGATCCGCCAAAAAAGTTCAAATTTGTTGATGCAATGATTCAACAAATTTGAAATTGATCCCGTCAGCCCATCAATTAATCTGATGCCGCTTGGCCATGCGAAACCCAATCCAGGCCGAGTTTGCTCAATGTTTTTGCCCGATGTCGTATTTACCAGTTCGCCTCGCGCTCTGGCGAAGCGCTGATGTTGTGGATGGTCAGATCAGCCCCGTCGTATTCTTCTTCCTGGCTCAGGCGCAGGCCCATCGTGGCTTTCAACAGGCCGTAGACCAGTGTTCCGCCCAGTGCCGCCCAGGCCACACCCATGGCCGTGCCAATCAGCTGAGCACCCAGGCTGACGCCCCCCAAGCCGCCCAAAGCTGTGCTGCCAAAAATGCCCGCCGCAATGCCGCCCAGCGTGCCGCACAGGCCGTGCAGCGGCCACACGCCTAATACGTCATCAATCTTCCATCGGTTCTGCGTCAGCGTGAACATCACGACGAAGACCGTGCCGGCAGCGGCGCCCACCACCAGCGCGCCCAAGGGGTGCATCAGGTCAGAGCCAGCACACACGGCCACCAGACCGGCCAGCGGGCCGTTGTGCACAAAGCCTGGGTCGTTCTTGCCTGCTACCAATGCGGCCAGCGTGCCGCCCACCATGGCCATCAGCGAGTTGACGGCGACCAGGCCCGAGATCTTGTCCAGCGTCTGTGCGCTCATGACATTGAAGCCAAACCAGCCTACCGTCAAAATCCACGCGCCCAGCGCCAGGAAGGGAATACTGGACGGCGGATGCGCGGAGATCGCGCCATCCTTGCGGTAGCGGTTGCTGCGTGCGCCCAGCAGCAGGACTGCTGGCAATGCGATCCAGCCACCTACTGCGTGCACCACAACACTGCCCGCAAAGTCGTGGAATTCAGCGCCCGTCAGCGCCTTGATCCATGCCTGCACGCCAAAGTGCTGGTTCCATGCAATACCTTCGAAGAATGGATACACGAAGCCGACAATGACCGCAGTTGCGATCAATTGCGGCCAGAAGCGGGCGCGTTCTGCAATGCCGCCGGAGATGATGGCCGGTATGGCGGCCGCAAAAGTCAGCAAAAAGAAGAATTTGATCAACTCATAGCCGTTTTTTGCAGCCAGCACTTCCGCTCCGACAAAAAAACTGGTGCCATAGGCTACGGCATAACCGACGGTGAAATAGACCACGGTAGACACCGAGAAGTCCACCAGGATTTTGACCAAGGCATTCACCTGGTTTTTACGCCGCACGGTGCCGAGCTCCAAAAACGCGAAGCCCGCGTGCATGGCCAATACCATGATGCCGCCCAAGAGGATGAACAAGGCATCTGCGCCCTGTTTTAGTGCTTCCATGTGAACCCTTTGATAAGAATGACTTGAATTGGTGCGTTTATGGACGATATCGCCAAAACGCACCAAATGCATGCAAGAAATGCGCCAAATTGGACCAAGGCCTTGTCCGCGCGTGGAAAAGAAGGCTCTACATACAATCCCGCTGCATCTGAGTACTTGGCCGGAGACCCCTTGTGGAAGCATTTCTTGTATCAACCGGCATCGTCACCTTGGCCGAAATGGGCGACAAAACCCAGCTGCTGGCCCTGCTGCTGGCAGCACGTTTTCGCAAGCCCTGGCCCATCGTCGCGGGCATCTTTGTTGCCACCATTGCGAACCACGCATTGGCGGGTGCCGTCGGCGCTTGGGTGACCACGGTGCTGGGCCCCGATGCTTTGCGTTGGGTGTTGGGCGTGTCCTTCATCGCCATGGCCGCGTGGATGCTGATACCGGACAAGGTCGACGATCTGGCCAGCGACGAAGCGCCCCGCTTCGGCATCTTCGGGACCACAGTCGCAGTTTTCTTTTTGGCCGAGATGGGCGACAAGACGCAAATCGCCACCGTGATGCTCGCCGCCAAATACAACCCCTATTGGGTAGTGGCCGGCACGACGCTGGGCATGATGCTGGCCGACGCGCCGGTTGTCTGGCTGGGCGACAAACTCACCAAGCTGGTCCCTATACGCACCGTTCACGTGGTGTCGGCGCTGGTCTTCGCCGTGCTGGGCGTGGTCGCGTTGTGGCCGCATTCCTGACGTCCCACGGCCCGGCGAAAAACATCGCTGTTGGTATACTGAAACCCAGCGCCAATTTGCTCCAGCTTGCGGGCGCTTAATAAATACAGCTAAAGACGGACCGAGAGACTTCACAACACCCGGCCTTGTTTTTAGCATTGCCGGGTTTTTTATTGGGGTCTGGTTTGTCTTCTACGCCTTTGATCGCGACACCACAGTCGCAACACTTCGCCGATGCCCTGCCGCTGAGAAGCGGTGCGTCGTTGCGTGACTATTCGCTGAGTTTCGAGACCTACGGCACGCTGAATGCCGAGCGCAGCAATGCGGTGCTGATCTGTCACGCGCTGAACGCCTCCCACCATGTGGCGGGCAGCTACGCGGGCCAGGCCAACTCCGAAGGCTGGTGGGACAACATGATCGGCCCCGGCAAACCGGTGGACACCAACCGCTACTTTGTCATCGGCGTCAACAACCTGGGCTCCTGCTTTGGCACCACCGGGCCAATGCATGCCAACCCCGATGCGCCAGGCCGTGTCTATGGAGCGGACTTTCCGGTTGTGACGGTCGAAGACTGGGTCAACGCGCAAGCCCGCTTGCTCGATACGTTGGGCATTGACGTGCTGGCCGCTGTCATGGGTGGAAGCCTGGGCGGCATGCAAGCCCTGAGCTGGACGTTGCAGTACCCCGACCGCGTGCGCCATGCAGTGGTGGTGGCCAGTGCGCCGAACCTGACGGCTGAAAACATTGCCTTCAACGAAGTGGCCCGCCGCGCCATCGTCACCGACCCGGACTTCCATGGGGGCCATTTTTACGAACATGGCACGGTCCCCAAGCGTGGCCTGCGCATCGCCCGCATGATCGGTCACATCACCTACCTCAGCGATGACGTGATGAACGAGAAATTCGGACGACAACAGAAAGTGGCCCCCACGCTCCCCGCTTCGCGTGGTTCGCTGCCCCCCGAGGGGACTCTCGCGCCTTGGGGCGGCCCGGCGGCGCTCACGCCATTTCGTTACAGCACCCAAGATGTGGAGTTCCAGATCGAAAGCTACCTGCGCTACCAGGGCGATAAATTCGCTGAATACTTTGACGCCAACACCTACCTGCTGATCACGCGTGCGCTGGACTACTTCGACCCCGCAAGCGCCCATGGCGGCGACCTGAGCATGGCGTTGGCCAAAGCCACCTGCAAATTCCTGCTGGTCAGCTTTACCACCGACTGGCGCTTCAGTCCGAAACGCAGCCGTGAAATCGTCAAGGCCTTGCTGGACAACCAACGCGACGTCAGCTACGCCGAGATCGACGCCCCCCATGGGCACGATGCCTTTTTGCTCGATGACCCTCGCTACATGGGCGTAGTGCGCTCCTACTTCGATAGCATTGCAAAAGGGGCAACAGCATGACGGATCTCAATACCATGCACGCCCTGGCGCAGTTGGTGCCGCAAGGCGCCCGTGTGCTCGACCTGGGCTGTGGCGATGGCTCCATGCTGGCCCACCTGCAGCAAACCCGCGGCTGCACCGGCTACGGCGTCGAGATTGACGACGCCAACGTGCTGGCCTGCGTCCGGCGCGGCGTCAATGTCGTCCAGCTCAATCTGGACGAAGGCTTGGCGCTCTTTGGTGATGTGTCGTTTGACGTGGTGCTGCAGATCGACACGCTGCAACATCTGCGCAATGCCGAAGTCATGCTGCGCGAGACGGTGCGCGTGGGCCGCGTGGGCATCGTCGCCTTCCCCAATTTCGCCCACTGGCCCAATCGCCTGAGCATTCTGAAAGGCCGCATGCCAGTTACCAAGCGCCTGCCCTACCAGTGGTACGACACGCCCAATATCCGCGTCGGCACCCATGCCGACCTGGCTTTGCTGGCCGCACGCAATGGCTTGCAGGTGCAGGATAGTTTTGGTCTGCAGGATGGCCAGGTGGTGCGCTTCCTGCCCAATCTTCGGGCAGGCACGTCGGTGTACAAATTGACAAGATGAGCGGACCGGCGAATTCCAGTGACAAGGCTGCTTGCTTCTTTGAAAATTGGGCGCGATAATGAAACTGTATAAATACACAGCCAAAAGAATATGAACTCTCTCGAACTATGTGCCGGAGCCGGAGGACAGGCCCAAGGGCTGGAGCGCTCAGGTTTTGAGCATGAGGCCTTGGTTGAAATTGACACTGCTGCATGCAACACGCTTAGGCTTAACCGGCCACAGTGGAATGTGATCGAAGGTGATTTGAGCCACTTTGATGCCAGACGCTTCCAAGGCGTGGACCTGGTGGCTGGCGGTGTTCCTTGCCCTCCGTTTTCAAAAGCGGGCAAACAGTTGGGAGCTGATGATGAACGCGACATGTTCCCGCAGGCCTTGCGCATCGTCGATGAAACTCGGCCACAAGCTGTCATGCTGGAAAACGTGCGAGGATTGATGGACCCGATTTTTGCGGGCTACCGGGAAAATGTGGCCAAGCAGTTGCGTGCGATGGGGTATTGGACCGATTGGCACCTGTTCAACGCGGCTGATTTTGGCGTCAGTCAGCTGCGCCCCCGTGTCATCTGTGTCGCTCTGCGCAAAGACCTTGCGCCATTTTTCACTTGGCCTACGCCTGCAATGAAACCGCCTCCAACCGTGGGAGAGTTATTGCATGACCTCATGAAAGCCCACGGCTGGACCGGCGCAGATGCCTGGCGGGACCAAGCCAAATCCATAGCGCCAACTCTGGTCGGTGGAAGCAAGAAACACGGTGGTCCTGACTTGGGACCTACCCGTTCGCGTGCTGCCTGGGCGGCATTGGGCGTCGATGGGCGTGGGCTAGCCAACGAGGCACCGGTCAAAGACTTTGTGGGAATGCCCCGACTCACGGTACGCATGTGCGCTAGGGTGCAGGGGTTCCCCGACGATTGGCAATTCGCGGGTAAAAAGACCCCTACCTATCGGCAAGTTGGCAATGCCTTTCCGCCACCCGTTGCGCATGCAGTGAGTGCGCAGATTGCGGCAGCTATCGAGCAGGCGGCCTCCAGTCGATTGATGAAATTGGCTGCCTGATGGCTAGAAAACTTGCTACGGAAAAGCAAGCACCGAGAGGTGCACGCGCAAAACTTCGAGCTCACTTTCTGGCAAATATAGGTCGTGTGATGGACGCAATAGAATTGCGTCCCATTGCAGGCGACACGAGCGAATGGGCGCGCAGGGTGCGCGAGTTGCGCACGGAGGAAGGCTTCTTGATCTTGACCCATAACGACAGGGCCGACCTGAAGCCGGGCGAGTATCTGCTTGAAACCGCCAAGCCGCAACCGGCTTTTGCCCGAGGTATTTCCAAGGAAACGCGCGCCTTTGTGTTGGACCGAAATGGTTTTACTTGCCAGATGTGTGGTGCTGTCGCTGGTGAGCCGCATCCTTACGATCCTTCGCGCAAAACGCGGCTCCACATTGGTCACGTTATCGACAAGAGTCTGGGAGGGAGTGATGACGCTACCAATCTGAAAGCCATCTGCTCGGTCTGCAATGAAGGCGCCGCCAACATCACCTTGCAACGCCCCGATCTGAATAAACTGTTTGTGCAAGTTCGCAGGGCCACGGCTGCGGACCAGCGCGAATTGTTGAGGTGGCTAAAGACCAAGTTCAAGGAGTAGACAATAGGCCCAGCGGTGCGGCTAGAGCGCCACAATCCGCTGTGATACAGTCCGCCCATCGGGGTTTCAGCTCCCCGGTGTCGGGCCCCACAGGGCCCCAAGATGGTGTCCCATCCAATTGCTGGTAACGCAAAAGGAGTAATCCGTGGACACCCAAAATCCGTCTGTTTTTTCATCTGTTTCCCCGTTGGCCTTCAACGCTCGCCTGGGACGAGCCGACACACCTGTGGTGCTCGACGTGCGCCGCCAGGCACGCTTTGACGAGAGCCCGCGCCTGCTGGCCTGCGCAGAGCGCTGTGCGCCCGAAGACGTAGCCGCATGGGCTGTGAGCCGACCGGCTGGCGAGGTGCTGGTCTACTGTGTCTATGGCCACAACGTCAGCGAAGAGGCTGCTGCTGCGCTGCAGGCAGCGGGTTGGCGCGCGCATGCCATTGCCGGTGGCATAGAGGGCGGTCAGGACGGTGAAGACGAGCCCGCGGCTATTGCGCAGTGGATGATGCTCCAAAGCATTGATCGCGCTCTCCACCGCGCTGTGCGCCTTGCGCAAAGCCACAAATTTCTTGGAGCTTTCCGTCTCGGCTTCCTCTGCATTCTTGCGGCCACGTTTGG
>NZ_JANXUQ010000104.1 GCF_025356155.1 Rhodoferax sp. | reverse complement strand
CGGCCAGGACGTCGGTTACTTCGGCGGCGTGTTCCGCTGCACCGAAGGCCTGCAAAAGAAGTACGGCACCTCACGCGTGTTCGACGCCCCCATCTCCGAGGGCGGCATCGTAGGCACGGCAGTGGGCATGGGCGCCTATGGCTTGCGTCCGGTCATCGAGATCCAGTTCGCGGATTACGTCTACCCGGCCACCGACCAGATCGTGTCCGAGGCGGCGCGCCTGCGCTACCGCTCAGCCGGTGATTTCACCTGCCCCATGACGATACGCATGCCCTGCGGCGGCGGCATCTACGGCGGCCAGACCCACAGCCAGAGCCCCGAGGCCATGTTCACCCAGGTCTGCGGTCTGCGCACGGTGATGCCGTCCAACCCCTACGACGCCAAGGGTTTGCTGATCGCGTCCATCGAGAACGACGACCCGGTCATCTTCCTGGAACCCAAGCGCCTGTACAACGGCCCGTTCGACGGCCACCACGACAAACCTGTCGTGCCCTGGTCCAAACACCCCATGGGCAATGTGCCTGAGGGCTACTACACCGTGCCGCTGGACACTGCGGCCATCTTCCGCCCGGGCAAGGCCCTGACCGTGGTCGCCTACGGCACCATGGTTTACGTGTCGGAAGCGGCAGCCGCCGAGAGCGGCGTGGACGCTGAAATCATCGACCTGCGGTCCATCTGGCCGCTGGATCTGGAGACCATTGTGAATTCCGTGAAGAAGACCGGCCGTTGTGTCGTGGTGCACGAGGCCACGCGCACCAGCGGCTTTGGCGCCGAGCTGGTGTCGCTGATCCAGGAGCATTGCTTCTACCACCTGGAAGCGCCCATCGAGCGCGTCGCCGGTTGGGACACACCTTATCCGCACGCCCAGGAATGGGCGTACTTTCCCGGCCCCAAGCGGGTCGCTGAAGCGTTCAAACGCGCGATACACGCTTAAGGAGGCATGATGGGAATCCATATCATCAAGATGCCAGACATTGGCGAAGGCATTGCAGAAGTCGAATTGGTCGCCTGGCATGTGAAGGTAGGCGACACCGTGGCCGAGGACCAGTTGCTGGCCGACGTGATGACGGACAAGGCCACGGTGGAGATTCCATCGTCCGTGGCCGGCAAGGTGCTGGCCTTGGGCGGCGCGGTCGGCCAGGTCATGGCCGTGGGGTCTGAAGTCATCCGGATTGAAGTGGAGGGGGCTGGGAACCTTAAGCCTGAATCGGCTGCAGCCCTCGTCAAGCCTGTGCAAGCAGCTATCAATTCAGTAGCAGATGCGAAACCTGGTGTTGCTGCCCCCGCGCCGGTGCAGGCCCACGCCTCCGCGCAGGCACAAACTTCCGGGCAAACCCAAACCTCCGTTCGGGCTGAGCCTGTCGAAGCCCTTCGACACGCTCAGGGCGAACGGAAGAGTGGGTCGGCTCTGGCGTCCAACGGATCAGCCCCCGCCCGCAATGGCAATGGAGGCAACGGCAAAGCCCCCGCCGCTTTGGTCCGCGCCCCCGGCGACAAACCCATTGCCTCACCCGCCGTGCGCCGCCAGGCATGGGACCTGGGCGTGGAATTGCAGTTCGTGCCCGGCACCGGCACCGCAGGCCGCATCACGCATGAAGACCTGCAAGCCTACGTCGCCCGGGCCGCGCAAGCCCAGCCCGCAGGCGTGGCCGACCAGCGCTATGCACAGCGCCTGGACGAGCAGACCGTGCCCGTCATCGGCCTGCGCCGCAAGATCGCGCAGAAGATGCAAGAGGCCAAGCGCCGCATTCCGCATTTCACGTATGTGGAAGAAGTGGACATGACCGAGCTGGAGGCCCTGCGCGTCAAGCTCAACGCCCAGCACGGCAAGGAGCGTGGTCGCCTAACGGTGCTGCCCTTCCTGGTCCGTGCCATGGTGCTGGCCGTGCGTGCTCACCCCGAGGTCAACGCCCGTTACGACGACGAAGCCGCCGTAGTCACGCGCTCCGGCGCTGTGCACCTGGGCATCGCCACGCAGACCGAAGGCGGCCTGATGGTGCCGGTCATTCGCCACGCCGAAACGCTGGACCTGTGGGCCTGCGCGGCGGAGATCACGCGTCTGGCGGAAGCCGCACGCACCAACAAGGCGACGCGCGACGAGCTGACGGGTTCTACCTTGACGCTGACCAGCCTGGGTGCCTTGGGCGGCATCGTCAGCACGCCGGTGATCAACCACCCCGAGGTGGCCATCGTCGGTGTCAACCGCATGGTCGAACGCCCCATGGTGCGCAACGGCGCCGTCGTGGTGCGCCAGATGATGAACCTGTCCTCGTCCTTCGACCACCGCGTGGTGGACGGCATGAACGCGGCGGAATTTTTACAAAAGATACGTGGCTACCTGGAATGTCCGGCCACCTTGTTTGTGGAGTAAATGAACATGGACATTCAACACACTACTTTGCTGGTCATCGGCGGTGGCCCCGGCGGCTACATCACTGCGATACGCGCCGCGCAATTGGGCATCGCCACCACGCTGATCGAAGGTGAACAGCTGGGCGGCACCTGCCTGAATATCGGCTGCATCCCGTCCAAGGCCATGATCCACGCGGCCGATGCCTTCCACCAGTCGCGCAGCTTCATGGGCGACAGCACGCTGGGCATCCATGTCGAAGGCGCGCGCATCGACGTTGCGCAAACCGTGTGCTGGAAAGACGGCATCGTCGCCCGTTTGACTGGCGGCGTCGGTGCCCTGTTGAAAAAACATGGCGTCAAGGTCGTCAAGGGCTGGGCCACGATGGTGGACGGCAAAACTGTCGACGTGGCACAGGACAAGAACGACACCAAGCCCGTACGCATCCAGGGCGAACACATCGTGCTGGCCACGGGTTCGGTCGAACTGGGCCTGCCCGGCATGCCGTTTGGCGGGCGCGTCATCTCGTCCACGCAGGCCTTGTCGCCCAGCAGCGTCCCCAAGAAACTGGTGGTCGTAGGCGGTGGCTACATCGGCCTGGAGCTGGGCCTGGTCTACCGCAAGCTGGGCTCTGATGTGACCGTTGTGGAAGCGCAAGACCGCATCCTGCCGTTGTACGACGAAGAGCTGACCAAGCCCGTGGCTGCATCCCTGCGCAAGCTGGGCGTACAGGTGCAACTGGGCAGCAAGGTCCAGGGCCTGAATGCCGCCAGCGATGCCGTGCGCGTGCAAGACGCAGCGGGCCGCGACAGCGAGTTGGCCGCCGACCAGGTGCTGGTGGCCATTGGCCGCGTGCCCCACACGCACGGCTGGGGGCTGGAGAAGCTGATGCTGGCCATGAACGGCCGCGCAATTAAGGTTGACGACCAGTGCCGCACCTCGATGCGCAACGTCTGGGCGATAGGCGATTTGACGGGCGAGCCCATGCTGGCCCACCGGGCAATGGCGCAGGGTGAGATGGTGGCGGAAATCATTTCGGGTAAACGCCGCCATTTCACCCCTGCGGCCATCGCCGCCGTCTGCTTCACCGACCCTGAGGTCGTCGTGGCTGGGCAGACGCCGACGGACGCGGCCAAGGCCGGGCTGGACTGCATCACGGCCCAGTTCCCGTTCGCCGCCAACGGCCGCGCGATGACGCTGGAATCCACCGACGGCTTTGTGCGTGTGGTCGCCCGGCGCGACAACCACCGCATCGTCGGCTGGCAGGC
>NZ_JANXUQ010000024.1 GCF_025356155.1 Rhodoferax sp. | reverse complement strand
GTCATCCTGGGAGGTTGTCAGAGCCTTCTGCAGGGTTTTGTAGGCGGTGGCCAGGTGGCCGGTGTAGGCTTGTGTCAGCCCGGCACAGCCGCCGTTCAGGACCGGGCGTTGCAGGCGCTGCAGAGCCTCGCATTCCTGGGCCGCAGCTGTGTAGTTGGCCTGTACCAGGTAGATGGCGCCGCGCCAGGCGTGGGCACCGGCATAATCGGTGTCCAGCTTCAGTGCAGCGGCGTAGTCGATCAGTGCATCGTCAAAATCGTGGCGGTATTGGCGCACCGTGCCGCGCATGGCCAGCAGGGGTGCAGTCATCTTGGCGGAGAAGCGGCCAACTAACGCGTCGGCATAGCCCACATACCGCGGATCGCCCCGCGCGGTGGCCAGCTCAAAGTATCGCTGCGCCAGGGCCAATGCCGGCTCGGGGTCGTCGGGGGATTTGGCGACGGTGGCACGCAGCGCAGACAGCTCGCGTGCGGTGGTGTCACCGGGCCTGAAGGGCAGGCGCTCGATGACCTCGCTGTCTTGTGTGGGTGTGTGCGGTGCGGCTTGCAGCGCGGTGCAGAACAGGACAAAGACCAGTCCGTACCAGCTCCCGGGTAGGGTCGAAAAATTAGTCAATTGTAAAAAAATCATATTTGAAGTACATTGTTTTCCGGCCATTATTGCCAATAACCCCGTTCGTTGAACTCTAGGAGACAAATTTATGAGCAAGTTACTTTCCGCCTTAGTTGCTACAGTTATTGCTACCGCTTCCGTAGGCGCATTTGCTGCTGCGCACGGTGGCGCGATGTCGGACAAAGAGAAGGCTGAAAAAATGGAGGCGTGCAAGAAGATGGACGCTGCCAAGGCCGACGACAAGATGAAAGCCGAATGCAAGAAGATGGAAGAGATGAAGAAGTAAGTCTTCTTTCTACGAAAGCAAAACGGGACACTAGGCCCGTTTTTTTACGCCTGTACATGTCGCGGACGCGTGCTGCGTTAGCCCTTCTGCATTTTGCGCAAGATCTCGCTGGTCTCATTACCTTCCGACTTGCCGTTCGGATTTCGACGGATGTAGTCAAACACCTCGTCCTCCTTGATGTTCACGATCTGCCCAGCTTTCAGCGTAGGCACGTCGCGCGGCTGGTTGCGCAGCATTCCGCTGATCTGGTTGCCCTGCCATTGGGTCACCTCTACCCACATCCATTCAGTGCCGCCGGTGGGGGTGGCAAACGGCGCTTTCAACGACAGCGTTTCTCCGGGCGGCAGGCCAGCCGTGAATGCTGCCTTCAACGCTGGCAGTTTGGCACGGGCGCGTTCGCTGGCTTCGCGCAGGGCCGCGTCGTGTTTGACGCGGATTACATCGTCCGCCTGGGCACCATACACGGTGGTGACGAAGGCGGTCTGGCGGCTCGTGGTGTCGGTCCCCGCCGATGTGTTGAAGCGCAGCTCTAACAACGCATTGTCGGCATCGCCCGATTGTTGGGCAGACTCGACCAGTTGCACATTGCCGCGCCCGCTGGCCTTACCCACCACCGTGTCTTCAACATGTTTGCGCATGGCGCTGTGTTTGATGTTTGCGAGGTTCAACTCGTATTGTCCAGAGCGCTCAGGCCTTTGGCCCTCTACCAGTCTTTGCGCCACCGCATTCAAGGTATTGCCCAACGGGCCGCTGAGCGACCACACCGCGTCGTTAATCACCAGGTCGGGCAGCGCAAACTTGCTCATGCCCAGCGTGATGGCGCGCACGCGGCCTTTTTCGTTGTAGGCATGGATGGTGATGTGGTGTGCCGCGTTGGGCAACTGGCCTTCCCAAGTGGCGACACGGTTTTGCTGCCAGTACTCGGGGGTGAAAATTTCGCGCGTTTCATCGTCCCAGATCAAACCGCGGGTTTCAGTGGCCATGCGCAGTACCAGGTTGTTGGCCCTTAGGAGGTTGGGCAGCGCGTCGCGGGCCGGGTAGGCGAACACCAAGGTCAGCACCTGCGCGGACGTCTGCAAAGCCTGCGCCTGGGCCACACTGAGGCCGCGACCAAAGTATTTGAGCGACTCCAGCGATGGCGGTTTGTAGGCGCTGTCCACATTGCCAACGATGGAGGTCAGCGCCAGCGTGCGTTTGTCTTTGGCCAACAGGTCGGGTTTGTTGACGATCTGAAACCCAAATTGTGGATCTGCCGCCAGCTTGCGGGCCAACTTCTCGGGTGCGTCGCCACGCGGGGTGTCGTAATACAGCGTAAACGTGTAGACAGCGACCGGCCGCTGCCAGGTCGCGGCCGTTGGCGGCTTGCCCGGTTCGGCCTGCGCCAACGTGGGCAGGCATTGCAGCAGGATGATGGCCAGGAAAGCAAGTACGCGGGCAGGGATGTGCATGGCGGGAAGACAACGCAGTAGGGCCCTTACAACGATCGGTAGGCCGACACCCCGTAGTTTACGTAGCCCGTGCAGTGGTGCACCGCAGCGTTTGGCCATGCGGCTATGCCCCGGCCGTTTTAAGCAGCCGGAAGTCGCTGGGCGAAATTCCCACGTGCCGTCGAAATGCGCGTGAGAACGCACTGTGGTCGGTGAAGCCACTGTCCAGCCCTATCTGCGCCACGGTGCGGTCGCTTGCCAGCTGGCCCAGCGCATATTCGAGCCGCAGCGACAGCAGCCAGCGGCTGGGCGTGAGCTGCAGCAGCGCCAGCACATGGCGCTCCAGTTGTGCCACGGACAACTTGGCGTGCTGTGCCAGATCCGCCACGCTGATCGGGTCGGTGCAGTGCTGGCGTGCCCAGGCCAGGCTGCCAGCCAGGCGTTGGTAGACCGGGCTTTGTGTGGATGGGCCCTTGAGGTCGCGTGAGATGCCGACGATGCCGCGCACCTTGCCATCCTCACGGATGGGGTGCTTGACCGACAGGCACCAACCGGACTCGCCGTTCGGAAAAAGATGGCGCTCCAGCATGTCCCCCATGCTGGCGCCGCTGCGTATGACCTGCAGGTCTTGCTGCCAGTAGTGCTCGCCCAACTGTGCTGGAAACACTTCGGTCGCGGTCTTGCCCATGAGTGCTTTCAGGTCCGAAAAGCCCAGGCGCTGCAACAGCGTCTGGTTGGCATGTGTGTAGCGGCCTTCAGCGTCTTTGCTGAAGTAGACAACGTCGGGCAGACGGTCAAAGAGGGCGTGGTGGGCGCTGAGCAGGTCCATGCTGCATTGTGCCGAATTCTGCATACGGATGGCAGACTTTGATCTAGACCACAACGCCGACGCTAGTCAAAATTCCGGCATGGAAAAAATCATCTGTATCGATTCCCACACCGGCGGCGAGCCCACGCGGGTTGTGGTGTCTGGCTTTCCGGATATGGCGGGTTTGTCGCTGCCGGCCGCTGTCGAGAAGCTGCGCGACGAGCATGACAGCTATCGCAAGGCCACGGTGTGCGAGCCACGTGGCAATGACGTGGTGGTGGGCGCGCTGCTGCTCCCCCCGGTCAACGCAGGTTCGCTGGCCTCGGTCATCTTCTTCAACAATGTGGGTTACCTGGGCATGTGTGGCCACGGCACGATTGGCCTGCTGGCTACGCTGCAACACATGGGCCGCGTCGGCCCCGCTAGCTATGCCATCGACACGCCGGTGGGCACGGTGCAGGCGCATGTGCAGGGCAAGGGTTGGGTCGAGGTGGACAACGTGGCGGCGTACCGGCATCTGGCGGGTGTGTTGCTGGACGTACCCGGCTACGGCCAGGTGGTGGGCGACGTGGCCTGGGGCGGCAACTGGTTCTTTTTGACACCTGCTGGTGCATTGCCTTTGAACTTGGCCGGTGTGCAAGATCTGACCGCCTTTTCGATGGCGGTGCGCGCGGCACTGCGCAAAAACCATGTCACCGGCAGCGATGGCGCCGAGATTGACCACATCGAACTGATGGGTGCGGCTCAAACCCATGGCAACAGCGGCCGCAATTTTGTGCTGTGCCCCGGTGGTGCCTACGACCGGTCGCCCTGCGGCACTGGCACCAGCGCCAAGCTGGCCTGCCTGGCTGCCGATGGCAAGCTCGCCGAGGGCGAACGCTGGCTGCAAGAGAGCGTCATCGGCAGTGTGTTTGAAGGCCGCTACCGCATCGTCGACGACCAACTCATCCCCAGCATCCGCGGACAGGCCCACGTGGTGGCAGAGACAACTTTGCTACTGGACCGGCGCGATCCCTTCTGCTGGGGGCTGGAATAGCGCCAAGCGCCTCAACGATTTCTTTGACAACAACTACCCACAGGAGACACAACCATGAACACATTCTGGCAAGGCGTTTTGCCCGCTATCACAACACCATTCTTGCCGAATGGCGAGGTAGACCATGCCTTCCTGGCCCACCATGTGGACCTGATGATGCAGGCTGGCAGCACCGGCATCGTGCCGCTCGGCTCATTGGGCGAAATCGCCACGTTGACCTTCGACGAGAAGCGCGCCGTGTTGCGCACCGTGGTGAAGGCTGTCGACGGACGCGGCGCCGTGGTGCCCGGCGTGGCGGCCTTGGCCACCGCGGACGCGGTGCGCTTTGCGCAAATGGCGATGGAGGAAAACTGCAACGGCCTGATGGTGCTGCCCCCCTACGTGTACTCCACCGACTGGCGCGAGATGAAGGCCCATGTCAGCGCCGTCATCGCCGCCACGGCCTTGCCCTGCATGCTGTACAACAACCCCATCGCCTACCGCACCGATTTCTCGGCCGTGCAAATGCAGGAACTGGCCGCTGCCCACCCGAATCTGGAAGCCGTCAAGGAATCCAGCGCGGACGTGCGGCGCATCGCAGCCATCAAGTCGGCGCTGGGCACACGCTTGCAGATTTTGGTCGGCGTGGACGACCTGATCGTCGAAGGCATTGCCGCAGGGGCCACCGGTTGGGTGGCGGGCTTGGTCAACGCGTTCCCCAAAGAGTCTATCGTGCTGTTCCAGCTGGCCCGCGCAGGGCGCTGGGCCGAGGCCGAGCCGCTGTACCACTGGTTCCTGCCTCTGCTGCGCATGGATGTGGTGCCCAAGTTTGTGCAACTGATCAAGCTGGTGCAATCCCATGTGGACCTGGGCAGCCAGGCCGTGCGCGCGCCGCGCCTTGTGCTGGATGGCGATGAGCTGGCGCAGGCCAACGCCATCATCAAACAGGCGCTGGTCACCAAGCCCACGCTGCCTGCAGTCTGACGCACGCATGGTTGTGCAAGCGACCCACAGGCGTGACGCCCAAGTCATCGTCATCGGCGGCGGCGTCATAGGCGCAGCCTGCGCCTTTCGCTTGGCACAAGCCGGGCGCGATGTGCTGCTGCTCAATGCCGATGGACCCGAGACCGCGGCCAGCTACGGCAACGCCGGCCATATCGCTACCGAGCAGTTGTTCCCACTGGCCAGCAAAGAGGTGCTGCGCAACAGCTGGCGCTACCTGCTGGATGCCGAAAGCCCTTTGCGTTTGCGGCCCGGCTACCTGCTGCCGCTCTTACCCTGGTTGGCCCGCTTTGCATTGGCCGCGCGGGAGCGCCCGTACCTGCGCGGCGTGGCGGCGCTGGTAGCCCTGCAGCACAGCGCCCTGGTCGATATGACTGACCTTATGGGTGATGCTGGCGTGGGCCACCTGCTGCACCGCAACGGCCACTTGGAAGTATTCGAAACTCCGGCCGGTGGCCAGTCCGCACACGCGCAAGCCGAGCGACTGATGGCCTACGGCGTGGATTCAGTGCACCTGTCGGCCGACGCCGTGCGCACCCAAGTGCCCACGATCAACACCAACGTGCAGGGCGCAGTGCAATACCTGGGCAGCGGCCACGTGGACGACCCGTGGGCCGTGTGCCAGGGCCTGCGCGATGCCTTGTTACGCCATGGTGGCCAGATGCGGCAGGGCAGGGCGGTGCGCATAGAAGCAGATACGCCAGAAGCCGCAACTGTCGTGCTGGAAGACGGTAGCCAGCTGCAGTCGTCCCAGGTGCTGGTCTGCGCCGGTGCCTGGTCCAAGCCACTCGCCGCCAGCCTGGGCTACAAAGTCCCGCTGGATACCGAACGCGGCTACCACATCAGCGTGGGCGGCTTGCCTCCGGTGCCGCGCAGGGGTGCAGCCGGGCGTCTGGGTAGTGGGGCGTTCTGCGCAGGTCAAGGAGGAGACCGCGCAGCGGGCGGGGGACACGGAGCAGAGCGCTACGCTGCCCAGACGCTTTCCCTGCCGCAGCCAGTAGCGTCCAACGAACGCAAAGTCATCATGACCTCCATGTCCATGGGGTTGCGCATGACGGGTACTGTGGAGTTCGGTGGCCTGAAGCTGCCACCCGACCCACGCCGCTTTGAGCTTCTCAAGCGCCAGCTACAAGCGTTGGTGCCCGGTATCGATACAACGGACATGCGTACCTGGATGGGCTTTAGACCCTCCTTGCCCGATCACCTTCCAGTGCTGGGCAGAGCGCCGCGCCATAACCATGTATTCTTCGCCTTCGGCCACCAGCACCTGGGCCTGACGTTGGCAGGCGTGACCGCCGCTGTAATTGCGGAGCTCCTGCTCACCAACACCAGTCCTATCGACTTGAAACCCTATGCCGTGGACCGCTTTGGCTTTGCCTGAGCGACTACAAAGGGCATAAACATACCCTTTATGGGTTTTTCAGCGCTGCTTCAGCCGGTTGATATAGTAAAAAAGGCCAAAAGCCCTCGTCAATATTGAACATGCTGCTATGTAAATAGTAGCAAATACAAGCCCTACCCGGGCTTCATGAATGGAGACACGCGAATGAAGTTGTTCTTTGGATTTGTACTGCTGGCGGCGCACACGCTGACCAGTTGGGCGGCGACGGAAGAAATCCCACTGCGCCTGCCCAGCACCATTGCCCCCACGGCCTACCGCCTGGCTCTGCAGCTAGACCCCAACCAGCCCACCCACAGCGGCGACGTCACCATCTCGGTGGACGTCAAACAACCCGGCAAGCTGATACGCATGCATGCGGTGGACATCAGCCTGCGCTCTGCTGTGTTGAGCGTTGCCGGCAAGACCTTCACTGCCACAGCCAAGCAGCGTACATCCGACGTGCTGGATCTGAATTTTGCCAAGGCCTTTCCCAAGGGCAAAGGCCAACTGCGCCTCGCATTCACAGGGCACATTGACGACAAGGACAGCCAGGGCTTGTTCCGCCAGATGGAAGGTGGCGAGTGGTATGCCTTTACCCAGTTTGAATCCATCAGCGCCCGCCAGGCCTTCCCGTCTTTTGACGAGCCTGGCTGGAAAGTGCCATGGACGCTGTCGCTGACCATTCCGCAGTCCATGACCGCGGTCGCCAGTTCGCCGATGGCGCGGGAAGTACCGCTTGAGGGTGGCCAGAAGCGGGTTGAATTCCAGACCACCAAGCCATTGCCCAGCTACTTGCTGGCCTTTGGTGTGGGGCCCTTTGACATTCTCGACGGTGGCATGGCTGGCAAGACGCCGGTGCGCTTCATCACCCCACGCGGCCGCGCCAAGGAGGCGACATTTGCCGCCAGCGTGACGCCGAGCATCCTGGCCAAGCTGGAAGCCTACTTCGGTATGGCGTACCCATACGAAAAGCTGGACGTCATGGTCTTGCCCCTCACCTTGAGCTTTGGCGCGATGGAGAACCCGGGCCTGGTCACGTTCAACTCTTTGCGCATGCTGTCCAAGCCGGGTGAAGAGACGGTCGATTTCAAACGCAACTTTGTCGAAACCCAGGC
>NZ_JANXUQ010000301.1 GCF_025356155.1 Rhodoferax sp. | reverse complement strand
CGCTCTTCCTTGATCCGGTTATCCGGGTTCACAAACACCAGCTTGGGCTCAAACCCCTTCACCTGGTCTTCATGCACCTGCGCAAACGCCGCAATGATGACAAGATCCCCCACCGCAGCACGCCGAGCCGCGGAGCCATTCACCGAAATGATGCGGCTGCCGCGCTCGGCGCGGATCGCGTAGGTGATGAAACGCTCACCGTTGTTGATGTTCCAGATGTGCACCTGCTCGTTCTCGCCGATGTTGGCGGCGTCCAGCAGGTCTTCGTCGATGGCGCAGGAGCCTTCGTAGTTGAGTTCGCAGTGGGTGACACTGGCGCGGTGGATCTTGGATTTGAGCAAGGTTCTGAACATGGCTATTGGCGGGTAAAAACGGGGACCGGCGGCTGGATGTGTACCATCCAAGACCACTCTAAAACGAGACGCCGCGTAGTGTATGGCACCACATGGCGCGCTTCGTGACCCCATTACCTATGCAAAAGTCATTTGATTTCTCTCCCGCAGCCCTGGAACAACTGGCCCAGGCCGACGCGGCGCGTGCCCTGGCCGAGGACGTGGGCGACGGCGACCTGACCGCTGGACTGATTGACCCCACGCGCCAAGCAAGAGCCCGTGTGTTGTGCCGCGAGAGCGCCGTGGTCTGCGGCCAGGCCTGGGTGCGGGCGGCAATCCTGAGCCAAGACCCGCAAGCTCAAATCACCTGGTATGTACAAGACGCTGGCCGCTGCGAGGCCAACCAGGTGGTGTTCGAGGTCCAGGGCAACGCGCAAGCGCTGCTGACGGCCGAACGCACCGCGCTGAACTTCTTGCAACTGCTCAGCGCAGTAGCCACCAAGACCGCAAAGTATGTAGCCGTGGTGGCCGGCACCCGTGCCGCGATTGTGGACACGCGCAAGACCCTGCCGGGTTTGCGCTTGGCGCAAAAGTATGCGGTGCGCTGCGGCGGCGGCACCAACCACCGGGTCGGCCTGTATGACGCCATCCTGATCAAAGAAAACCACATCGCCGCAGCGGGTGGCATACCCCAGGTGCTGCTGCAGGCCGACAAGATCGCGGCTGAGGCCAGCTTTGTCGAGATCGAAGTGGAAACCCTGGCGCAACTCAGCGAAGCGCTGGACGCGGGCGCCCGCATGGTGCTGCTGGACAATATGGGCCTGCCCACCTTGCACGAAGCGGTGCGCATCAACGCGGGCCGCGCCATCCTCGAAATCTCCGGCGGTGTGACGCTGGATGGTTTACGCGCACTGGCGGAAACCGGCGTGGACCGCATCTCGATAGGCACGCTGACCAAGGACGTGCAGGCCACCGATTACTCGATGCGTTTTGACACCTTTGCCGGAGCCCAATGATGCAGACTGCCACCATCACCGTTGACTACGAACAACCCGACACCAGCACCGCCGGTGAGGCAGGCGTCTGCAGCACCCGCCACGCCTGGGCCCGTGTGCCAATAGAGCCATCGCAGACTGAGCGCGCCGCACTGAAAGACAAGGTGCGCCGCCTGCTGAAGGAAAAAAACGCCGTCATGGTGTCGCACTACTACGTGCACCCCGACCTGCAGGATCTGGCCGAAGAGACCGGGGGGCTGGTCAGTGATTCGCTGGAGATGGCCCGCTTCGGGCGCGACCATGCGGCGCAGACGCTGGTGGTATCGGGCGTGAAGTTTATGGGGGAGACTGCCAAGATCCTGTCGCCAGAAAAACGGGTGTTGATGCCCGACCTGGACGCCACCTGTTCGCTGGACCTGGGTTGCCCGGCAGACGAATTCAGCGCCTTCTGCGATGCCCACCCGGACCGCACGGTGGTCGTCTATGCCAACACCAGCGCGGCGGTGAAGGCCCGTTCAGACTGGTTGGTCACCTCCAGCTGCGCACTGGACATCGTGCGTGCACTCAAGGACAGCGGCGAGAAGATCTTGTGGGCACCCGACCGCCACCTGGGCGGCTACATCCAGCGTGAGACCGGCGCCGACATGGTGTTCTGGAACGGTGCCTGCATCGTGCATGACGAATTCAAGGCCTTCGAGTTAGAGGCGCTGAAGAAGGACCACCCCCAAGCCAAAGTGCTGGTGCACCCCGAGTCTCCCGCCGATGTGGTCGCCCTGGCTGACGCGGTGGGCTCCACCAGCGCCATCCTGAGGGCCGCGCGCGAGATGGACGCGACCGAGTTCATCGTCGCCACCGACAACGGCATGATGCACAAGCTGCGCACGCTGAACCCCGGCAAGATCTTTTATGAGGCGCCCACCGCCGGCAACAGCGCCACCTGCAAAAGCTGCGCACACTGCCCGTGGATGGCGATGAATGGTCTGGCTGGCCTGGCCCACGTACTGGAACACGGCACCCATGAAATCCACGTCGAACCCGCGCTGGGTCTGCTGGCACGCAGGCCCATTGACCGCATGTTGGCTTTTACGGCGGCGCTTAAAGCCGGCCAGCCGGTGACGGGCTTGGTACCGCACATGGGTGCAGCCTAGAAGCTGACACTTTGGACAGGTTGTTGGTAGCCCAGCAGGACTCCGCTGGCTTTTGAGTTGTTTTATCACAACATTTCAGCCGTTGGCACCTAGGTAATTACGCGTATCAGGGAAAGCCTTAGTTTCTCCAGAATCGCCTAGTACAAACCATTACGCGGTGGAAGAAATCCCAATGAAATCAGGGAACTAGCGCGATTGGTAACGCCTATGTAACCAGGCTGTCGATAGCGGCTCAGTAAACGGCTATTTACCCAAGAAGCCTACGACCAGGATTCGAGCACAAAATTCAATACTCGGTGTAAACGACTTGTAAAGCTACCGCTTTTACTTTGTGTTGCTGTGTTGTGAAAACTCTGCGCAGCGAGCCCAAGCGTTTGCCAATTAAAACCATTAATTGTCTTAGGAGCATTCGCGATATGTTGAAACCTACAAAGCTAAGCCTCGGCTTGGCCATTGCATTTGGTGGTCTAGCCTTGACGCCACAGTTGGTCTTGGCGCAAGAGAAATCCACGTTGGAGCGTGTGACCGTCACAGGTTCCAACATCAAACGCTCTGAAAAAGAAGGCACCTCGCCCATCGAGACCATTACTCTCAAAGATATTCGTCAAAGCGGCGCAAAAACGGTCTTGGATTTGATGAAGCAAATCCCTTCCATGGGCACGGATGGCTACAGCGACACGGCTTCACAAAATGGTTTCTCAAAGGGTGTCGCCACGGCATCCCTGCGGTCCCTGGGTGCGACGTCGACACTCATCTTGCTCAATGGGCGTCGCTTGACGCCTTCGGCTTACGCCAACCCCAACAACGGCACCTCGACCCTGTACGACCTGAATTCCATCCCGGTCTCGGCCTTGGAACGCATTGATATTTTCAAAGATGGTGCTTCCGCGGTCTATGGCTCCGATGCCATCGGCGGTGTTATTAACTTCATCACCAAATCTGACTACCAAGGTTTCGAGATCTCGGCTCGGGTTGGCGCCAACGATGATCGCCAGTTTCTGAAGCGTGGTGCTAACCTCGCGGCGGGTTTTGGTGACTTCCAAGCGGATGGATACAACGTCTTGTTCAGCGCAGATATCAGCAGCCGCAATGCGACGTCAATTCGTGATGGCTCTAACGACATCCGTGCAGACGATTACGCAGCCATCAATTTTCGCCTGAATCCCTACAACAGCAGCATCTCCAACCAGCCGTTCTTCTACCGCGAGCGGACACCCGGGAGCTTGGCTTTTGTGACGGGTGCAACGGTCGTGAACAGAACCAACTGTGACCCCTCACGCCTGATTACCGGCGGCCCGGCCAACAACATCACTAGCGGTACCCTGCTCGGCCGCACGTTTTGCAACTACGACACCGACCAGTTCGCCGATGCACAGGGCCAGGGCGATGACGCGAGTTTTATGAGCCGTGGCACGTTGCGCATCAATGGCGACACTTCAGCCTTCGCTGAGGCGGGCCTCAGTCAATCCAAGCGAACTTACAGGGGCGCATCGCGCGCCACCAATGCACAAGGTGGCCCCACCACCAACTTCCTGAGTAACGGGCTGGCGGCGCCCTTCCAAGCGGTTTTACCGATTGGCCACCCCGACAACCCCTTCAGCGATGTACGAGCCGGACTCGTCTACCGGTTTGAAAACATACCGTTTAGCACCGATTTGACCAACAAGCAGACCCGTTTGCTCGCCGGCGTCAAAGGTACTGCCGGCACGTGGGACTGGGAAACCGCGGCCCTGTGGAACCGAAGTGACCGCGATGAGGTCAACTACGGCTTTATCTACCTGCCAACGATTCGCAAACTGTTAACCGGCACGTCCATCGCCACGCTTGCAGCGGATCCCACGATTACACGCCCCCTCTACAACAAAGGTGTAGCCGACATCTTGCAGTACGACGCGAAGGTGTCCACGGAGTTTGGCAACTTAGCCGGTGGCCCGATCGGATTTGCAGCGGGTGTAGAAATCCGTCGCGAGACCCTGAAAATCGATCCAGATCCAGCAAACGCCGCAGGTGAAATCCTGGGCTTGTCCAACACCATCATCGACGGCAGTCGCGATGTGCGGTCGGCTTTCTTCGAATTCCGCACCCCGTTTTTGAAGACCTTCGAGATGGATTTTGCGGGCCGCTTTGACTCCTATCCGGGTATCGCAACCAATTTCGTACCCAAAGTGGGATCCAAGTGGACTGTCACTGAAGGCCTGGCTCTGCGTGGCACCTATGCCAAGGGCTTTCGGGCCCCCGCGGTGTCGCAAGTCACACCCGGCGGTGCACAGTTTTTCTTGAACAACACGGTGGACCCGATTCGCTGCCCGAACGGCACTACGCCGGCCCCTGGTGCTGACAATATTGACTGCAACAAGAGCATTTCTGGCGTTGGCGGCGCAAACCCGAATCTGACGCCTGAAACCTCAAAGAGTTTCTCCTTTGGCATGATTTACTCGCCGACCAGCAGTATGGATTTGCTGGTCGATTGGTACAAGATTCGCAAGGAAGGCGAAGTTGCACTGGTATCGGGCACCACCGTGCTGGAGCACCCCGAGCGATTCCCGGCGGATGCCATCAAACGCGACACCAATCCTGCTAATTTGTTGAAAGACGGGAATGGCAACCCCATCCCCGGCTCTGGGCCTCTTTTGGCCGTGTCTACACCCTGGACCAACCAAGGCAGCACCGAAGTGTCGGGTGTCGATATTGAGCTGAAGATACGCAACTCGTTAGGTGAATTCGGACAGATGAGTTCGTCGTTGAAAGCGGCCTACATCTTGTCTTACAAACGCGCCGAGGCGCCCGGAGACGCAGAAACCAACGTTGTCGGTACTGCTGGTGGGATCTCGGATTGGGCGACGTCATCGGGCGCCATTCCGCGCGTCAAACTGGAATTTGCATCGTCTCTGACCAATGGCCCACACACCTTCACTGGTGCTATGCATTACGTCAGCAAGATTGACCAAAACCGCTACACCGACAATGCTATCGTGTACACCACACCAGCTTGCCAGTATGGTGGGCCTTCAAACGGCGTCACTGCGCGTTCCGTATTGGGGACGTCCCCCAATGGCTATATTGACCGTTACCCCGGTTGCGAAGTCGAGAGCTGGACCACGTTTGACGTCGGCTACTACTACACCGGCGTCAAAGATTTGACGCTGGGGTTGCACATCGCCAATGTGTTTGACACTAAGGCACCGTACTACCCCGCGATCAATACGAGTACGACCACCACCCTGGATGGCTACAACTCCGGACTTCACAATCCATACGGGCGGTATTTCACATTGTCGGCGAGTTACAAATTCAAGTAAGGTAATACCAATCGGCGCTGCCGCAGCGAGACCCGCTGCGGCAGCGCTTTTTTTATTTGATCTCCCACACCATGACACACATTACCAAGACAAACAAAATCCTCCTGGGCCTTGCATGCTGCCTCAATGTGGTTTTTGCGCCAGTCGCGCTGGCCCAAACACCAGTCCGACCCAGCATTGAAAGTTTCTTTTCCAAATCCAACTTTTCCTCGGCAGAGTTGTCGCCTTCTGGCAAGTACCTTTCCGTGATCATGCTTGGCAAGAACGGGCGCCATTTTTTGGCGGTGGTGGACACAGCCAATGTCGCAAAAATTCAGGTCGTTTCCAAGTCGGACTCGGTGGACATGTTCAGTGCGCACTGGGTCAATGACGAGCGCCTTTATTTCACGATTGCCGACCCTTCCGACAGCGACGACAACCGCAACGGCGAGATCTATGCCATCAACCGCGACGGCAGCGACCAGGTGCAAATCATCACGTCGAGGGACGCCAGCAATGGCCGTAAGCGCTCAGCCTTGCGTGGCGACTACCGAGTACATGGTGCTGTTGACGACGGCAGCGACGATTTGTTGGTGGGCAAGTTCAGCGCTGGCGCGACCAGTGACTCAGCCAAGAGCGAACGCCTGTACCGCATAAATAGCAAGACTTTGGAGCTAACCGACGTGCTTGGTGACCTGCAACCCAAGGAGGTGACCGGCTGGATTCTGGACAAGGAAAACCAGCCGCGTTTCGGCTTTTCCCAAATCAAGGATCGCTCCATCATTCACTACCGCGAGCCCGGGACCAAAGACTGGGTGGAAATGTCCAATGTCGACACTTTTCTTGACTTCTACGCCTACAACCCGATATTCATTGATGGCGCTGGGCAGGTATATGCTCAGAAGAAAAATGACGAAGGATTCAACGCCGTGTACTTGTTCGACCCCAAGACGCGCAAACTAGCGGACAAGCCCTTCTTTCAGACGGCAGATTTCGACGCCAACGTCGACCCCATCTTTGAACGCAATACAAGAAAATTGCTGGGTTTGCGTTACGAAAGCGACGCCCCTGGCACTTTGTGGCTAGACCCCGCAATGCAAGCCACACAAAAAACGGTGGACGACAAGCTAAAGGGCACCGTGAACCGTATTACCTGTCGCAACGGAACGGTGTGCTTGGTAAGTTCGTTTTCGGATCAGGACCCTGGCCACTTCTTTCTGTTCAAACCACAGCTGAATGACTGGGTAGCAGTTGGCGCGCTGCATACCGAGATCAACCCCGTCGAACAAGGGCGTAAAGATTTCTACCGATTCACCGCGCGCGACGGTACGAAAATACCGGTCTACGTAACCCAACCGGCAAGCAAGGCGTCTGGCCCCCGTCCCGCAGTGGTGTTGGTTCACGGCGGTCCCTACGTGCGTGGCGGCCATTGGCGCTGGAACAGGGAGACACAATTCTTGGCGTCGCGTGGTTATGTCGTTATCGAGGCGGACTACCGAGGTAGCACCGGCTATGGCATGAAACACGAACATGCGGGCTGGAAGCAATGGGGCTTAGCGATGCAGGATGACCTGGCTGATGCCGCCAACTGGGCGGTAGCACAAGGCTGGGTGGACAAGAACCGTATTGCCATTGCCGGTGCCAGCTATGGTGGCTATGCAACGCTGATGGGTCTGATCAAACACCCTGAGATTTTTCGCTGTGGTGTTAATTGGGTAGGGGTTACCGACATCAATTTAATGTATTCAGTGACATGGAGTGATTTTTCTGACACATGGAAACGCTATGGAATGCCCACAGCAGTTGGCGACCAAGTCAAGGATGCCGAGCAGTTGCGCGCGACGTCTCCGCTACAGCAAGCATCTAGGCTGAAGAATCCCCTATTGATGGCCTATGGCATCAAGGATGTTCGCGTGCCGCTGGTACACGGCACTAAGTTCCGCGATGCCGTCATGCAGCACAACCAAAACGTCGAATGGGTTACCTACAAGGAAGAGGGCCACGGCTGGCGCATGGAAAAAAATAATGTCGACTTCTGGGGCCGTGTAGAACGTTTTCTGGAAAAAAACCTTGCGGTGACCGCGCCACTCTAGTTATAACGACGTGAAGGCTATAAGCTTCGGCCAAAACCAAGGGTCGGCAATTCAGGCACCATTGCGACGCAGGAAGGCGGTGGCATAGCCCACCGCGCTGCGGAAAGGTTGCAGTGAATCCATTAAACGACGTACAGGCTCAAGAGGCTTCTTTTTTTTCCATCGCCAGACAGCACATTGTCGACGCCGACCAGTCCATCGTCGGCTATGAGCTGTTCAACCGCACCCAGGGCGCGCGCGACCACACGCTGGCGAGCGATGTGTCGCTGGTGCTGCACGTCGTTTCGCAAAGCGGCTTCAGTCTGGCCAATACCCATGCCGACTTGTTTCTCAACGCCACGCACCAGAGCCTGGGCGGTGCCCATTGGGACCTTTTGGTTCCCCAGCGCACCATCATCGAAGTGCCGCCAGTGGCAGGGCACGCACCCGCCCTTATTGAAGAGGCCCGACTCGGACTGCAGGCGCTGCGCAAGCGGGGTTTTCGGCTGGCGTTCAACCACACCGTCGTGGCGCCGGTCTACAAATCCTGGCAAGACATTGCGGACTTTGTGAAGGTGAATGTGGGCGCTATCGACCCCACCAAGATGAAAGCCCTTGTGGATGCCATCCAAGCCCGCACGGGTGCGATGGCGATTGCCGAGAAGGTGGAAAGCGCGGCACAGTTCGATGTGCTCAAAGGCATCGGCTTCCACTTCTTTCAGGGCTACTGGTTTTCGCGACCTGAAGTGTTTAACAGCCATGTGATCAGCCCCACCCAGGCGAGTGCAGCCATCCTGTTCAGCAAGTTGCGCAGCGATGCAGAACTGGAAGACATCGAACTTGTCATCAAGAAAGACGCCGCACTGGGATACAACCTGTTGCGGCTGATCAACTCCGCAGGCCTGGGCTTGCGCACCAAGATCACCGCCGTCCGCCAAGCGGTGTTGTTGCTGGGCAATGACCGCCTGCAGCGTTGGGCGGCTTTATTGATGACTGCGGGCCTTGAGGGCAAGCCCAGTCTGGCGGGCAACATGGCGGTAGTGCGCGCCAAGATGATGGAGCTGCTGGCCGAAGGCAACTTCTCCGCCGAGGAGAAGGAAGAGGCCTTCCTCATCGGATTGTTCTCGCTGCTGGACCGCATGTTGGGCTGCCCCATGGCCGAGGCTCTGGCCCTGCTGAAGCTGGACACGCCCATTACCGACGCTCTGATGCGCGGTACCGGCAAATACATGGACCTGCTGGCCATGGCCATCGCCTGTGAAATGGATGACGCCACCTTGTTTGCCGAGGCCACGCAGCGCCTGGATGTGTCGTACCACGCGGTTAATGTCGCCCATATGGAAGCCATCATCTGGGCAGAAGCCGTCTTCCAGGAATAGGCAGCATCTGGCCGACTTCAACTTGATGCCGGCTGGTAACCGATGCCCTACGCAATCATGCCTTTAGCTGCTAAGGTGTGCAGCCATGACGACACAACCCGTACAGCTAGACGCCTTCACCCGCCACACCGCCAGCCAGGTGGTCTACCAGATCTTCCCCGAGCGCTTCGCCATTGGCGGTGGGCTCAGCATTACGCAGAAACTCTCCAGCGCAGCCTACAACCTGCCCCTGGCCCACAAACGCGAATGGGCTGACAGCACCTTACACCAACCCTGGGCTCAGCAATTTTTTGGTGGCGACCTGGACGGCATTGCCGACAAGCTGGATTACCTGAGCGACCTGGGCGTGACCGGCGTCTACCTGACGCCCATCTTTGCATCGCCCAGCAACCACAAATACGACGCCACCGATTTCTTCCAGATCGACCCCATGTTTGGCGGCGCGGCCGCGCTCAAGCGCCTGACCGCTGCACTGCATGCGCGCGGCATGGCGCTGACGCTGGACGCGGTGTTGAACCATGTGTCAGACCAGCACCCCTGGTTTCTGGCGGCGCAGGCCGGGGACGCTGCCAAGCGTGATTGGTTCACATGGCAGGCGGATGGCAGCTACCAATGCTGGCAAGACTTCACCAGCATGCCCGAGCTGAACCTGGCCAACCCTACGGTGCGCGATGTGCTGTACCGCAAACCCGACAGCATGGTCCAGCACTGGCTGGCCCAGGGCGTGGACAACTGGCGCTTTGACGTGGCGCAGGATGTGGGCATACCGGTTGCGCAAGAGATGCGCAGCATCGTCGGCGAACGGTTTCCGCAAGCGGGGCTGCTGGGTGAGCTCAATGGTTTTTCTGGGGCCTGGTTCCAGGCCGGTGGCGGCTACCAGGGCATGATGAACTACTGGTACCGCACGGCGACACTGGCCTGGCTGGCCGGCGATATCGACGCCGTGCAGATGAACCATGCGCTGCGTGATGCCCGTGCCGACTATGGCTTGCCGGGCCTGCTGTGCTCGTGGAACATGCTCTCCAGCCACGACACACCACGCCTGATCACGACTGTGGGCGGCGCCCAAAAAGCGCGCCTGGCGATGCTGATGCAGTTCACGATGCCCGGCGTGCCACTGGTCTATTACGGCGAAGAGATCGGCATGGAAGGCGGTGCCGACCCCGATTGCCGCCGCGCCATGCGCTGGGACGAATCCGACTGGAACCCCACGCAGCGCAACTGGGTCAAGCGCCTGATCACCATGCGCAAAGCCAACGCGGCCTTGCAGTACGGCGATGTCAAAGTGCTGGGTGATCGACTCTCCAACAGCAATGCGCTGGTCTTTTTGCGCCACACGGATGTGCCCGGCGAAGCAGCGTTGGTAGTCATCAACCTGAGCGACCAACCGTTGGATGCCCTGCTGCTACTGCCCTACTCGCACTGGTATGACGGTGTGCCACTGCAAGACGCGCTGGGCACCGCGCCGGTCACCAAGGTGAAAGCCGCCAGCGTGCAGCTCAACATTGCCCCCCAATCCGGCGCCGTGTACCAGGCGGTAGAGCCTTACCAACGCTACAACTTTTTCAAAGCCCGCAACCGGGTTTGATGGAGCGCCCGCTTGCCGATGGCTGACAATGCGTACGTATGGATGGAGCTTGCTGCTATGACTGACGTAGACCCGAATCCGATGGCGCGAAACGACGACCGCCACAGCCACATTGGCATTCGGCTGCAGTACCGTACCCCTGACGAAAAGTGGGAGTACCTGGAGGCGTTGGAGTGGAATGCAGTGGGCTTCAATTTTTACCATGCCGACGCCCTGCCCAGCCCTGAACTGCAACTGCGTCGCGGCCTTACCCGCTTCACCGGGACCATTACATGGCAGTCTCTCAACACCAGCGACGATGTGGTGTTGGCCACGGTCGTGAACCGCCTGCTGTACGCGAAGGCCAAGGGCATCGCGGACAACCCTCAGTTGCACCTGCGCCTGATCAAGCTGCTGCGCGTGCCCGGCATGGTGCCCGAGAAGCTGAAGGTGCTGGCGTCACTGGGCGCATCCCAGAGCGACGCAAAGATGGCTGAGCTGGTGGCCCAACGCAAGCAGGAGCACCCCACGTACCACTATGGCGTCAGGGTGCAGTCGACCGCTTGGGTCGGCATCGTAGAGAGTGCGTTGAGCGTGTCTTCCGTGCTGGTGTCGCTCGACAGGTGGTCCGGGGCGTTGGGCAAGCCATAACGGCCTATCCCAGAATGGCTGCAGTGCTTTGGGTTATGTGGACAGCACAGTAATTTTCTTTGCTGCGGCACGGGCGCGGGCCAAAGCATTGGCCCCGCGGGCGAGTGCGACAGCCATGCGCCGGTAGGGGCGTGTCGTCGGCTTGCCAAAAATACGAACATCCACACCGGGCTCGCTCAGAGCGTCTTCAATGCCGGTGTAGCTGGGGTTGCTGCCGTCGGCTGTGGCCAGCACAACCGCACTGGCGCCCTCGGTCGATTCGATCAGCGGAATGGGCAGGCCCAGCACGGCGCGCGCATGCAGGTCAAATTCACTGAGGTTCTGGCTGATCAGGGTGACCATGCCGGTGTCGTGCGGGCGCGGGCTGAGTTCGCTGAAGATGACCTCGTCCCGCGTGACAAAAAACTCCACACCAAACAGGCCGGCACCGCCCAGATCGGTGGTGACCTTCTCCGCCATCTGCTGCGCGGTCTTCAGGTGTTCGGGCCGCATGGCCTGGGGCTGCCAGCTGTACTGGTAGTCGCCGCGCTCCTGCACGTGGCCTATGGGGTCGCAAAACAGCGTCTGGCCGTTGCGCTGGCGGATCGTCAGCAGCGTGATCTCGAATTCAAAGTGGATGAACTCTTCCACAAT
>NZ_JANXUQ010000299.1 GCF_025356155.1 Rhodoferax sp. | reverse complement strand
CGGCCGACCCCGGTGGCATTGATAAGCTGAAAGCGCAACTGCTCAACTTGCTCTCTACCGAGTCGCGTCTCTCATTGGCCGCAGACAACATCGTCAAAGGGGCCAGCCATTGTTTGCTGGATTTGCAGACTGTGCTTCAGGTCAAGCTGAAGGCGCTGCAGAACACGCAGAACAAGGAGGTAGCAGAACAGAAGCTGCACACCTTTCGCGACGAATTTGGGCAGGCTCGCGAAGGGTTTGCCGGGACTGTTGAGCAACAGACCCAGCGCTTGACAGAACGTCTTGGGGAGCAATCTCGTCGTGATGAAACCCTGTTGAGTCTGATTGGGGTGCTGGCAGAGAAGCCCCTGTCAGAAATTGAGTCTGAAGACATGGGTCGCCACTGGAAAACCCGTCGCTACGGTGGCTGGGGCCATTTGCCTGGCATGCAAGGCAACGTGGCAAGCCTGATTTTTCCCAGGGTGCAGCAACTGCTGGATACCCGCACCGCTTTGTTCACCCAATTTGCCGAACGGTTCGAAGAAGCGTTGCAGCGTTTGTCCGATCAGAGCGACCAAATCGCAAACCGCATCGAATTGGGTGCCAACGTTTCTCTGGACGTGTCGGGCAAGCTCAAAGGAGTTCTGGTGCGCGTTGTGGAACGTGCGCAGGAGCTGATTGCGGTGGAGGAACGCAAGGTGCACGAGCTGCTGGACAGCTTTGTGAGTGATAGCGTGGCTGACCGCATTTCTGAAAAACGGCGTGTAGTGGCAGATATCTGGGATGTGGGAACAACCGCGCGTCAGAACACTGAGATCAAGACCTTTTATCGCGAAGTCAAGCTGCTGCTCAAAGACGCCTTGCAAAACCATCTGCAGGAAAGTAGTCGGCGTTTTGGCGATTTTTTGTTGGCTGAGGCGCAGGCGGCTCCGCGCGATGCACTGGATGAAGTGCAGTTGCTGCTGGAGCAAGCGGCAGACCACATACTCGCCGCCACCACCGAGTATGTGGCGGGGCAAAAAGAAGATGCGGTCAACGCCATTACTGCCATCGACGCCGAGCTGCTGGATGCCATGCAGCGAGTGAGCGTGGTCGCGCCTAGCACTATTCCTACGGCCTTGGCGGCGGGCGTTACCTACCACAGTGGTGCTACCGCGTCGCAGGCGGCTGATACTGCGGACGTCGTCCTGCAGCACGTTGATGGCGCCGACTGGGCCGACGCAGTGCATGCATCCGCCACAGTATGCGTTGCGCGCTTGCAATTGCACGAGGGTTCTACAGGGTGGTCTTACGACAAGTTGTTTGCACCGCGGTTCCTACGGGGGGCATTGCAGCTTTCGCTGATTGACCCGCACCTGTCAAAGATCAATCAGTTGCGCAACTTGCAAGAATTTTTGATGCACGTGGCCGACGCCGCCAAGCCCAAAGCCATTGAGATCATTACGTCGCACACCGACAATGAAACGGGCATCCAGCAAGAGCGTGTGCTGGACGCAGTGACCAAGGATTTGTTCCAACAATTCGGTGTGGCGCTGACCTGGCGCCGAGAAAATGGGCTGCATGACCGCTACTTGCGCCTGAACCATGGCGTGCTGTTCAAGCTGGGGCGTGGCCTGGATGTGTACAAGCCTGCCACAGGTTTGGCGCTGCATCGCCCGGCGATTCGCCGCGTGCGGGCGTCTGAAATTGATGTGTTTGTGCAGCCGGGACACAGACTTGCAACCGAGCAAGGGGCGCTGGATGCATGATGCCGGATCTCTGGCCTTCTTCACCGCTTCAAATCCCGGTAAAAGTTCTCATGCGTCCCCAGAGCTTACAGGTAGACCAGGCGCACTTCATCCTCGCGGGTGTAACCCAGCAGGTAAAGCTGACCCTGGCTGCGAAACTTGTGTACCCACAACTGGTCCAGGTCGCCCTTCTTGCGTTCTCCCGCGTCGGGGTTGTCTGCCACGGCGGCAACTGCCGCATCAGTGTCGGCAATCAGGGTGGCGTCGGTCAGCTTTTTGTAAACGCGGGCAAAACGCCGCGTTTGCTGGACTTGCCAGCTCATGCCTACACGGTATCCGTGCGGCTACGCTGCACGAAGGGCGTGTTGTCCTCACGGGGTTCGGCCAGGCTCATCAGGCTTTCGGCAATGAAGGAAGCGGGCAGGTCGGGGTTGTCCAGCGCGGCGCGCCCCACTTTAGCCCAGAACTCCACCTGCCCTTGCACGGTGCGAAATTCCGCCTTGGCGGCCGTGCGGGCAGCGCTGATCAGGGACTCGTCAATGCGCATGGAAACAGTGGACATGGCCTGCCTTTCGTGCGTTACCACAATTGTAGTCAAACACGCAGCGCTGCACAAATTCATTTCTTTCAATCACAGGGAACCCCAATATGACCACCCTCAAACCCTGGCGCGAAATCGCCGAACCGCATGAAGACGTGCTCAAGGGCACGTTCCAACAGGCCGAGTTTGCGGCAGACCTGTCGCGTGTGCATGAGGGCACGGCCACACCGGAATACCAAAACCCGGCGCTGTTTTTCCAGCGCACTTTCATTACCGAGGGCATGCGCCTGTTGCTGGATTCGGTAGTCAAGCGCCTGGCGGGCAAAGGCGGCGACCCGGTGATTCAGTTGCAAACCGCGTTTGGTGGCGGCAAGACGCACACCATGTTGGCGGTGTACCACCTGGCCCAGGGGCTGGCACCTGCCAGCGAGCTACCGGGCGTGCCCGCCATTCTGGATGCAGCCGGGGTGACCGAGCTGTCGCGTGCGCGCATGGCGGTGTTGGATGGCAACGGGTACGCGCCGAACCAGCCGCTACAGCGCAAGGATGGCACCACCACCCAATCTGTTCGCACCCTGTGGGGCGACCTGGCCTGGCAACTGGGCAAGGCCGAGGGCTATGCGCTGGTGGCCGAAGCAGATGCCTCGGGCACTTCGCCCGGCAAGGCGGTGCTGGAGACGCTGCTGGCCCGCTATGCGCCCTGCGTGATCCTGATCGACGAACTGGTGGCCTATGTGCGCCAGTTTGAAGAGGGCAAGACGCTGACCGGGGGCAGTTTTGATTCCAACCTGAGCTTTGTGCAGGCGCTGACCGAGGCGCTGAAGGCGGTTCCGACGGCGGTGCTGCTGGCGTCCTTGCCCGAATCAGAGCGCGAGGCGGGCAGCCAGCGTGGCGTGAAGGCGCTGGCTTCGCTGTCGCACTACTTTGGCCGCGTGCAGGCGCTGTGGAAGCCGGTGGGTACGGAAGAGGCGTTTGAAATCGTGCGCCGCCGTTTGTTTGCCACCATCAACGACAAGCTGGCTGCCGAAGCGGTGTGCCGGGCCTTTGCCGATTTTTACACCGCCAACAGTGCCGACCTGCCGCGCGAGACACAAGAGAGCCGTTACTTTGACCGCCTGGTGCGCGCCTACCCGATTCACCCCGAGGTGTTTGACCGGCTGTATGAGGATTGGTCTTCGCTGGACAACTTTCAGCGCACGCGCGGTGTTCTGAAGCTGATGGCCAAGGTGATCCACCGGTTGTGGAATGACAACGACAAAGACCCGCTCATCATGCCGGGCAGCTTTCCGCTGGCGGATGCAGAGACGCGCAACGATCTGGTCAACTACCTGCCACCGGGTTGGGACCCGGTGGTGGAGCGTGATGTGGATGGCGAACGCGCCGAAACCACCGAGATTGAAAGCCGCGACACGCGCCTGGGCGCGGTGCAGGCCTGCCGCCGCGCGGCACGGACCATCTTTTTGGGCAGCGCGCCCACCACCGCCACACAAATGGTGCGCGGCCTGGAACTGGAGCGCATTGTGCTGGGCGTGGCACAACCAGGTCAGCAGATTGGCATTTACAAAGACGCGCTGCGCCGCCTGGGCGACCGCCTGCACTACCTGAACAGCGGTAACAATCGTTTTTGGTTTGACACGCGCCCCAACCTGCGCCGCGAGATGGAAGAGCGCAAGCGCCGCTTTCAGGACAAAGAGGATGTGTTCCCCGCCATCCGTGAGCGCATGCAAAAGAGTTTTGCGTCCAGCGTGTTTGGTGGCATCCACATCTTCACGGGCAGCGGCGATGTGCCAGACGACTGGCAA
>NZ_JANXUQ010000291.1 GCF_025356155.1 Rhodoferax sp. | reverse complement strand
AACGCATCGATGTTCAAAGGCTACTTGCGTTACATCGCTAACCGCCGCGCAACGCAAATAGGCCTGGAAGCCTTGTATCCCAACGAAGAAAACCCCTTCCCCTGGATGAGCGAGATGATCGACCTGAAGAAGGAACGTAACTTCTTCGAAACCCGCGTCATCGAGTACCAGTCGGGCGGCGCGCTGTCCTGGGACTAATTAACTGTATGTGTTTTCGAATTTCATCTATCCAACAACAAGTCACAGAGTTTGTGCTGGGTAGGTGTCACCAAGTTCATGTCGCTGGGTATTTGCCCAACCACATGAATCGCTTCTTGCAACCAACTGGCAAGAAGTGCTCTTTGTAAATTGATCAAGGAGAAAATCATGGCAACTGCAAAAAAACCGGCCGCAAAAAAGGCCGCTCCCGCAAAGAAAGCTGCACCAGCGAAAAAGGCTGCACCAGCAAAAAAAGTAGCTGCTAAAAAAGCAGCCCCCGCGAAGAAGGCAGCCCCCGCTAAAAAGGTAGCTGCCAAGAAAGTAGCCGCCAAGAAGGCTGCTCCAGCGAAGAAGGCAGCTCCCGCTAAAAAGGCAGCTGCTAAAAAGGCCCCGGCAAAAAAAGCCCCGGCAAAAAAAGTAGCCGCTAAAAAGGCAGCCCCAGCGAAGAAGGCGGCTCCTGCTAAAAAAGCAGCAGCCAAAAAGGCTCCTGCTAAAAAGGCAGCAGCCAAAAAGGCCCCCGCCAAGAAGGCAGCGGTAGCCAAGAAGCCAGTCGCTAAAAAGGCAGCCAAAAAGCCGGCTGCGAAGAAAGCCGCGAAAGCACCCGCTGCCAAAGCAGCGACGGCACCCGCTGCGCCTGCTGCTCAGACCACTCTGAACCCGCAGGCTGCTTGGCCGTTCCCTACTGCCAACAAACCCTAATCAGGTTTTTAATGGCACTCAAGGCCCGGTACCGCAAGGTCCCGGGCTTTTTTCATGGGTAAAAGGACAACAGCCGGTAGCCCGAGACCTTGGCGTTACCGGTATTGGCTTTGACAGCAATGGGGATGGATGCAATCAATTCGGCACCAGGCTCCATGACGGTTTGTTGGCGCCCGAAATCGGTAGGCACAAATATCCGCCGCACCACCGCCTGATCCTGCATATCCGTCAGGGTCAACTCCAGCGCTGGCGTGGCAATCGCTGTCTGCGCAGTATTTTTCAGCGTAAAGTTCAGGCGGAAGACATCCGCGCGAACCTTGGCAAACGAGGAACTGTCGATCACGATGGATTCAATTTGGCGCAATGGAGAAATCTTGCAGGCCAATACCCCGCACAGCGGTTCCAGCAGGCGCACCGCAGAGGGCTCCGTCGCAGCGATGCGATCACGCTCCTGGATAACAATCTGCAGTACCAGCCCCACTACCAATACCAAGCCTGCAGACCACAAAACGGCCCGCACCCACGGCTTGCGCCAAGTTGCCGAAGCATTGCCCGCTTTCATAAACGAATGCTGCGGTGGTTCCTCCACGCCTTGCGGAGCGGGCTCCCTGCGCCCGCCGCGCCGCGGTTTTTCACCACGCCCCACAGCGCTCCTTTGTTCGCCCAAGGTGGTCGGCCGGGGCGGGGCCACGAGCGCTTCGGGTTCGGGCTCAATATGCAAGGCGCGCGGATTGACTGCTAAAAAGGGTTCTGCGGGCGGTGTGATGATGACTGCCACAGGAGGGGCAAGCACCTCCGCGAGGGCCTCTACCTTTTCTTCCACTTTTGCCACGATCTTGACCCCTGCCCTGGCGTCAGATCGGACCTCAGAAACTGTCGGCGCCACTGATGGCGGTGGCGGGGGCGGTGTGGGATGAGGCTCCTGAATCAACGGCGCCGAACGGCTGTTCAATGCAACATCTGCGCGGGGCTGCAGGTTGCTATTGGCATCAAAAACTTCGTTGCATTGCCCGCAACGCACCCAGCCATCGGACACGCGCAACTGGTCTGGCACGACCTTGAACATCGTCGCGCAGGCGGGGCATCGGGTAATCAGGCTGCTCATCAGGACGCCATTGTAGAGAGCCGAAAGACGCGCCTACAGAGCAGCCGTCATCAATATCCAACCATCCTCACGGTCGGCCACTGCCAGGCGGCAGTGCAGTGCATAGGCCTCAATCAGTTCATCGGCCTGGCGTTCCAGAATTCCAGCCAACACCAGATGCCCGCCGAGCGATACGTGAGAACATAGCAAAGGCGCCAAGACCTTCAGGGGACTGGCCAGGATATTCGCCAGCACGACGTCGTACTGGCCTACTGCCCGATCGGGCAATCCGGCCAGCAGTGTTACGCCATTGGCAGAAGCATTCAATTCGGTGGACTGCACTGCGGCAGGGTCGATATCCACCGCCACCACTTCTGCGGCACCAAACTTTGCTGCACCGATCGCCAGGATGCCCGAGCCACAGCCGTAGTCCAACACCCGGCCCGCCACGGGATGGGTTGCGATCCAGCGCAAACACATGCGCGTGGTGGGGTGCGTGCCGGTGCCAAAGGCCAAACCCGGGTCCAGTCGAATGACCTTTTTTGCCTGCGCGGGCGGTTCGTGCCATGTTGGAACAATCCAGAACTCGGGCGTGATGTCTACCGGGGTGAACTGGGATTGCGTCAAACGAACCCAATCCTGCTCGGGCACTGGCGCCAATGCCAGCACTTGGCAGCCTTCAAAAAAATCCTGTGCACTTAAAAGGTCGGCGGCTTCCCGCGCCAAAGACTCATCGGCAAACAACGCGGTGACCCGCGACCGCTGCCAACCGTCTTTGGGCGGCGGCATGCCGGGTTCTCCAAACAGCGCCTGCTCAGCATCCGTTTGCGCGTCCGCATCTTCCACACTGACGCTCAGCGCTTCCAATGCATCGAGTGCGTCGCTCAAACGCTCAACCCGATCCTCGGGACACATCATGCTCAGTTCAAACATGGCCATGGGGACTACCGTTTACGCTGGTCCAACCACTGCTCAAGGTAGTGGATGTTGGTGCCGCCATCCATGAACTTGGCATCCACCATCAATTCGCGGTGCAGCGGAATATTGGTATTGATACCTTCTACCACGGTCTCGGCCAATGCCGTGCGCATGCGCGCCATGGCTTGCTCCCGGGTATCGCCGTGCACAATGATTTTGCCAATCATGGAGTCGTAATTCGGTGGCACAAAATAGTTGGTGTACACATGTGAATCGACGCGCACGCCAGGTCCACCTGGTGCGTGCCAAGTGGTGACACGGCCCGGCGACGGTGTGAACTTGTACGGGTCTTCCGCATTGACACGGCACTCGATGGCATGGCCCCGTATCTCGATCTGGCGTTGCGTAAACGGCAGTTTTTCACCCGCCGCGACCATGATTTGGGTCCGCACGATGTCGATGCCGGTGATCATTTCTGTCACCGGGTGCTCCACCTGAACCCGCGTATTCATTTCAATGAAGTAGAACTCGCCGTCTTCGTACAGAAACTCAAAAGTTCCGGCGCCGCGGTAGCCAATTTTTTTGCAGGCTGCGACACAGCGCTCCCCCACACGTTCGATCAGCTTGCGGTTGATGCCGGGCGCTGGCGCCTCTTCCAGAATCTTTTGGTGGCGGCGTTGCATGGAGCAATCGCGTTCACCTAAATAGACAGCGTTCTTGTGTTTGTCCGCCAAAATCTGGATTTCGATGTGGCGAGGGTTCTGGAGAAACTTCTCCATATAGACGGCCGGGTTGCCAAATGCGGCACCGGCCTCTGCTTTGGTCATGGCCACAGCATTGACCAAAGCAGCCTCGGTGTGGACGACGCGCATACCGCGCCCACCACCACCACCGGCGGCCTTGATGATGACCGGGTAACCCACGGCTTTGGCGATACGCCTGATCAGCGCAGGATCATCGGGCAATTCGCCCTCAGACCCTGGTACGCACGGCACGCCGGCACGAATCATGGCTTGTTTGGCTGACACTTTGTCACCCATGATGCGGATGGACTCAGGCGTAGGACCGATAAACTGGAAGCCACTTTTCTCCACGCGCTCGGCAAAATCTGCGTTTTCGCTCAGGAAGCCATAACCGGGGTGGATGGCTTCGGCGTCGGTCACCTCGGCCGCAGAAATAATCGCTGGCACATTCAAGTAACTCAAGCCCGACGGTGCCGGGCCAATACACACCGCTTCGTCGGCCAACTTGACATATTTGGCATCACGGTCGGCTTCGGAATAGACCATGACCGCCTTGATATCCAACTCGCGGCAAGCCCGCTGGATTCGCAAGGCAATCTCGCCACGATTGGCGATCAGGATTTTTTTGAACATGGGAATACTGGGCGCCCTGCTTATTCAATGATGAACAAAGGCTGACCGTATTCAACTGCCTGCCCGTTGTCGCATAGGATGCGGGTAATCGTGCCGGATTTGTCAGCCTCGATCTCATTGAGAATCTTCATGGCCTCGATAATGCAGATGGTCTCGCCTTCCTTAACCACCGAGCCGACTTCCACAAACGCCTTGGCGCCTGGGGATGATGAACGGTAAAAAGTGCCGACCATGGGTGACTTGACAGTATGGCCTGGCGCCACTTCCACCGCCGCTGGCACGGCAGCAGGTGCGGCCAGCGCACCGGGTGGCGCTTGGGCGTAGACGGGGGCTGGTGCGTAGCTGTGAACCACCGCGCCGCCGCCCTTGACGATGCGGACTTTGCCTTCAGCCTCCGTAATTTCAAGCTCCGATACATTCGAATCCGAAACGAGGTCAATCAAAGTCTTGAGTTTGCGTAAATCCATGTCTTCTCCAACAGCCGTTATTCAGTAGGGGGCGAATTTACAGCAAAATTATCTGATTTGTCGATAAATCTTTTTATCCACACACAACACCGCGCAAAATTGCAGAAGCGAATATTGAATCGCGTGGCTGAAAACGCGTTGTGGGCGCCCCGACTGCTTGTTAAGCCGTCATTTTAGACGAAGCATGGTGGTCAGATCCTCAGCATTGAGCCGCCCCATCTTGCGGTGCAGCACCGCGCCATTGGCGCCAAAAACAACCGAGAAGGGCAAACCACCCGCCGGGTTGCCCAAGCCGCGCACCCAATCCGCCCCCACCAAACCCGCCATTCCAACCGGAAAATCCAGCGGCATTTTTTGTAGGAACGACTGTACGGGTGCCAGTTTATCGATCGCCAACCCCAGCACTTGCCAGCCATTGGCCTTGTTTTGACGGTAAAAATCATTGATTAGCGGCAGCTCTTCCACACAAGGTGCGCACCAAGTTGCCCAGAAGTTCAGCAGCAGCGGCCGGCCTTGGAAGGACTGCATGGGCAGCTTGCCGCCTTGGGGCGTGTCCCATTGCGTGGCCCAAAACCCTTCTACTGGTTCGGCGGCGGGAGTCACGGCGGGGGCCTGGTTACGCCACCAAGCGGCACCAACGCCCAAAAGAGCCGCAGACGCAGCCGTGGCGCCCAGCAGCATGCGGCGGTTGTGTGCCGGTATGGCGCTGTCGGTGGCGGGGATCTCGGAATGGGTAATGGTCATGGCACTACATCATGCAACAAACTGCGCAGAGCTGCTGCGTCTGCGCGTGGCCGCCGACCGCGCGCGTCGGCGCGCAAGGCGCCACGCAGGTCGTCAAAGTCGTAGACCAGCAGGTGCAAGCCCACATGTTCGCCCAGCTCGGCGCTATACGCTTGCACGCTCAATGCATCGACCAGCCCACCGTGAAAACCCGTGACTGAGCGCGGCTCATAGCGTACCCGCATATCAATCAAGCCAATTTCTGCCGATTTGGAGTCGTCGCAAAATAATTGCAGATAAATGTCGGAGCGCCGCGTCGCCGTTCCGTGCCAGACCGCACCCGCAATGTAAGGGCGAAAACGCTCCAGGCGCTCCATCCACTCCAGCGCCAATACCCGCAGGGCATGTAATTCGCCCGGCTGCGTGTCCGCGCAGAAAATGGAGATGTATTCCTCGATGGCCGTTTCCAACTGGGCGTTGTCCGGCAAAGCCGTGCGCGCAGCCAAGCCCATTTGTTTGATCGCGCGCCGCTTGGCCGCACCATATTCCAGGCCTTCTTCTACGACCATGCGGGCAGCGACGGCAGCCACTTCATCTTTCAATGCATCCATGGCCGTATTTTGCTACCGAAGCGATGACAGCGATATGAAGCCGAGATCGCTCCATTTTTGATAGCGCCTCATGGAGCCTGTACGGGGGCTAGCAGCGAAAATCATGTAGAGCTGACCGATAGAATAGGTGCATGCATATTCACATTCTGGGCATTTGCGGAACCTTCATGGGCGGCTTGGCGGCGTTGGCGCGCGAGGCGGGCCACCGCGTTACCGGCTGCGACACCGGCGTTTACCCACCCATGAGCGACCAATTGCGCGCGCTGGGCATTGAATTGATCGAAGGCTATGGCGCCGACCAGATGGCGCTCAAGCCCGATATGTTTGTCGTCGGCAATGTCGTCAGCCGGGCCCGTCTGGCCGACGGCAACCCCCGTTACCCGCTAATGGAAGCCATTTTGGATGCCGGCGCGCCCTACACCAGCGGCCCGCAGTGGCTGGCCGAGCATGTTCTTCAAGGCCGCCATGTGTTGGCGGTGGCCGGCACCCACGGCAAGACCACAACCACGGCCATGCTGACTTGGATTCTGGAAAGCGCGGGTTTGCAACCGGGATTTCTAGTGGGCGGCGTCCCGTTGAATTTCGGCGTATCTGCGCGCCTGGGAGGCGGCGCGACGCCGGATTCTGCTCCGTGTCCCCCGCCCGCTTTGCGGGCTCCTCCTTTACCTGCGCAGAACCCTGCATCGCACCGCCTCCCTCTCTTCGTCATCGAAGCGGACGAATACGATACCGCTTTCTTCGACAAACGCAGCAAATTCGTGCATTACCGGCCGCGCACGGCGGTGTTGAACAACCTGGAGTTCGACCATGCAGACATCTTTGACGACCTAGCTGCGATCGAACGCCAGTTCCATCACCTCATACGTACGGTACCCGCGTCGGGGCGTATCGTCGTCAACGGATTGGAAGAAAGCCTGACCCGCGTGTTGCACCAGGGTTGCTGGAGCGAACTGCGCAGTTTTGGCAGTGCGGTCAGCGACTTCGCGGCAATTGGGGAACCCCATGCTTTTGACGTTGTGCAAGCTGGCAAAACGGTGGCCCGTGTCGAATGGTCGCTGAGCGGCGTGCACAACCAGCTCAACGCACTGGCCGCCATCGCCGCGGCCGAGCACGTGGGCGTGACACCCAGCACGGCGGCCCAAGCGTTGGGCCTCTTCGAGAACGTCAAACGCCGCATGGAAGTGCGGGCCCGTGTTGCCTGGAATGGTCCCGCGCCTGCCGGTATAACACCCGCCGTGGTCACCATCTATGACGATTTTGCCCACCACCCCACGGCCATCCGCACCACCATCAATGGTTTGCGACGGCAAGTAGGCACGGCCCGCATCCTGGCCGTGTTCGAGCCACGCAGCAACACGATGAAGCTGGGTACCGTCAAATCCCAACTGCCGTGGAGCCTGGAAGAAGCCGATCTGGCCTTCTGCCATGCTGGTGGCTTGGACTGGGATGCGCAAGAGGCCTTGGCCAGCATGGGCGCGCGGGCGCACGTCGCAGACCGGGTGGACGCCGTCGTCGCCCAAGTGCTGGCGCAGGTGCAACCCGGTGACCACATTGTGTGCATGAGCAATGGGGGCTTTGGGGGCATCCACAACAAGCTCATAGAAGCACTACAACATAGATAGCTACTCGCGCAGTATTGGCGAGGGCTACAGATTTTTTTTGCGTATATGCTTTCGTTTCAACGGGCAGTATCCGGGCGTGCTGGCGATTGATGACTCACAGCACTGCAGGTAAAGAATTGTTGGGGCGGGAAGCCCCTAGCCCAGCACTTGTAAAATCGGCGGTCTACTTCTTCTAGGTGGTTTTTCATGCTTCTTTCTTCCCTACGCCAGGCACTGGCTGCTCTGATGGTTGCCGTGCTGGTTTCTGCCTGTGGCGGCGCAGGCAGTACGGCGCCACCACCCGCCGGTGGCATCACCGTGACGCCGGGCGACGGCACAGCCACCATCACATGGACGACGGTCCCCGGCGTGAAGTACTGGCTGTTTTACGCGCCCTCCACCAGCATCTCCACTTTGGATTGGATCAACGTGCCGGGCAGCCGCGCGCTGCTCAACGTCACCTCGCCCTATGTGCTGACCGGGTTGGCCAATGGGTTTACTTACTCCTTTACCGTCAACGGTCGCAATGGTGATGGCCCTGGCGGCCCGGGCAGCCCATCGGTGTCGGTCGTACCACGCCCCGCTGGCGGCACCTGGAAGGCCGGCGGATCACTGGGTAGCAACATCATACGCAACCTGACCTACGGCACCAACAGCGCCGACTCGCTGGGCTACTATTACGCCGTGGGAGATGCAGGCAGTGCCTACCGCAGCTTGGACGGCCTGAGCTGGACCGGCACGCCAGCACCTGCCAACACCACGCTCAACGCCGCTTTGTGGACCTTTGCCCGGTTTCTCGTAGTCGGGGCCAACGGCAGTGCCGCCTACAGCACCGACATGGCTACCTGGAGCGTGGCGCCCACCGGTACGACGGCTAACCTCAATGCAATTGCCAGCAACGGTGCTTTGGCTGTCGCCGTAGGTAATGGCGGCACTATTCTGTCGTCGCTGGACGGCATTCTGTGGACGGCCGTAGCATCCCCCACCACCAGCAACCTGTACGGCGTTATCTACTCCTCCAACGGCGTGTGGATTGCGGTCGGCGCTGGCGGGACATTGTTGACCAGCACCGATGGCACAACCTGGACGCCGGTGGCATCGGGTACCACGGCCGACTTGCGTAGCGTGATCGTACAGACCTCTCTGACCTACACCTTCGTCGCAGCCGGCAATGGCGGCACCGTGGTGCGCAGCGCAGACAACGGCGTGACCTGGACAGCCCAAAGCTCGGGCACCAGCGCCAACCTGCTGGCGCTCAATGCGACGGCCGGTCAAGTGATGGCAGTTGGTACTGGCGGCGCCGTGACCACCAGCCCAGACGGCGTCACCTGGACACCCCGCACCAGCGGCACCACGGCCGATCTGTATTCGGTGCTTAGCGGCTTTTCCCAATATGTTGCGGTGGGCCAGGGCGGCATCAGCATCAACTCGCAATAACGCCATAAAGGGCCATAGTGGGCAACACCACGCGGTGCGGCCTACTGCCCTGGCGCACGTACAGTGGGCTACGGGCGTTAAGATGAACGCGATTGCATTCACCCTATAGCGCCTGGAGCCCAACCGTGCAAAACCACAAGCCCTTGAGGGCTAGCACCAGCCTGATCGCAGAAACACGGTTCAAGGCCCATGGGCGCATTGACATGTGGATGCAAGACAACTCCCTGCACTACGACGCCACCGGGCCTTTTAATGAAGAGGTTTTCGATCAGCTGGCTGTCGCTCAGGTGGATTTTCTCAATACCCTGACGATCTCGGGCCCATGGACCAGTATCGTCACCCTGCGCAATAGCGCCATGAGCACGCCGGGCGGCATCAAGCGCTATACGGAGCTGATGCAAAGCCCCAAACCACCCGAACTGATCCCCGTGGCCACGGCGTTTGTCATAGCCCCCGAGATTGAAGGCGGGCGCCTGATGACGGCGCACTTTGCCAATATCTACGCCTCGATCAACCGGCCGTTCAAAGCCTTCGAGACGCTAGACCGCGCCCAGACCTGGGTGCAGTCCATGGTGCTTAACGCGTGCGCCGCGTCTTGACGGCGGCCGACAAGATATCCAGCGCCTGCAACGAGTCATCCCAGCCCAGGCAGGCATCGGTGATGCTCTTGCCGTATTCCAGCGCGTTGGCATCGTCTTTGCCGGGTGTGAATTTCTGCGCACCGGCGTTTAAGTGACTCTCCACCATCACACCAAACACGCTGCGTGAACCACCGGCGACCTGGCCTGCAACGTCGCGCGCCACTTCCACCTGCTTCTCATGCTGCTTGCTGCTGTTGGCATGGCTGCAGTCCACCATCAGCGTCGCAGGCAATTTGGCTTTTTCCAGATCCTTGCAAGCGGCCGCGACGCTGGTGGCATCGTAGTTCGGCGCCTTGCCGCCACGTAAAATGACGTGGCAATCTGGGTTGCCATTGGTCTGCACAATCGCTACCTGGCCATTTTTGTGGACGGACAAAAAGTGGTGGCCACCGGCCGCTGCCTGGATGGCGTCGGTGGCGATCTTGATATTGCCGTCGGTGCCGTTCTTGAAACCGATCGGTGCCGACAAGCCAGACGCCAGCTCGCGGTGCACCTGGCTCTCGGTGGTGCGCGCACCAATGGCACCCCAGGCGATCAAGTCGCCCAGGTATTGGGGGGAGATCACGTCCAGGAATTCGCTGCCCGCGGGCAGTCCGAGGCGGTTGATTTCGATCAACAACTGCCGGGCGATGCGCAGACCTTCGTCGATGCGGAAGCTCTCATCGAGGTAGGGGTCGTTGATCAGGCCCTTCCAGCCCACCGTGGTGCGTGGCTTTTCGAAATACACCCGCATCACGATCTCCAGCGTGTCCTTGTACTTCTCGCGCTGTTCCTTGAGGCGGCGGGCATAGTCCAATGCGGCGGCCGGGTCGTGGATGGAGCAAGGCCCGATCACCACCAGCATGCGGTCGTCGGTACCAGCCATGATGTCGTGGATGGTGCGGCGGGTGCGGGTGATCAACTTCTCCACCGCTGTGCCCCGGATGGGGAAGAAGCGGATCAAATGCTCAGGGGGGGGCAACACGGTAATGTCCTTGATGCGTTCGTCATCGGTCTGGCTGGTACGGTCGGTCTGCTGCTGCGCATGTGGATACCAGGCGTCGGATGTTGAAGAGGCTTGTGCGGTCATTGGGTGGCTCCTGAGGTGGACAAATCGGACAAAGTAAAAGGGCAAAAAAAAACCGCCGGGGAGTCGGCGGTTTAGTGAAGATTTGGGACGTCTGGTGTTTAGGTTCGTTCAGATCTCTCTACCGCCAAAGCGCTTGAGAACCAAAAATAGCTAAAGTAAAAACGGCCGAAATGCATGCATCAGAATGTAGCACAGAAGATGCGCACCGCCGGGCCGCCCCAAGGAGCGAGCGCCCCCTCGAGGGGCAGCGCAGTACGCGAAGCGACAAGCGTGGGCGCAACATCAGTCGGATTTGCGGCGTCCCCGGCGGCCCTCTTGGCGCACCACGGTTCGCTTGATCTGGCGGCGTTTCCACCAGGCGCTCCAACGGCTCCAGGCGGATGGCGGTGCGCGTTCCTCGTCCGACACTTCCGAGGAGGCCAGGCGCGACTGTTCATACACATCCAGCAGTAGCGAACCCGCGCCCAGTACACGCCAGGCCGCCAGATCAAAATCTGTCAACACGGGCGCACTGTTGCGCGGCGGCGCCGCCTCCATCGCCCACTGGGTGACCAGGATGCGGAAGTGATTCAGCGCGGAAAAGTGGGCATCGAACTCATAGTTGCTGTGCCAATCGTCACCCAAGGCCAGCAGCAGAGCCCTGTGCGTGCGCAAATCGCCAACCAGGTTGATCAGCGCCAACGACAAGGGCCGTGGCTCGGTATTGCGTTGCTGCAGCATCGCCACCAGGGCCTCAATCTGCACCGCCAGGGCCTGCAGGCTCTCTCCCACCTGCAGCGACTCTTCGTCGGCCACAGCCGAGCGAAGGAACTGGCTGTATTCGCCGAAGGATTGGAAGCTGTGTGACTGGGATAGAGATTGCGATTGCGATTGCGATTGCGAATGAGCCTGAGACGGGGAATAGGACGGTGGCAAGGCCTCCGCCGACGGGTTTGCGCTGGGCGGCGCCATCGACGCGGCCGAGTCTTCGGCGTCTTGCGGAGGGCCTGTGTTGGGCTGGGCTGCGCTCATAGATCAGGTGCCATGCGCACATGCCCGCCCAACCGGTGTCAAGCCGTTCCACCCACCGTCAATCCATCGATGCGCAGCGTAGGCTGCCCCACACCGACCGGCACGCTCTGGCCTTCTTTGCCGCAAGTACCGACGCCACTGTCCAGCGCCATGTCATTGCCGATCATGCTGACGCGCTTCAAACATTCCGGTCCGCTACCGACAATGGTCGCACCCTTCACCGGGTACAGAATCTTGCCGTTCTCGACCCAGTAGGCCTCACTGGCCGAGAACACAAATTTGCCGGAAGTAATGTCTACCTGCCCACCGCCAAAGTTGGTGGCGTACAAGCCCTTCTTGATGCTGGCGACGATTTCCTTAGGGTCCTTGTCACCACCCAGCATGAAGGTGTTGGTCATGCGCGGCATGGGCACATGGGCATAACTCTCACGTCGGCCATTACCGGTAGGCGCAACACCCGTCAGGCGTGCATTCATTGCGTCCTGGATGTAGCCCTTCAGAATGCCATCCTCGATCAACACCGTTCGCTGGCTGGTATTGCCTTCGTCGTCCACATTCAGCGAGCCGCGGCGGTCCGCCAGCGTGCCGTCGTCCAGCACCGTCACGCCCTTGGCGGCCACGCGCTGGCCGATGCGGCCACTGAACGCGCTGGAACCCTTGCGGTTAAAGTCGCCCTCCAGCCCGTGGCCAATGGCCTCGTGCAACAGAATGCCAGGCCAGCCGGGGCCTAAGACCACCGTCATCTCGCCAGCCGGGGCCGGGCGCGCATCCAGATTGGTCAGTGCAGCGTGCACCGCCTCATCCACATACTTTTCAATCTGGGCGTCGTCAAAGTAGGCCAGACCAAAACGGCCACCACCGCCGGCCGAGCCGATTTCGCGTCGGCCCTTTTGCTCGGCAATTACGGTGACCGACAGGCGTACCAAGGGGCGCACATCAGCCGCCAGCGTGCCATCAGCGCGGGCCACCATAACCACATCGTATTCGCTCGCCAAGCCGGCCATGACCTGCGCCACGCGCGGATCCTTGGCACGTGCCAGCTTTTCAACCTTGCCCAAAAGAGCCACCTTGGTCGCACTGTCTAGTGTGGAGATAGGGTCATGCCCCGTGTACAGCGAACGGGACTTTGCTATCTTTTGGGTAGCAACCTTGGTCCGCTTGCTCTGGGCTGCGCTGGAAATGGTGCGCACGGTGCGCGCCGCATCCAACAGGCTGACCTCGGAGATATCGTCGGAATAGGCAAAGGCGGTTTTCTCGCCACTAACCGCCCGCACACCTACGCCCTGGTCGATGCTGAAGGAGCCGGTTTTGACGATGCCCTCCTCCAGGCTCCATCCCTCGGACCGGGTGTATTGGAAATAAAGATCGGCCTCGTCCACCTGGTGTGCCTTGATCTCGTTCAGGGCGCGGGCGAGATGGGATTCATCCAGGCCAAAGGGAGTGAGCAGGAGGCGCTGGGCAATGGCCAAGCGTTCGATGGTGGGTTCGCGTGCAATCATGCTGCGATTCTAGGCGCCTGCCCCGGGGAATGTCCGAACGGGTTGTATTGCGCTGCGGTCTGCCCCGCAAGAACACCCTTGATCAGTTGAGGACAGAGCTCCGCTGCGCTGCGGTCTGTCCCGCAAATATCAGGATTGCACCAAACGCTTGGAATTGGAAATAGCCATCAATATCCCCACCGCCAACCCCAGCGTCACCATGGCGGTGCCGCCATAGCTGATGAAGGGCAGAGGCACACCCACCACCGGCACGATGCCGCTGACCATGCCCATGTTGACGAAGGCATAGGTGAAGAAAATCATGGTCACACTGCCAGCCAGGAGGCGCGAGAACAGTGTGGGCGCCTCCAGTGCAATGGCCAGGCCGCGCAGGATAAGGAAGATGAAGGCGGCTAACAAGAACAGGTTGCCCAGCAAGCCGAATTCTTCGGAATAGGCGGCGAACACGAAATCGGTAGTGTGTTCCGGGATGAATTCCAGATGGGTCTGCGTGCCTTTCATAAAGCCCATACCGGTAATGCCGCCAGATCCAATGGCGATCATGCCCTGAATGATGTGAAAGCCCTTGCCCAATGGGTCCCGCGTGGGGTCTAGCAGGGTGCAGATGCGCTGCTGCTGGTATTCCTTGAGCACTGGCCAGCGCACGCCGTCCGCGCACAGCGATGGTTCAAACGATACGATCAGCACCAATCCTATGACGCCCAACACCACCGGCGGAATCACCAACTTCCAACTCATGCCTGCGAAGAAGATGACCGACAACCCGACGATCAGAATGAGCAGCGCTGTGCCGAGGTCCGGCTGTCTTTGAATCAACACAACGGGCACGCCCAGCAGCAAAGCGGCAACCCCAAAGTCCAGCGGCCGCAACTGGCCCTCGCGCTTCTGGAACCACCAGGCCAACATTAAGGGCATGGCGATTTTAAGGATTTCACTGGGTTGAAAGTCCTTGATCCCCACATTGATCCACCGTTTGCCACCCTTTTTGGTAATGCCGAACAAGGCCACTGCCACCAGCAGCGCGACACCCGTGACATACACCGGAACGGCCAGCGTCATCAGGCGCTGGGGCGGTATCTGGGCCACAACGAACATGATGAAGGCGGCCAACAGCATATTGCGACCATGGTCCTCAAAGCGGGTGCCGTTGTTGAAGCCGGCCGAATACATGATCAACATGCCCGCACAGGCCAGCAGGAACACGGCGAACGCCAGCGGACCATCAAAGCCGTGGAACCAGGGCGCGATGCGCCGCCAAACAGAGGGTTTATCAAAAACAGAGGCCATAGAGTGGCGCAATTATCCCTGCAGTCGGGGCCAACTGCCCGGCGCGCGCAGGCTATTCCTTCAGCAGGCCGCCGCGCGCACGAACAGGCTCACTTGGACATAGCTGCGGTCGCTGCGGCCGGCTGGCGAGGCAGTAGGCCCATGCGGGTGGCCTCCAGCACGGCTTCCATCTTGGAATGCACTTCCAGCTTGCCATAGAGGCTCTTGATGTGGGTCTGGATGGTGTGCACGCTGAGGTTCTTTAAATCAGCGATCTCGCCATACGAGAATCCGCGCGAGACCAGCTCCAGCACCTCCTGCTCGCGCTTGGAGAGCAAACCCTTGTTCGAGTCAATCACTTCTATTTTAATAGCGCTATGCTCAATATCGACGGGGGCTAGCGGGCTATTTGTCTGCATGGAACGGTACTTGGACAGCACCCGGCGGGCAATCATCGGGGATATAGGCGAGGCGCCCGCCTTCATCTCCAGAATGGTGTTGGCAATGTCATCGGGCGCAGCGTCCTTGTGGATGTAGCCCAATGCCCCGGCTTCTATGCTGGCCAGCACATTGTCTTCGTCACCAAACATGGAGATGACCAGCGATTCGCAGGCGGGGTGGCAGGTGCGCGCATGGCGTATGACCTGCAAACCGCTGCCATCGGGCAGGCCCAGGTCGGTCAGCAGCACATCGACCGATTGTGTGGCGTGGTCGAGGCAGGCCTTGGCTTCGGCCACGCTGGCCACGCTTTGAACCAAGCTGAGTTGGGCGCAACGCTCCACGCTGGCAGCGAAAAACGAC
>NZ_JANXUQ010000284.1 GCF_025356155.1 Rhodoferax sp. | reverse complement strand
CAAATCGCCAGCCACCCCACAAACCCTACAAGGGGGCTGGCCATGCGGCGGTTGTCGTTTTGGGGCATAGATGGCATGGACTTCTCTTTTTAACGATCACCCATTTTTGAAATTAGCGCAACAGCGGTCTGTGCGCTAGGGCACGGGCAAGCCGCAGCAGGGTATGTTCACAGCGCGACGAGCACCGCGGCCTGCAAAGACCCCAGCACAATGGCCGATACCTGCAGCAGTACCAACAGCACCAGCGGTGACAGGTCTATGCCCCCCACCAGCGGCAGCACGCGGCGTATCGGTATCAGCACCGGCATCACCAGTCTTTCCAGCAAATCCGCGACCGGGGAATCAGTCTGCACCCAGCTCAAGATTGCATAAATGATGACCAGCCCCGTCATGCCTGAAATGGCCATGCGCACCAGGCCAAAGGCCGCCAGCACGAAGACCGACACCAGGCTCATGCCCATGCCTAAAACCACCCACAAGATCAGGAACTGCGCCAGCTGGATCAGAAACGCACCGACCAGGCTGGCCATGTCCCAACGCCCGGCTGCGGGAATGACGCGGCGCAGCGGCAACACCAGCCAATCGGTCAGCGCAAAAATGAACTTGGCCAGCGGGTTGCCCGAGCGCGCCGACATGGGTATGCGCTGGTACTGCATGTACAGACGCAGCAGACAAGTCCCGGCAAGCAGACCGGCAACAACTTCCAGCAGTAGCGAGGTGATTTGGTAGAACATGGTGTGGGGAGCGGGCGCGCATGCATCATAGCCGCTGGCACCCAGTGGCGACTAGAATTGAGGGTTACCGCCCACACTGCGGCCCCTCCCCCAAGCTTCCACTTTGCGCGCACTCCATGTCTGAACCACAAGCATCCGTCTCTGCACCCGCCACCGTCCCTGCACAGGACGAAAACCAGTTAATTCTGGAGCGCCGCGAAAAACTCAAGGCCATTCGTCAGCAGCAGGTGGATGGAAAGGGCGTAGCCTTTCCCAACGACTACAAACCCAGCCACAAGGCCGAGGCGTTGTTTGCCGAGTTTGATGCCAAGACCACAGAAGAGCTCGAAGCCATCGGCGCCACCGCCAAGGTGGCCGGCCGCATGATGCTCAAGCGCGTCATGGGCAAGGCCAGCTTCTGCACACTGCAGGACGCGTCCTTCGGCACCACCGGCGGGCGCATCCAGATCTACGTCAAGGGTGAAGACGTGGGTGCAGAGTTGTACGCGGCGTTCAAGCACTGGGACCTGGGTGACATCGTTGCCGCCGAAGGCAAAGTCTTCAAGACCAAGACCGGCGAGTTGTCCATCCACGCCACGTCCGTGCGCCTCTTGACCAAGAGCTTGCGCCCCATGCCCGACAAGTTCCACGGCATGGCCGACCAGGAGACGAAGTACCGCCAGCGCTATGTCGATCTGATGACCGATGTGGAAGCCCGCAAGCGGTTCACATCCCGCAGCAAAGCTGTATCGGCCATGCGCGACTTCATGGTGAGCCACGACTTCCTCGAAGTCGAGACACCCATGCTGCACCCGATCCCCGGCGGTGCGAATGCCAAGCCCTTTAAAACCCACCACAACGCGCTGGACCAGGAGATGTTCCTGCGCATCGCGCCTGAGCTGTACCTCAAGCGCCTGATCGTCGGCGGCTTTGACCGTGTGTTCGAGATCAACCGCAGCTTCCGCAACGAAGGCATCTCGGTGCGCCACAACCCCGAGTTCTCGATGATGGAGTTCTACGCGGCGTACTGGAACTACCAGGACCTGATGGACTTCACCGAAGCCCTGATCCGTGATGCCGCCCAGCGCGCCACCGGCTCGCTGCAGCTCACCTACGCCGGCAAGCCGGTGGACCTGAGCAAGCCCTTTGAGCGCCTGACGATCCGGGAAGCAATTCTTAAATATCCAACCCCTGTTCACAACAATATTGACGAATCGCTTTCGTTGGCTCTGAATGGCAACACCAATAATCTAGTGGATGACCGCGACTGGTTGATCAATAATTTGGTGGCGCTTGGTCTAACCGAAGCCGGTCATAGGCTTTCCAAGCGCACCCTGGCCAGCCTGCAGGTGCTGTACTTCGAAGAGACCGTGGAAGAGAAGCTGTGGAACCCCACCTTCATCATGGAGCACCCGACCGAAATCTCGCCGCTGGCCCGCGCCAACGACGACCGCCCCGAGGTGACCGAGCGTTTTGAGCTCTACATCACCGGCCGCGAATTCGGCAACGGCTTCAGCGAGCTGAACGACGCCGAAGACCAGGCCACACGTTTCCAGGCGCAGGTCACTGCCAAAGACAGTGGTGATGACGAGGCCATGCACTTTGACCACGACTTTGTGCGCGCGCTGGAATACGGCATGCCCCCCACCGGCGGCTGTGGCGTGGGTATCGACCGTTTGATGATGCTGTTGACCGACAGCGCCAGCATCCGGGATGTGATCCTGTTCCCCGCCTTGCGCCGAGAGGCTTAAACTTAACTGGTCGGTAGCCCTCGTCCAATAAGCGTGTAGTGCTATGAAAAACGCAGCATCCACACAATGGAAGTTTCTGCAGGGCTACCCGCCTGACACGCTGGCCCAGGTGCAGCAGATGCTGGACGGCCAGCGCACTGGCACCTGGCTACTGCAGAAATACCCCGTCGCGCACGGCGTGCGCACCGACCGCGCGCTGTACGACTATGTGCAGGGGCTGAAGACGGAACACCTGCGTGGCGCAGAGCCCGTATCCAAGGTCGCGTTTGACAGCAAGCTGCAGATCGTCCAGCACGCGCTGGGCACCCACACCACGGTGTCGCGCGTGCAGGGCAGCAAGCTCAAGGCCAAACGCGAGATCCGCATAGCATCGCTGTTCAAGGACGCACCCGAGCCGTTTCTGAAAATGATTGTGGTGCATGAGCTGGCCCACCTGCGCGAGCGCGACCACGACAAGGCCTTCTACAACCTCTGCACCTACATGGAGCCCGCCTACCACCAGTTGGAATTTGAAGTGCGCCTGTACTTGACGCATCTGGACGCCGTGGGCACGCGTTGCTGGGCTGCGGCTACCGACAGCAGCGCTTGAGGCGATAAACGCGCCCAACGCGCCCAACACGCGTGATCAGGGCTGCTGCAGCATGTGGACGATTTCGTCCTTGAGCTTCAGACGTTTTTTCTTCTCGATTTCCAGCGCTTCGTCGGTGATCGCTGCGCCACCACCCATCTCAATCTTGGCAATCGCGTGATTCAGCGTGCCATAACTTTCAAACAGCTTGGCAAAGTGTGCGTTGCTCGTTTTTAAAGTGTGGATCTTGTCCTTGTGTTGCGGGAACTCGGTGACGATGTCGTGTTTGAGCAGGTTCATGCGGGTCCTTTAAGTGGTTGTAGCATCGCATGCAGGGGCATGCAACTGAGGTGTACCACAGACGCACGCCGCCGCCGGTGCGATAGCGCGCATTGCACCGACCGAAACCCGCCGCCGGGCCGCCCCAAGGCGAGTTAGCCCCCTCGGGGCGCAGCGACCCGCGCAGCGGTGGCGCGCGGGGGCCACATTCTCACCACTTCATGTCGCCCTTGTTGACCTTGGCCCCAATGTCCAGCGCCATGCCCATGCCCGCATCGGGATAAGCCTTTTGCAGGCTGCTGATCAGCTCGGCACTGGTTTTGGTGGCGGCTGCGTTCTTCTCAAAGGTCTGCAAATAGGTCTTGGTGTAGGCAATGGCGCTGGCGTCGAGCTTGGTGCCAACGTTCATGTGGCCAGGCACAACAACCACCGGGTTCAAGGCCGCCATCTCATCCAACTGGGCAACCCAGGCACTGCGCTCGGCCACGGTTTGTGTGTCGGCCGTCCACACATGCAAGTTGCCGAACACGGCGATATTGCCGACGATGGCCTTGATGGACGGAATCCACGCGTAGGGCCGGTGCGCCAGCAAGCCCTGTGTGCCGCGGATCTCGACCTTTTCGCCGTCGACGGTAAGCGTGTTGCTGGTCAGAGCCTTCGGCAACACCGGCGTGCGGGGCGCATTGGCACCCATCTTGGGGCCCCAGAAGGCCACCTTGCCGGCCATCTTGGCGCTCAGCTTCTCCAGCACAGCGGGCGTGGTCACCACTTCGGCCTGCGGGAAGATTTCTTTCAATGCTTCAGCGCCAAAGTAGTAGTCTGGGTCGGCCTGGCTGACGTAAATGGTCTTCAATTGCTTGCCGCTGTCCAGCACATTGGCGGCGATGCGCAGCGCATCGGCGCGGGTGAAGCCGGCATCTATGACCAGGGCCTCCTTCTCGCCATACACCAGACTGGAGTTGACATTGAAACTGTTGCCGTCGCCGTTGTAGACCTTCAGTTGCAAGGGCTGGGCGGCCTGGGCGCCCGAGAAAGCGATGGCCAGGGTGGCGGCGATGACGGTGGTACGGAACATGGTGTTGGACTCCAAAAACAAGGTTATTGATATGCAAGAGACTGCAGTTTAGTTTCGAAAATCGCGCAGATAAACCCCATAAAATGCCCATAACTGTTTCACAAAATGAACAAACAACATGGACAGACTCACCGCCATGCAGGTCTTTGCCGAGGTGGCCACTAGCGGCAGCTTCAGCGCTACGGCCGACAAGCTGGACATGTCCCGCGCCATGGTCACGCGCTACGTGGCCGAGCTGGAGCGGTGGCTGGGTGCACGCCTGCTGCAGCGCACGACGCGCAGCGTTACCCTCACCGATGCCGGCGAGACTTGCCTGCGGCGCAGCCAGCAAATGCTGGCGCTGATGGAAGATGTAGAGGAAGAAACTTCCACCAGCACCGTCGGCGGCGCATTGCGTGGGCAACTGCGCCTGACCTGCTCCACGTCCTTTGCCTATGCGCACCTGGCCGCCGTGCTGTCCGACTTTTTGGCGCTGCACCCACAGCTCAAGATCGACCTCAATATCAGCGAGGGCGCGTTGAATCTGGTCGACGCCCGCATCGACATGGCCATCCGCATCAGCACCGAGCCAGACCCCGTGCTGATCGCCCAACCGCTGGCGCGCTGCGATTCGCTGCTGGTCGCAGCCCCCGGGTATTTGGCAGCCCACGGCACGCCGCAACTGCCGAAAGAGCTGGCTCAGCACCGCTGTCTAAGCCATGCCAATTTTGGAAAGAGTGTGTGGCACTTTGCGCGCGGCGACGAGTCGGCCCAGGTCAGCGTCGTCAGCCCCTTTAGCGCCAACGAGGCGACCGCGCTGCTGCAAGCGGCGATGGCTGGTGGTGGGATTGCGATGCTGCCCACCTACTTGGTCAACCCCGTCGTCGCTACGGACGCGCTGCGTGTGGTGTTACCGGATTGGCAGGTGCCGGCATTGACGATCTATGCGCTGTATCCGTCGAGGAGGAATCTGTCGCCGGCTGTGCGTGCGTTGCTGGATTACTTGGTGGGGCGGTTTGAGGTGGTGCCGTGGTAAGTGGCCGGCGACCCGCTTAGATGCGTTGGCGCGGCAGAGTTTGGAGTCTGGGCCCGTGCCTCATGGTGTCAAATGCCCACAAATCGGCGCGGACCCAGGCCCCAAACTCTGCGAGTGGCGATACGGGGACGTGATGCGTGATGTAGAGTCAATGGAGTGCAAACCGAAGCACGACGTAGTTCTGCAGAGGGCGTAAGCAGTCATTCACGTCCGTCCTTCAATTTTTTAAGACATCGTTCAATTGCGGAAAAACTTACCGCAGGAGCTCACCCGCTATAAACGCGTTTCCATCCTCATCCTCGCAGTGATAGGCCCAGATAATCGGACGAGAGCCTGAATTGTTTGGAAAACATACGGTCTCGCCAGGAGCAATCCATTGCGATTGCAACCCATACCACTGGACAAACCGCCCAGCAGAGTAAAGGCGTTTGTGAATTGTGTTTAGCTCCCACGTACCGTGCCTGAAATGATAGCCACCAAAACTGTAGATACGAATCTGATTTGAAGACTTGTTTTTTAAAGATGTGGAGTAGTGATTAACGTTACCCTGTTCAGATGCACTTGCCCCAAAGGTGATATCAACAAATCGCCGTCCATCTTCCAGTGTTTCCATCGTTATCGTTTGCTTCAAGCCATGCTCTAGTCGATGAGTATGGGAATGCCAGTGATGAACATCTTCAACCTGCGGGGTTCCAACGTTACGCCGCAACCATGCGTTCCCCAAAGAATCAGCCCTCAACAGTCTCCGAAATACCGAGAAGTACAGTTCTTGAAACTTTCCCCATTCCTTTATGTCGCAAACGTAGCCGCTGTCTGCGCCAGCGACAGCCGAACCCCAAAGCACATAGCCATTGGCATCTTTGTCTTGCCATTCCGCTCTCAAATTTCCTTTGAATTTTTTGCCCCTGGCTGAAGTCAGCATAGACTCCGAGTGCCCCTCAGGAACAAACGCAAACAGGCCCTCGCCAGGTCTTTCTAGCAACAAGCGCTTGCACTCCCTGCATTGGAAGACTTTGCATGGGGTCAACTCATCAGGATATTCCTCGACAAGACCAGGCCTTTCTATCTCACCACGGAACTCGTCTATGTCCATATCGGAAATCACAACCGCCTTGTCGCCCGATAAATCGACTCCGTCCTGCACGTGTGCCCCACAGGGACATGTAAAACCACTCATTTATTTCCTTCCTCAGCATGTATCAAAGCATCTACAGTGCGTTACGCCAACTGGGTGCTTTATTCGGCCCAACTCTCGCGGCCATAAGTGCAAGAGTAAAGCTTGCGCGGTGTAGCGCACGCAGGAACGGCTGACAAATTGCATGGGCGAGTGACCGTTGGGACCGGTTCTGCTTCGACATTAAAACTGCATTTTCACCGACTTCTTTGGAGCGCCGCGTAAGTCTGCAACGTGTCTACTGCAGACCTTCCCTGAGGCCTCACCGTCCCCGCAACGGCTTCAACAAATCACTTAGCCCGTTGTGGTCAATCTCGTGCATCAACGCCAGTAACCTCCCGATCTCCCCCTTCGGAAACCCGGTGCGGGCAAACCAATTCAAATAGTCGCCAGGCAGGTCGGCAATCAATCGGCCCTGGTATTTGCCAAACGGCATTTCGCGGGTCACCAGCAGTTGGAGGTCTTGGGCTTGCATAGCCTGCGAGCATAACGCTAGCGCCTTCCCGGCGCGCTATGGTTTTGATAGCTACTCAGGCACTTTTCACGAGGGCTATGTGCCACAATGGCATAGAGCAAAAACCCTGCTGAGAGCGCACAGAGAAAAGGATTCCACCATGTCCCGTCCCCATGTTTGGGCCAGCAAGATCGTCACGCTGATACAGGGTGGCAACACCCAGGCGGCGCTGGCGCAGATCAAGGTCGCGCCCTCGGTCACCGATGTCGAGCAACTGCGCACGCTGCTGGCCAATGCCAAGCTATTGGCGCGCAACCCGGTGCTGGACTCCGCCACGCAAGACCAGATCGCCGCACTCAAGGGTTCGCGTCTGCACCGCTCACCCTGAATTTGACGCCCCTGACCGGAGAAAATTTGTGAATATCCGTAACACACTGGTAGTGCTTGGCGCGTGCACGGTTGGGCTGCTAACAGCCTGCGCCCGCGACACCGGTTACCACCCACCCCCAGCCTTGCCACCGCCCAACATGGTGGCCGACATGCCCGCTACCAGTTTGGTGATCCTGCGCGTGGTTGTGCAGTTCAAAGAGAGCGTGGCTTTTGCCGATCCTGCATTTGTGAACACTTTACAAACGCAAGCCAAAATGCCGGTGCAATACATTGCATCAGTCTCTGCCGATACCCATATCTATGCGCTGCAACTGCCAGCCAATCAGGACCCGACTGGTGCATTGCAACGCCTGGGCGCCCTGCCTTCGGTGGCACGGGTGGAGATCGATGAAAAAGTAAAAACCAATTAAAACACCGCCCGCACACGGATTTTTATATATGACAGCAATTCGGTTTTACTTGGCTGCGGCCACCACGGTTGCTGTAACAACCGCCTCGCTGTTCGCGCTGGCCCAAACCCAGACCATAGCGACCACCAAGTCCTCGGCACAGGCCCAGCGCAGGGCCGAGCAGCCCGGCTCGCAGCAGCGTCTGAACCGCCTCATCATCAAATTCAAAGACGGCGCCAACGGCAAGAACAGTGCGTTCAGCGTGGCGTCGGCACAGGAGCGTGTCCATGCGCTGAACACGTTTTCGGTCACCGGCAAAGAGCGCGCCGCAACGCTGTCGTATCTGAAATCGGTCGCGGGCAACACGCATGTGGCGCGTACCAGCGTGAGCATGGCGCACGCCGATCTGAGCGCCCTGGCCCAAACCGTGGCGCAAGACCCGCGGGTGGAATATGCGGAGGTGGACGAAAAGGTGTACGCGCACTTTCTGCCCAATGACACGTTCTACGCCGCCCAGCAAGGCAATCTGCAGTCTCCCTATGTGGTGGCTGGCGGGGCCAATCTTCCCAATGCGTGGGGCCGCAGTGTGGGCGGCGTGCCGGTCAGCGGAGCCGGCGTGACGGTGGCGGTGCTGGATACTGGTTACCGGCCACATGCAGACCTGGTGGCCAACATTGTGGCGGGCTATGACTTCATTAGCCCGGATGGCCCCAACGATTTCACGACGGCCAACGATGGCGATGGGCGCGATGCCGATGCGTTGGACCCTGGCGACTGGAATACCCAGGCCAGCCTGTGCGAAGTTGAAAACTCGTCGTGGCACGGCACGCATGTGGCCGGCATCATTGGCGCCGTCGGCAATAACAATACCGGTGTGATTGGTGTGGCCTACCGTGCCAAGATTTTGCCGGTGCGTGTGCTGGGTGTGTGCGGCGGTTATACGTCGGACACGACGGCTGCCCTGCAATGGGCCGCGGGTCTTGCCGTGCCGGGTGTACCCGCCAACCCCAATCCTGCCAAAGTCATCAACATGAGTTTCGGGCGCAGCGGAACGTGTTCGCAAACCTACCAAACCGCCATCACCGCAGTGCGCAATGCAGGGACCACCGTCGTGGTTTCCACCGGCAATGATTCGTCGACCACCGCCATCACACAGCCGGCCAATTGCCAGGGCGTGATTGCGGTCACCGCACACACGTCGCAGGGTGCCACCGCCGATTACGCCAACATCGGCCCCGGCACCAGCATCAGTGCCATGGGCAACAACGTCTACACCACCGGCAACACTGGCACAACAGCGCCCGCAGCGGACAGTTATGACAGCAAGTCGGGCACCAGCTTCTCGTCACCCCAGGTGGCCGGTGTGGCCGCGCTGCTAATACAGCTCAAGCCCGGCATTTCCCCGGCAGAGGTGCAAACCACCATCATGAATTCAGCCCGGCCCTATGCCGCAGGCACTTTGTGCGCGACACGCACTGACTGCGGCGCCGGTCTGCTCGATGCTTTCAAAGCCGTACATATGCTGCTGCAAGCCCAGGGTATTGCCAACGCTGCGCCGATGATGGCCGCACTGCCCACGCAATTTGTACTGCCGGGCGGGGCCTTGCAGTTCACCGCCACAGCCACGGACGCGAATGGTGATGAGGTGGCCTTTATTGGCAGCGGCTTGCCTGCAGGTGCCAGCTTTAACGCTGTTACGGGTGTCTTCAACTGGCCCAAGGCAACGCCCGCTGGCGACTACACATTGGTGATCCAGCCCTCGGATGGCGCGGTGCTGGGTGCCAGCATATCGGTCAAGATTTCGGTGACGACGGCAATACCTGTCGCGCCCGTGGTGCCGGTCGTACCCCTAGCGCCAGTTATACCGCCGTTGACAGTGACACCCGTTGCCCCACCCAGCGGTGGCGGTGGCGGCGGTGCCTTGGGATGGCTGGATTTGGCGGCGGGCCTGCTGTTGCTAAGCGCCGGTGCCTGGGGCCGCCGCCAATTGGCGCCCCCGCAACGCGCTGACCAATAACACCGACACCAAGCCGCCCACAGCACCCGCTTCGTGGGCCGGGTAATAGGTTGCAAAACCCAGCCAACCCGGTGACGCCGGGGTGGCGCCCCCATGCTGCACGACCAGCTTGATGACCAAACCCAGCAGCACGAGCCCGCCCAGCCATTGGACCGGTGCGCGCGGTCCTGCTGCTGGCTGCTGGGCTTGCAGCAGCAGCGCCAACGCGCTACCCGCCAACAGGCCATGCAAGGCGCCCGATGCGCCGGCATAGCGCGCGCAGTTGGCATCCAGCGTAATGACCAGTGCCACTCCAACATAGCCGCCCAACAGGGCCACAGCTTGTACGCGCCCGGCGACCAGGCGCCGCAATGCCAACAGCAACACTGCAAACCCCATCGCGTTGACACCAGCGTGCAGGTTGCTCCAATGCACCCACTGTGCCGTCAGAAGTTGCCACCAAGCGCCACCCGCATACGCGTCGCGGTCAAATTGCCAACTTTGCGGCACGCCAGGCCACCCTTGCGCCATCAGAGTGAGGACAACAAGGACTAGCGCCCACCAAGGGGCTCCAGCACGCCACGGCACTGCATTGCGCCAGTTGGGATTCAGACGCACCTCAGGCAATCCAGTCCAGCGCATGCATGTAGGCGGGCTGCACCATCAGCGCATCCCACTCCACAGCGGGGGTCTGGGGCACCAATGTGCAGCGGCGCAACTCGCTGGCATCGCGGACCTGCCACTGGCCTTTGACCTGTGCTTCGGTCAATCCGTCTATCAATTCATCGATGGCACTGCCACCGCCTTCGCTGCTGGCCAGCGACTGGTTGCACAACAAGACCATGTCGCAACCGGCGGCTAATGCCGCCAGTGCGGCCTGCGTGTAGCTGACGGCCTTACCATCGATTACCCGCGCACCGGCCATCGACAAGTCGTCGCTGAAGATGGCGCCGCCAAAGCCCAACTGGCCGCGCAGAATGTCGTTCAACCAGGTGCTGGAAAAGCCTGCGGGCCGCGTATCCACTTTGGGGTAGATCACATGTGCCGGCATCACGCTGCGGGTTACGGTGTTGAGCCAGCGGTAGGGCGCGGCGTCGTCGGCCAGAATGGTTTTACGGCTGCGCTTGTCTACGGGAATAGCGGTGTGCGAATCAGCGCTGACAAAGCCGTGGCCGGGGAAGTGTTTGCCGCAGTTGGCCATGCCGCTTTGCAGCAGGCCCTGCATCAGGCTCTTGGCCAGCAGGCTGACCACGCGCGGGTCACGGGCAAATGCGCGGTCGCCGATGACGGAACTACCTCCGTAATCCAAATCCAGCACCGGCGTAAAACTCAGGTCCACACCACAGGCGCGCAACTCGGCACCCAGCACATAACCACACGCGGTGGCGGCGTTTGTGGCGTCCATCGGGCCGGCGCGGCGGTTTGCCGTGGGCTCTTGCATCCACATCTCACCCAAGGCGCGCATGGGCGGCAGGTGCGTGAAGCCGTCGGTCTTGAAGCGCTGCACGCGGCCGCCTTCGTGGTCCACACAGATCAGCAGGTCTGCACGGATTTTTTTGATGTCGTGGCACAGCGCCGTCAGCTGCGCACGGTCTTGCCAGTTGCGTGCAAACAGAATCAACCCGCCCACCAATGGATGCTTGAGCCGGTGGCGGTCGGCCTTGGTCAGCGCGGTGCCAGCAATGTCGATGATGAGAGGAGCGTGGACGGTCATGGTGATCACTCGCAAAATGGGGTGCTATGAATTCAGTAGCTGCTTAAGCATATTGTACGAGGGCTACAGCCCCATTTGGCTAGAGTGTTTTGACCGAAACCAGGCCACGGCGTCGGGCTATGGCAGTTGGGGCACACTACAGAATCCACGCGCAATCCGCCAACCTACCCAGCCATTTATGAGTGACTTTCCAATATTGACCACAACCCGACTGCGTTTACGTGAAATGGTGTCCACCGATGCGCCCGCGCTGTTTGCTATGCACAGCGACGACCAAGCCATGCGCTGGTTTGGCACGGACCCCATGCTGATCCCACAAGATGCCGAAAAGCTGATTGAGATGTTTGCAGCCGGACGCAAGTTGGCCAACCCCGGCACGCGCTGGGGTATCACCGAACGGGCTAGCGGGCAACTGCTGCGTGCCGAGCGCCCTGCCCCGCTGCGGCAGGCGCCATCGCTTTAGACCCCTCTGTCCACCCGATTCACCATCACCACGCCATGACGTTGCAACAACTGCTGGGCATAGAACTCCCCATCCTCCAGGCCCCCATGGCTGGCGTACAAACCAGCGCGTTGGCCATTGCTGTTTCCAATGCCGGTGGCCTGGGCTCGCTGCCCTGCGCCATGCTGGGCCTGGATGTTTTGCGCAAAGAAATGACCGCCATCCGTGCCCAGACCGACAAACCTTTTAACGTCAATTTCTTTTGCCACATGCCACCCGAGCCCGATGCCCAACGCGAAGCCGCGTGGCGGGCCGCGTTGGCCCCGTATTACGGCGAACACGGCATAGACCCCGTCACCATTGCTCCGGGGCCAGGACGTATGCCCTTCAATCAAGAAGTGGCCGAGACCGTGGCCCCTTTTGCGCCCCCGGTGGTCAGTTTCCACTTTGGCTTGCCCAACGCGGACTTGCTGGCACGGGTGCGTGGTTGGGGGTCCAAGGTCATCGCGTCGGCCACCACGGTGGAGGAAGGTCTGTGGCTTCAGGCACGCGGCGTGGACGCCGTCATCGCGCAGGGCCTGGAGGCCGGTGGCCACCGGGGGCATTTCCTGAGCGATGACCTCAGCGTACAAATGGGGACCTTTGCGCTGGTGCCGCAACTGGTGCGGGCGTTAAAGGTGCCGGTGATAGCAGCAGGTGGCATTGCCGACGCCCAAGGCGTTGCCGCTGCTCTGTCACTGGGCGCGATCGCCGCACAGGTCGGCACGGCATACATGCTGTGCCCCGAGGCCACCACCAGCGCCATACACCGCGCGGCGCTGCAGAGTGACGCCGCACGCCAAACCGCGCTGACCAACCTGTTCACCGGCCGCCCGGCACGCGGCATTGTCAACCGGGTGATGCGCGAGCTGGGCGCGCTCAACCCAGCGGCCCAAGAGTTTCCGTTGGCGACCACGGCGATCGCGCCTTTGCGTGCAAAAGCTGAAGCTCTGGGGAATGGCGATTTTTCGCCTTTGTGGTCAGGTCAGAATGCCAGTGTTTGCCGGGCAGTGCCTGCGGCGCAACTGACGCGCGACTTGGCGGGCGCGAGTATAGTTGCCCGCTAGTTTTTATTTTGCTACTAAATCAGTAGCGTTATGCGTATATTTCACGAGGGCTACAGCCCGTTTTTGCTCAAGGCGTTTCCTTGAACTCCACCACGCAGAAGCTGGCCGCGTAGTCCGTCTCATCCGTCACGCTGACGTGGGCGCTCAGATTTTTGGCGTCAAACCATTCCTTCAACACACCATGCAACACGATGGTGGGCGCGCCGCTGGGTAGCTTGGCCACTTCACACAGGCGCCAGGTCATGGGCATGCGCATCCCTAAACCGATGGCCTTGCTGAAGGCCTCTTTGGCCGAGAAGCGCGTCGCCAGATAACGGATGCCGCGCTCCGGCCAGCGGGCGCTGCGGGCTTTCCAGGTTTTGAATTCGCCTTCGCTAAGGATCTTCAGTGCGAAGCGGTCGCCGTGTTTGTCCAGGCTGGCCTTGATGCGGCGCACGTCGCAGATGTCGGTGCCTATGCCGTAGATCATCTGGATGTGACCCCCGCGCTCCGCCGCTGGTGCGGGTCGTTGCCCCCCATGGGGGCCTTCGTGGCTTGGGACGGCCCGGCGCCACTCATTCCAGGCAGTCCAGGTAGGCCTTTACGGTGGCGGTGTAGCCCAGTTCCAGCGCATCAGCAATCAATGCGTGGCCTATGGACACCTCAGCCAGACCGGGCACGGCGTGGGCGAATGCGGCCAGGTTATCGCGGTTCAGGTCGTGGCCGGCGTTGACGCCTAGCCCCACATCCAGCGCGGCCTGCGCTGCCTGGGCGAAGCGCTGCAATTGCGCTTCCTGCTCAGGCGTGCCCCAGGCTGCGGCATAGGGTTCGGTGTAGAGCTCGATGCGGTCAGCGCCCACGGCCTTGGCGGCGGGCATCGCAGCCACATCGGCATCCATGAACAGGCTGACGCGCAGGCCCAGGGTATGGGCTTGGTCAATTAAGGGTTTGAGGCGCGCCGCATCCTGAGGAAAGCTCCAGCCATGGTCGCTGGTGAACTGGCCTTCGGAGTCGGGAACGAAGGTGACCTGGTGCACCGGCAGCTTGCGCGCCACCAGATCGGCCACGCAGTCCATCAGGTTGTGAAAGGGGTTGCCTTCGACGTTGTATTCGCGGTCCGGCCAGTCCTGCAGCAGCGTAGCCAGTTCCACGACATCATCGGCGCGGATATGGCGTGCGTCGGGGCGGGGGTGCACGGTAATACCGGCAGCACCCGCTTGCAGACACAGTGTGGCCGCCTTGGTCACGCTGGGAATGCCCAAATGGCGGGTGTTGCGCAGGTGGGCAACCTTGTTGACGTTGACCGAGAGCTTGGTGCGGGGTGTGGAGGTCATAGTGTTTTGCCGCCGGGCCGTCCCAAGGCTGGACTTGGGGTTTTGCCAAAACGCGCCCCCCTAGGGGGCAGCGTAGTACACGAAGTGACAAGCGTGGGGGCCATGTAATTAGAGCGATTGGATGTCCACCATCATCTGGCGGGTACGCAGGGTTTTGACACCGCAATGGTAGTGCAGCAACGCGCGCAGTTGTGGCTTGAGCTCATTGGCCACCACAGCGCAGGCGCGCAGCGTGGCGGTAAAGGGTGCGTCGTCCCGCAGCGCAGCCTGCAATCCGGTCCATTGCGCGCCGCTGAGGCTGAAGCGGTCATCGGCATGGGCCTGGCGCAGGCCGCCTTCGGGGACCAGGCAGTACTGGGTGTCGCCGATCAACCGGCCCAAGGTCATGGTCTGCGTATCCAATTGCGGCAGCAAACCGATCTCACGCAACAGCAACAACTCGTAAGTGCGCAGCGCAGCCTGCAGCGCCTCACCATGCTCGCTGGCCAGCACACGCACGACATTGGCATAGATATCAAATAGTGCAGCGTGGGGGTCGTCGCGCGCTAACAGCGTCAGCAGCAACTCATTGAGGTAATAGCCGGACAACAAGGCATCGCCGGTCGGCATCACGTGGCCGCCCTGCCACTCGGCACTTTTGAGCGTTCGAATTTCAGCATCGCCGCCAAAAGCCACATGCAGCATCTGCAGGGGCAGCAGCACGGGACGAAAGCTGGAGCTAGGCCGCTTGGCGCCCTTGGCCACCAGCGCGATACGGCCGTAGTGCCGGGTAAAGACTTCCAGAATCAGGCTGGACTCGCTCCAGTCGTAGCGGTGCAGCACATACGCAGGCTCGTCGGAGATACGTTTGATCGCCACGGCTCAGCGGCGAAGCGTGGGGGTCAACACTTCACTCGTAGCCAAAGCTGCGCACCCGCGCTTCGTCATCCGCCCAGCCTGAGCGCACTTTGACCCACAGCTCAATGAAAACCTTGGCATCGGCCAGCTTCTCCAGCTCCACGCGGGTTTCCATGCCGATGCGCTTGATGCGCTCACCCTTGTCGCCAATGACCATGGCCTTGTGCGTGTCGCGCTCGACCACGATGGTGGCGGCAATGCGCAACAGGCGCTTCTGGCCTTTGCGCTGCGGTGGCTCTTCTTCAAACTTGTCGATAACCACGGTGGACGTGTAGGGCAACTCGTCACCGGTCAGGCGGAACAGCTTCTCGCGCACCAACTCGCTGGCCAGGAATTTTTCGCTGCGATCGGTCAGCTCATCTTCGGCGTACCACCAGGCCTGTTCGGGCAGGTATTTTTCGCAGATGCCCAGCAGGCGTTCTGTATCTTTGGCGCTCTTGGCCGACATGGGCACAAATTCCGAGAACTTGTGCTTGTCTTGCATGGTCTGCAGCCATGGCGCAATGTCACCCCGGCGGTGGATGTTGTCCAGCTTGTTGGCGATCAACAAAGTAGGAATATCCTTGCCCAGCAAGGCCAGTACGCGGGCATCAGCCGGTGTGAAACTGCCCGCCTCGACCACAAACAAGATCAGGTCCACATCGGCCACGGCGCCCTGCACGGTCTTGTTCAGCGACTTGTTCAGCGCGTTGGCATGCAGGGTCTGAAAACCAGGGGTGTCGACAAACACAAACTGCGTCGCGCCACGCGTGTGCATGCCGGTGATGCGGTGACGCGTGGTCTGGGCCTTGCGTGAGGTGATGCTGATCTTTTGGCCCACCAAGGCGTTGAGCAGCGTGGACTTGCCGACGTTGGGTTTGCCGACGATAGCAACCAGGCCGCAGCGCTGGTCTCCTTCGGCCGCTGCGCCTGGTTGCGCCAGTTTGGGCGTGCTCTTGAGCAGGCCTTCGAGCATGCTGTCCAGGTCGGGCTGTAGGTCCGGTGTGGCGCTAGCCCTCGTAGAATCTGCTTCTGTAGCTATCTTTTTTGTAGTGGTTGTTTTGGGGTTCATGGTTTGACTTTTGCCTTGATGGTTAGCAGCATCGCGGCAGCTGCAGCCTGTTCGCCGGATCGGCGGGAGCCGCCTATGCCCCGCTCGGTCAGGCGCAACTCAGGAATCTCACACTCCACGTCGAAGCTCTGTTTGTGTGCCGCACCGATGGTGCCGACCACCTTGTACAACGGCAGCTTCATTTTGCGACCCTGCAGCCACTCTTGCAACTCGGTTTTGGGGTCTTTGCCAATGGCGTCCATACCGGGGTTGATCTCAACGTCCTGGAAGAGCCGTTGCACCAGCGCCTGCGCCGCGCTGAATCCAGCGTCCAGGTAGACCGCGCCAATGATGGCTTCCAGCGTATCAGCCAGGATGGAGGGGCGCTTTTGCCCACCAGAGCGCACCTCACCTTCACCCAAACGCATGACGTCGGGCAAGCCCAGGCCAACAGCCAATTGGTGCAAAGTCTCCTGTTTGACCAAGTTAGCCCGCACGCGGGACAAATCGCCCTCGGGCAGATTGACCAAACGGATGTACAAGAGATCAGACACGGCAAGATTCAATACCGAGTCACCCAGAAATTCCAGTCGCTCGTAATGGTCGGCGGAGAAGCTGCGGTGGGTCAGTGCCTGGGTGAGCAGCCCGGCATTGGAAAATTCATGTTGCAGGCGACGCTGCAACTCCAGCAAACCCGACGCCACGCTACTTGGAGCGACCGGCGTATTTCAACGTCAGCCAGGCGGGGCCCGTCAGGTGGATTTCGCGCTCGTATTTGAAACTCACCACGACTTTGTCACCTTCTTTGGTAATTTCCAGGTCTTTGCTGGTGATGGCTTTGAAGTCATCAATATCCTGTGCGCGCTGGAAATTGCTCCGTATCTCTATGACCGAACCCCCTTCAGCTGCCACTTTGTTGACCGCCTTGCTGATGGCCTGGAATTCCACAAGCGTGGGAAACACTTGTGCCGCGATGACGCCAGCCATAGCCAGCACCACCCCAACAAATACCAAACCAAAGAAAGAAATGCCCCGCTGCCTGGACTTGCTTTGTATCTTCATGTTTATGTTCCTTTCAATCAAACGAACCGATACGCTTGGGATGGCTGAAATTCATCCAGACAAAGAAGGCTTTGCCGACTATGTTTTTTTCCGGAACAAAGCCCCAATACCGTGAATCCAGCGAATTATCGCGATTGTCACCCATCATGAAATAGTGGCCTTCTGGAATCTTGCAGCGAACGCCTTCAACGGAATACAGGCACCCTTCGCGGCCTGCAAAATTATCAGCACCCGGCACGAAAGCCGGGCGCGTATCGTCATTGAGCAGTTTGTGCTTCTTGTCACCCAGCGTTTCTTCAAATTGTTTGAAGTACATCGTCTGGTCTTCATCCAAAAACTCGGGAAGAGCAGATGTGGGCTGAACCTGTCCATTGATGGTCAGGCGCTTGTTGATGTACTCCACCTGATCCCCCGGCACACCAACCACGCGCTTGATGTAGTCCAGACTGGGCTTGGGTGGATACCGAAACACCATCACGTCACCGCGTTTGGGTGGCGTGCCATCGGTGAGCTTGGTGTTGAGTACCGGCAGGCGCAGGCCATAAGTGAATTTGTTGACCAAGATCAAATCGCCAACCAGCAGCGTCGGGATCATGGAGCCCGATGGAATTTTGAAAGGCTCGACCAAGAACGAGCGCAAAAAGAACACAGAAATGATGACCGGGAACAAGCCTGCGGTCCAATCCAACCACCAAGGTTGCATCAGCAATCGATTCCTGGCCTCCGCAATGTCACCGTCTATTTGGCTGATCCCCATCTTGCCCAGATCTTGACGCCGTTTGGCATCAGAGGCCTCCAGCACGGCGGCCGCATTCAACCGTTGTGGCAAGAAATAAAAGCGTTCGGCCAGCCAATAGGCTCCAGTGACGACCGTCGCCACGAAAAGCAGCAAGGCAAAGTTGCCCTCTACGTAACCAAAATACCAGGACGCCGCATAGGCCACAAACGCCGCTAAAACGGCCGAGGTCAGCGCTTGCATTGGATACCCCCCCCCACGCTTGTCGCTACGCGTACTGCGCTGCCCCCCACGGGGGCGTTCGCGCCTAGGGACGGCCCGGCGGCGCTCAATCTTCCACCTGCAAAATAGCCAGGAATGCCTCTTGGGGCACTTCCACAGATCCGACTTGTTTCATACGTTTTTTACCCGCTTTTTGTTTCTCAAGGAGCTTCTTCTTGCGCGAAATATCGCCGCCGTAACACTTGGCGAGCACGTTCTTGCGCAGGGCTTTGATTGTCTCACGCGCAATCACGTTGGCCCCAATGGCCGCCTGGATCGCTACGTCGTACATCTGGCGGGAAATGATCTCGCGCATCTTGGCCACCACGGCCCGTCCGCGGTACTGGCTTTGGGCGCGGTGCAACATGATGGATAACGCGTCGACCTTCTCCCCATTGAGCAAAATATCGACCTTGACGACATCCGCTGCACGGTATTCCTTGAAGTCGTAATCCATGGAGGCATAACCTCGACTCACACTCTTGAGCTTGTCAAAGAAGTCGAGCACGATTTCAGCCAGCGGCATCTCATAGGTCAGCACCACCTGGCGGCCCTTGTAGGCCATGTTCATCTGCACGCCACGCTTCTGGTTGGCCAGCGTCATGACCACCCCTACGTATTCCTGCGGCATGTACAGGTGCATCGTCACGATGGGCTCCCGAATCTCGGCCGTCTTGCCCACGTCAGGCATCTTGGAGGGGTTCTCCACCATGATGAGTTCGCCGTCGTTCTTCATCACCTGGTAGACCACGCTGGGTGCGGTGGTGATCAGGTCCTGGTCAAACTCGCGTTCCAGACGTTCCTGCACAATTTCCATGTGCAACAAGCCCAGAAAACCGCAGCGAAAGCCAAAGCCCAACGCCTGCGAGACTTCCGGCTCGTAGTGCAGCGACGCATCGTTGAGCTTGAGCTTCTCCAGCGCGTCGCGCAGCGAATCGTATTCGCTGGCTTCGGTGGGGTATAGGCCGGCAAAAACCTGCGGCTGGATTTCCTTGAAACCCGGCAACGCCTCGGTCGCCGTAAAGGCGGCACCACCGGTGCCCTGTTTGATCAGCGTCACGGTGTCGCCAACCTTGGCTGCCTGCAACTCTTTGATTCCAGCAATGATGTAGCCCACCTCACCGGCCTCCAACGACGGACGCGGCTGGTTGGCGGGTGTGAACACGCCAAGGTTATCGGCGTTATACATGGCGCCAGACGCCATCATCTTGATACGCTCTCCCTTGACCAAACGGCCGTCAACCACGCGCACCAGCATCACGACGCCCACATAGCTGTCAAACCAGCTGTCGATGATCATGGCACGCAGTGGGCCATTGGGGTTGCCCTTGGGGGCCGGGATCTTGGCGACGATGGCTTCCAGAATCGCGTCAATGCCGACACCGGTTTTAGCGGAGCAGACAATCGCATCGCTTGCATCGATACCGATCACGTCTTCAATTTCGCTGCGTGCGTTGTCGGGATCGGCGTTCGGCAGATCGATCTTGTTGAGCACGGGCAGCACTTCAACATGCAGGTCCAGCGCGGTATAGCAATTCGCTACCGTCTGGGCTTCGACACCTTGCGATGCATCGACCACCAGCAACGCGCCTTCACACGCCGACAGTGAACGACTCACTTCATATGAGAAGTCAACATGGCCTGGCGTGTCGATCAGATTGAGGTTGTAAATCTGTCCATCCAGTGCCTTGTATTGCAACGCTGCGGTCTGCGCCTTGATGGTTATCCCACGCTCTTTTTCGATATCCATCGAGTCAAGAACCTGCGCCTCCATGTCACGTGCTTCGAGTCCTCCACAGCGCTGGATCAAACGATCTGCGAGTGTGGATTTGCCATGATCAATGTGCGCAATGATCGAAAAATTTCTGATGTGATTCATCAACGAGAACGCTTAAGTGGTTGAATTAATTTGATTCAGGCAAGAAAAAAGGGCGCGTCGGATATTGACGCGCCCTGAACCAACAATCATTGGCAACTGCGAAGGTTGGAGCTTCATTGTAGGCAAAAAGCCCCGAAAGCAAAGCCCCAAAAGCACCACTTGGGTGTCGTTGCGACTCAACAACAGTTATTTTATTCACAGCTTATCAACAATTCAATGGGGGAAGTTCTGTACAACTTGTGGGTGATCTGTGGATCAGCTGTGGGGGACTTGTCGTCATCCCATATGATGGATTTTTAACGATCCATATACCCAGAAAGTGCTTTGCAAGGCCTGTATTCTAACCAATTTCCTAACAACGCAGAAAAGTTAGTGGTTGCAAACGTAGCGAGCAAAGATTTACCCGATACAAAAAATCTATGACGAGGCCGCCGAAACAAGCCCAAAACCCGTTGGGCCAGAGGGTTGTTGGGCGGCCAAACGCTCTATCGGGCGGGCTTGATGATGACGAATTGGGCAAGCTCGCCACGTCGGATCAGAACCGGCAACGGCTTGGTCTTGTCATGTTTTGCGAGCGCTGCCTCAAATTCCTTGACCGAGGCAACATCGGTGTTAGCCAAGGCCAGAATGATGTCCCCTTCACGCAAGCCGGCGCGGGCCGCGGCCTCAACAGCACTGTCGACCTTCACACCGCCTTTGACCTTGAGTTCCTTCTTTTGCGCCTCTGCCAACTCACTCACAGCCAACCCGATAGACTGGCCTGCTGCCGAGGCTTTGGGTTTGTCTTCACGCGCTGACGCCTTGGTGGCTGGTTTGTCGGTCTCGGCTTCAGCAATGGTGATGCTCAGATCCTTGGAGGCACCACGACGGAACACCGTGATCGTGCTCTTGGAGCCCGGCTTGGTAGCACCGATAGCACGCGGCAACTCCGAAGACTTTTCTATGCTCTTGCCCTCAAAACGCGTAATGATGTCGCCGGCCTCGATACCAGCCTTCTCGGCGGGCGACCCCGCCTCAACACTGCGTACCACAGCACCGACCGCTTTGCCCAGTCCAATGGACTCCGCTACGTCTTTGCTGACCTGTTCAATCGTTACCCCAATGCGGCCCCGAGACACACGCCCAGAACTGCGCAATTGGTCGCTGACACGCGTTGCCTCATCCATGGGGATTGCAAACGAAATACCCATATACCCGCCGGAACGCGAATAAATCTGGCTGTTGATGCCCACCACCTCACCGCGCATATTAATCAGCGGGCCACCAGAATTGCCAGGGTTAATGGCGACATCCGTCTGGATGAGAGGCAGGTCACCAGCACCGGTTTCACGCTGCTTGGCGCTCACAATGCCAGCGGTAACGGTATTTTCAAGACCAAATGGCGAGCCGATCGCCATGACCCATTCGCCGACCCGCAAGCGGCTGACATCGCCCACTTTGACGGCGGGCAAACCTGTCGCCTCGATTTTCACGACAGCCACATCACTTTTCTTATCCGAGCCAATGATCTTGGCCTTGAATTCACGCTTGTCGGTCAATGTCACCAAGACCTCGTCTGCCCCTTCCACCACATGGGCATTGGTCATGATGTAGCCATCCGCCGTCAGGATGAAGCCCGAGCCCACGCCACGGGGTTGGTCCTCTTCCTGCTGAGGCTTGCTCTGGCGCGGTGCCTGACGTGGATTGCCGGGCACGTTGGGCATAGGAATGCCAAAACGCCGGAAAAACTCCATCATGTCTTCGTCACCGGGACCACCTTGCTGCGATCGGACCGCCACTTTTTCCATTGTGCGGATATTCACCACCGATGGCCCCACCTGGTCCACCAGATCGGTGAAGTCCGGCAAGGCACGGGCCTGTGCCATGGCCGGTTGCAGCGGTGCGGTCGCAACAAAGGCAGCGGACGACATCGCCAACGCGACCAAGAAACTGCGCAAAGTCGTGTGCATAAAAATCTTCATCGGATATCTTCCATTCAAAAAAACAGTACTGTTATAGAGTGAGCTGCGCGGCCAGCGTTCCCTACAAGACGTTATTTTTTGTGTTCTAGTGCTTGCGTAAATGCAGCCAATGTAGCCAGAGGCACTTCGCCAACCGCAGTCGCCCACCAGTTGTCCATACGGCGTGTCAAGGTGTGTGTAGCACCACCCATGTCGGTAGCGCCTTCACGCGCATGACGCCGCGCGTCAAATGCTTCAACGAACAGCGAAACGGTCGCCACACCATCCGAGAAAACCCATTGCATAGTGCTCTGTCCCGTGCCTTCAGCGCCGGTCTGCGCGTTTGCAGAGCGTTGGTAACACCCCATCGGCTTGAACCCATCCACAGGCTTTTGCAACGCCCAGCCTTGGGCTTCGGCCGTCGTCTTTTGCAAATCTGGCCGCACAACACGATAACCATCGGTATTGCCGGCGCGGGATAGCTTGGCGACATTCACCACGGCGCCGAGTTGCAGTTCCGAGAATGCGGACTGCTCCAGTATCTTGTTGTTCAGGTCCAGCGTTTGCAACTGGATGATGAGGCCGGTTTTTTTTTCGCTCCAGACGCGATAGCCATAGCGCAATTGGTCCTTGGGCGACAACTGAAAAATCTCGGCATCAAATCCGGCGATGCGTTCACTGCCCAAGGCCTTAAGTTGGTAAAAATCACCAACAGACGAGTCACTGGATTTGAGTAAATTGGGGAATAGGCCCAATGACTCACGCACCTCGGCAATGGCAATTCTGGACTGCGGAAAAAATGTGACGACTTGGTCGTTATGCCGAAAGATCGCCCGGGGAACACCACTCAAGGACTCCACGCGCTCCAGTTGCTGCGCACCGTCGCATACATGCCAGATGCGGGCACTGGCCATACCTCCGCTGGAGGACACGACGAAGGTGCCCGTATAAACACTTTGCCGTGCGGCCTGATGAACCCGCAAAAGCCAGGCGTTCAATGGCAGCGTATCCATAGCCGCTTGCGCCTGCACACCACCGTGCGCGGCCAACCCACACAGAGCCAGCACCCAGCCCGCCAGCCAAGTCCCTATCTGCGTCACCGGGCAGGCCCTTCATAGGTGGCGGTATGTAAAAACCCTGTAGGCACTTGCAGTGCGGAATGGCCGCCCAACTGCCTGTGCGCCGCCATCAACTCATCCAAACGTGCATCGCGCAACATAGTGCCTGCGCCGGTATCTGCCACAACAAGGGAGGATGCTGAGGCGCGGGGCGCTACGACGCTTTGTGCGGCAATTTGCGCATCACCATGTTGGTCCGTTTGCGTCCAGAGTCCCAAACCAACGACACCCACCAGCGCGAAGCTGGCCACACCAGCCAACACCTTCCAACGGAAGACAGGCGCATTGGCACTCGGCAAGCCCAAATGGGCAACGACGGGCGGTTCGCTCTCAGTTACCACTGGGCGTAATGGCTCCAGTGCCAGCCTACGCTCCAATCGCTCCAGAAAGGCGTAGTCACTGCTGGTCGGCGCCAACTCCGCACTGCGCAAGACGTCGCCAATCACATGGTAGGTGTGCCATGTCTGCGCAGCCTGATCGTCAGATAGCAGCGCCTCAAAAGCCTGCACGCACTCACCGTCCGGCACACGGCCATCCACCAAATCACAGACACGTTCGTTGGGTATTGAATTCATTTTTTCCATCTTCAATCCTTCACCACCGTTTACCCGTTTGTTTGTCCAGCAACGGCCGAACCCGCGCCGAAATAGCCTCCCGGGCGCGGAAGATGCGCGAGCGCACAGTGCCCACCGGGCAATTCATCGCGGCGGCAATCTCTTCGTAACTCAAACCTTCAATCTCTCTCAATGTGACGGCCTGCCGCAAATCGACCGGCAAATCATCCATGGCCGCATTGACTACAGCTGCAATTTCCTTGGCAGCCAGAATGGATTCTGGTCCGTCATCGGCTATTGGTTCATTTTTCTTCCAGGAAGTTTCATCGTCGTCGTCATTTGCCAGAAAACTCTCAGACACTGTGGGATCGTGCTTGAGTTCCAACAAGAACTTCTTGGCAGTGTTGACGGCAATGCGGTACAGCCAGGTGTAAAACTGGGCATCACCTCTAAACTGGTGCAAAGCGCGGTAGGCGCGAATAAAGGTCTCTTGGCAAATGTCTTCTACGAGATCAACATCGCGCACCATGCGGCCAATCAGGCGCTGGATACGCCGCTGGTACTTCAATACCAGCAAGCCATAGGCGCGTTGATCGCCCGCTACCGTGCGCTGGACCAATACCGTGTCGCTGTCCTGCGGGGTCACGGGTAGGTCTTCGCTCACGCCAAGTCCTCTTCGGCTGCACGCCCAGGTTTTTTGCTTTTGCTGTCAGATGCAGTTTGGCTAGAAATGATTGCACGGCGCAGCGGTCTCCAGCTCGTGTCGCTGGCGGCTTCTTCCAACCACAGACTGAATGGTGCGTGCACTTCGGGCTTGATCAACACCACGACAGCGCTCTGAAAATCCATCAACGTGGACAACTGGCACGCGGAGCCGGCATTCAAGCCCGACCAATACCAATGCTGCCCATCCCAGCGCAAACTCCCCTGCGGGGATTTTTTCCATCCAATGAACGCAATACAGGTCGTAACCACGCAGGCGATGGCCAATACCAGTGCTCGCGCATCCAACGGCGTCTGCCCCTGCGCGAAAACCGCGAGCGTTACCAGCGCCAAAAGGCCCATAGCCATGATGAGCCTCGCATGCCAGCGAGAGCGTTTAACAAAAAAATTGACCGCGGGGGCCCGGTGCATGGAGTCTGACGAAAGGCCCGTGGCGCTTAAACGCGCTTGAACACCAAGGACCCGTTGGTCCCGCCAAAACCAAAGTTGTTTTTCAGCGCGACGTCGATACGCATGTCACGGGCGACATTGGCACAGTAGTCCAGGTCACACTCGGGATCCTGGTTGAAGATATTGATGGTCGGAGGGCTCTTTTGGTGGTGCAAGGCCAGTATGGTGAATACTGACTCAATACCACCAGCGCCGCCCAATAGGTGACCGGTCATGGACTTGGTCGAATTGACCACTACCTTTTTTGCATGGTCGCCCAAGGCCGCCTTGATGGCATTGGTCTCGTTCAAATCGCCCAGCGGGGTTGAGGTGCCATGCGCATTCAGGTAGTCCACTTCGTCCGCATTGACGCCCGCATTGCGCAGGGCGCTCAGCATGGCGCGGCGTGGGCCGTCCATATTTGGCGCCGTCATGTGACCCGCGTCGGCACTCATGCCAAAACCCGCCAATTCAGCATAAATCTTGGCGCCGCGGGCTACAGCGTGCTCGTATTCTTCGAGCACGACAACCCCAGCACCCTCTCCCAATACGAACCCGTCGCGATCCTTGTCCCAGGGACGCGACGCGGTGGCAGGATCATCGTTGCGGGTGCTCAAGGCCCGCATGGCAGCAAAGCCACCAATACCCAAGGGCGATACCGTGGCCTCGGAGCCACCCGCCACCATGACATCGGCATCACCGTATTCGATCATCCGCCCGGCTTCACCAATGCAGTGCAGACCGGTTGTACACGCGGTGACGATGGCGATATTGGGGCCTTTGAAACCGTACTTCATCGATACATGGCCAGCGGTCATGTTGATGATGGTCGCAGGTACGAAAAATGGGGAAATGCGGCGCGCACCGCGGTTCGTGAGCTCCGTGTGCATGCTCTCGATCAAGGGCAGGCCGCCAATACCGGAACCAATCACACAACCAATACGGGTAGCTTCTTCGTCGCCCAGCGCGTCGCCGGTAGGCAGACCTGCATCGACAACGGCCTGCATGGCTGCCGCGATACCGTAGTGGATGAACGAATCCATGGCCCGCGCTTCTTTCGGACTGATGTAGGAATCCAGATCGAAATTGCGGACCTCGCCGGCGATCTTGCAGGCGAAAGTGGATGCATCAAAACGGGTGATCAAATCAATGCCGGATTTACCGGCAAGTAAATTTGCCCACGCCGCATCGACCGTATTTCCTACGGGACTGACGCAACCCAAACCAGTGACAACAACGCGACGACGGGACATAGCAATCAGTTTTCAGCTTTGGTCAAGAAAAGGCCGAGCGAATCGGCCATGTTCCGGATCGGCAGGAGCTCAGCCCAATCGCCACGCCTGTTACCCGATCCGCGCAGCACCACGGTGCTGCAAAAGCCTTATCAGGCCTTCTTGTGCGTGCTGGCGTAGTCGACAGCGTTTTGCACGGTTGTGATTTTTTCTGCGTCTTCATCGGGAATTTCAATTCCGAACTCGTCTTCCAACGCCATTACCAATTCGACGGTGTCCAGAGAATCTGCACCCAGATCGGCCACGAAGGCTTTTTCGTTGGTGACTTGAGACTCTTCCACACCGAGCTGTTCGGCAATAATTTTTTTGACGCGGACTTCGATATCACTCATGGCTTCCCTCTAAGGGTTGTAAAAGAATCCGTAATTTTACCCGGGCTTAGAGTCGCAACTCCAAACGGGTCGCCGAACGGACAAATCGGCTGAATTTTTGATCTTTATCCCTACATGTACATGCCGCCGTTGACGTGCAACTCTTGGCCCGTCACATAACTGGCTTGCGGGGACGCCAAGTATGCAACAGCATGGGCCACATCGGCAGGTTTACCCAAATGGCCCAGCGGAATCTGGCCCAGCAAGGCTTTTTGCTGCTCTTCCTGCAAGCCGGCAGTCATATCGGTTTCGATAAAGCCGGGCGCCACGCAGTTGACGGTGATGTTGCGCGAGCCCAGTTCGCGCGCCAGTGCGCGCGTCATGCCCGCCACACCGGCCTTGGCGGCGGCGTAATTGGCTTGCCCCGGGTTGCCAGAGGCACCAACCACCGAGGTGATATTGATGATGCGGCCATAGCGCTGTTTCATCATGGTGCGCATCACGGCACGGCTCATGCGGAAAACGCCTTTGAGGTTAGCCTCCATCACGGCATCCCATTCGTCGTCTTTCATGCGCATGGCCAGGTTGTCACGGGTAATACCAGCGTTGTTGACCAATACTTGCAGCCCGCCGTGCTCTTTGACCAGCGCATTGATCAGCGCTTCACCAGCAGCGCCCTGGGTCACATCCAGCGTGCGCCCTGCACAGCCGGGAAAGGCGGACAAGGCATCAGTAATCTTGGCCGCACCCGCATCAGTGGTCGCGGTGCCAATCACCTTCACGCCCTTGCGCGCCAATTCCAGCGCAATCGCCGCACCAATACCACGTGATGCACCGGTTACCAAGGCCACCTGGCCTTCAAATTTCACTTCGTTCATGCCACTGCACCCTCTAGAGCTTGTTTTGTATCTTGCAATGTGGCGGGATCAAAAATGGCCAGCCCCGTCAGCTCCGCATCAATGCGCTTGACCATGCCAGCCAGCACCTTGCCCGGGCCACACTCCACCAGTGTAGTCACACCCCGTGACTTGATGGCCTGCACACACTCCACCCAGCGCACAGGGCCAAAAGCCTGGCGGTACAAGGCATCGCGGATACGGTCCAGTTCGGTTTCTGCGGCCACGTCAATATTGTTGATCAGCGCGATTTTCGGTGCCACCAACTCAACTGATAGGAGTCGCTCCTTCAATTTCTCGGCCGCAGGCTGCATCAGGCGGGAATGGAACGGGGCCGATACCGGCAACGGCAATGCACGCTTGGCGCCGTTGGCCTTTAGCAATTCGCAGGCCTTGTTTACCGCCGCCTTGCTGCCGGCAATGACGGTCTGCGCCGGGTCGTTGAAATTGACTGCCTCGACGATTTCGTCAGAACCAGAGCCAAAGGACTGGGTCACTTCCAGACAACCGGCCTTCACCTTGGCCACGTCCATGCCCAGGATGGCCGCCATCGCTCCCACACCCACAGGCACGGCTTCTTGCATGGCCTGTGCACGCAAGCGCACCAAGGGCGCGGCTTGCTGCAAGGTCAAAGCCCCGGCAGCGACCAGCGCAGAGTATTCACCCAAAGAATGGCCTGCGACGACCGAAGGCGCAACGCCCACTTCCGCCATCCAGACCCGGTAGGCCGCCACACCGGCGACCAACATCACCGGCTGCGTATTGGTTGTCAGCGCCAGCGCTTCTTTGGAGCCTTCATGGATCAGCTTGGCAACATCTTCGCCCAGCGCGTCAGACGCTTCCTGCAGCGTCTGCACGACGACGGGATGGTCGCCCCAAGCGTCCAGCATGCCAACCGATTGTGACCCTTGTCCGGGAAATACAAATGCGAAATTTTTCATAACCACTAATAGGTAAAAATGCCTCTAGCCCTCGCAAAATATGCGCGAGCAGCTACAAAATAAGGAGCAAAGCACCCCAGGTAAAGCCACCACCCACGCCTTCAAGCAGCAACGTTTGGCCAGGCTTGACCTGACCCGAGCGCACGCCCACATCCAAGGCAAGGGGAATAGACGCCGCCGACGTATTCCCGTGCTGGTCAACGGTGACGACCACCTTGTCCATGGAAAGCTTGAGCTTGCGAGCCGTGCTTTGCATGATGCGGATATTGGCTTGGTGCGGCACCAGCCAATCGATATCGGCCTCGGTCAGGTTCGCCTTGGCCAGCGTGGCACGGGCCGCGCTCTCCAGCAGGCCGACCGCCAGTTTAAAAACGGCTTGGCCGTCCATTTTCAGCAAAGGATCGCCCAAAATAGCGCCGCCCGACACATGGCCCGGCACACACAAAATGCCGACGTGCTTTCCGTCGGCATGCAAATCACTGGACAAAATTCCGGGGGTGTCGGACGCCTCCAGCACCACGGCGCCTGCGCCATCGCCAAACAACACGCAGGTGGTGCGGTCATTGAAATCCAGGATGCGGGAAAAAATTTCGGCGCCCACCACCAGAGCGCATTTAGCAGCGCCGGTTTTGACCATGGAGTCGGCCACCGCCAACGCATAGACAAAACCGCTGCACACGGCCTGCACGTCGAACGCAGCGCAGCCATTGGCACCAAGCTTGTTTTGCAAGATACAAGCGGTCGATGGGAACACCATATCGGGAGTAGACGTGGCGACAATGATCAGATCGACATCCTCGGCGGTGCGCCCCGCAGCCTCAAGTGCTTTCTTTCCCGCTGCCAGACCCAGGTCGCTGCTAAACACGCCGTCTGCAGCGAAATGCCGGGCGCGGATGCCGGTGCGTTCCACGATCCAGTCGTCCGAGGTCTCTACACCTTTAGCCGCCAGTTCGGCCACCAGATCGGCATTTGTCAGTCGGCGCGGGGGCAAATAACTGCCCGTGCCTGTAATTCGCGAGTATTTCATGGTGGGGTTGATGACACCCGATCAGGTTTTATGGAGCGCTTTCAGCCGCCGCCAAAAGCGGTGCTGCATGTGCGATGCGGGCCTGAACTCGGTCAAGCAAGTTGTTTCGGGCTGCATCATACGCCCGGTTCAAAGCGAACCCAAAACCCAATGCATCTGCAGATCCGTGGCTTTTAAAAACCAGGCCACGCAAGCCCAAGAGAGCAGCGCCGCTGTAGCGGCGGTGGTCCATACGCGATTTAAAGGCATTTAGAACCGAGTAAGCAGCAATTGCAGCAATTTTTGTAAATACATTGCGAGAAAATTCTGCCTTCAGAAAATTGCCCATCATGGAAGCCAAGCCTTCACTGGTTTTCAGCGCCACGTTGCCGACAAAACCGTCACACACGACCAGGTCAACCGTGCCTTTGAAAATATCATTGCCTTCGACATTGCCGAAAAAATTCAAATCACCTGCTTTGGCAGCAGAACGCAGCAGTTCACCAGCTTTTTTGATAGTTTCGTTGCCTTTAATGATTTCTTCACCAATATTCAGCAAGCCAACTGTTGGTGACTCTTTGTTATTGAGTACAGAAACCAAGGCAGAACCCATGACCGCAAACTGCAGCAAATGCTCTGCCGAGCAATCGACGTTGGCGCCCAGATCCAGCACGGTTGTCGCACCACCCTTGGCGTTGGGCAATTGGGCGGCCAGCGCAGGCCGCTCGATGCCCTCAAGAGTTTTTAGAATATAGCGCGAGATAGCCATCAGGGCCGCCGTGTTGCCAGCCGATACAGCCGCCTGCGCCTTACCCTCTTTCACCTGCACAACGGCCACGCGCATGGACGAGTCCTTTTTGCGACGCAGGGCAATTTCCAGCGGATCGTCCATGGTGACAACCTCGCTTGCAGCCACGAGGGTGACACGCGGATGCGAGAACCCTGCCAAAGAATCGGGCAAGCCCACCAGAATCAGCGCCGCATCTGGATGCTGTTCCAGAAATTGCGCGCAGGCTGGCAGCGTGACCTGAGGGCCATGGTCGCCTCCCATACAGTCAACAGCGATTGTGATCATGGGGTAGGCGCCCAAAAAGAGAAGAGATCAAACATTGGCCACGGGGCCAAAAACGACAAAAGCCCGACGCTACAGGATCTGTAGCTCCGGGCTTTGTTTGAAAAACCTGGGTCAGGCTTCAGATTTGGTCTTCAGCACCTTGCGACCACGGTAGAAACCGGTAGGGCTGATGTGGTGGCGCAGGTGGGTTTCACCAGTTGTGGATTCCACTGCAATGCCAGGTACAACCAGAGCATTGTGCGAACGGTGCATACCGCGCTTGGAAGGTGATTTCTTATTTTGTTGAACGGCCATGACTAGGCTCCTCAGCTAGGGTGCTGCGCCATGCTCAATGCAAAATGCAACACTGGGGGTTAGTAAAAACGCGATGGATGTCACACGCGAAGCCTCAAATTATAGCCCAAAGCGCACGCCCCGGCTAGGGCTTCTTTTTGAGCTGCTCCAGAACGGCAAAGGGATTTGGCTTTTCCGCCGCTTCTTCGACAAAATCCATGTCTGCCACCTGTAGCTTCACGGCGCCCGGGCATACGTCGTGTTTGGGCACGACAGGCAAAGCCATCAATAGCTCATCTTCGATCAATTCCAGCAGGTTAAAGTCGCGGCTCAGCACCAGCACATCTTCTTCCGATTCCTCATCTTCTACGGCAGCAACCTCTTCACTGGCCACAAAACGGAATTCCCGCGCAAAGGATACCGGCACATCCACTGGCCCCAGGCAGCGCTGGCAGGTCTGTGGCAAGGCGACTTCGGCGGTCAGGGCCAACCAGATCTGCTCGCTGGTCGAGCCGTTGGGCCGCGTCATGCCTTTGGCCGTAAGGTGCACCGGGTTCTGCGAGCCCGCGCCTTGCGCCTCTTCCAGCAAGCGGCCAAAGCGGGCCAGACTTTCAGTGCCGGCGATGCTGCCGTTTGCGATGGCAAAAGCCTCGATATTCAGGTGCTGGGCGTCGTAGTCGTGTTTCATGCGCGCAGTGTAAGAGAATCGGGCCATGCCAGACATTTCCAACAGAAAACTCATACTCGGATCGACGTCCGCCTACCGGCGCGAGTTGCTGGGCCGTTTGAACATTCCCTTCTCCGTGGAATCGCCGCATGTGGATGAAGCCCCTCTGCCTGACGAGCACCCGGCGGCAATGGCCCAGCGGCTGGCCTTGGCCAAGGCACACGCTGTCGCGGCGCGCTTTCCGGATTGCATCGTGATTGGTTCGGACCAGGTCGCTGACCTGGATGGCCTAGCCCTTGGTAAGCCCGGCACACACGACCGCGCCGTCACCCAACTGCGCCAGATGCGCGGTAAAACCGTCATTTTTCAAACTGCGGTGGCCGTGGTCTGCCTGCAAAGCGGCTTTTGCCAGCAGGCTCTGGCCCCGGTCAAAGTTCTTTTCCGTGCGCTGGACGATGCGGAAATTGAATACTACCTGCGCCAGGAACAACCCTATGATTGCGCGGGCAGCGCCAAGAGCGAAGGCTTAGGCATAGCCTTACTCGACGCCATCGAGAGCGATGACCCGACCGCGCTGGTTGGGCTGCCGCTGATACGCACCAGCCGCATGCTGCGTGCCGCTGGCATTCCCTTGTTGGCCACACAAAGGTTAGGCACATGAGTAAGCCTGGCACGTTGTACCTGGTCCCCGCACCGTTGGACTTTGGCTGCGATACCCAGGTGGCGCTGGACCGTGTGCTGCCTGCCGCCACACTGGAGATCGCATCTTCGCTGCAGCACTGGGTTTGTGAGAACGCCAAGTCAACCCGCGCCTACCTTAAGCGCATTGGTCTGACCCATCCACTGTGCCAGCCCCTACAAGCCATGCATTTGCAGGAGTTGCCGCACGAAGTACATAAAAAGGGCGACCACCAGGGCCACTTTGATGCCCGCCATCTGCTGCAACCCGCTGTACAGGGCGCCAATATGGGTTTGGTCAGTGAGGCAGGCATGCCCGCCATTGCCGACCCTGGTTCATCGGTGGTGCGCGCCGCGCACGATCTGGGTCTGCGCGTCGTGCCGTTGGTGGGGCCGGTCTCTTTGCTATTGGCGTTGGCCGCCAGTGGGCTCAGTGGTCAGAGTTTTGCCTTCGTCGGCTACCTGCCCAGCACGCCCGCTGAGCGCAGCCAGCGCATTCGCGAGCTCGAATCCCTGGCGCTGAAGACAGGGCAAACGCAGTTGTTCATCGAGACGCCTTACCGCAACCAGGCCATGCAACATGCACTGTTGCAAACCCTGCAGCACAACACGCGCATGGCGACAGCAAGTGGATTGACATTGGAGTCAGCCGCTTGTTACAGCGACCTGGCGAAGAACTGGAAGCACAAGGCTTGGACGCTGGCAAACACGGTGCCTACCGTGTTTGCCATTGGCCGCTAAACCGCCAAGTAGTTATTAACGGAGTGCGGGCAAAGCCCGCAGCGCTTTCACGCTGCCTTCGCCAATCGAGGCGCCAAAGCGCTTGACCAGGCGTTCTGCAACATTGTCCTTGCGGGTGTAGTCAATCAGCTCTTCCGCCTTGACCACTTCGCGTGCCACATAGTCCAGGTTACCCAATTGGTCGGCCAGGCCCATGTCGATGGCTTGCTGGCCCGTCCAGAAAAGACCGCTGAAAATCTCCGGGGTCTCTTTCAGGCGGGTGCCACGGCCTTGTTTCACCACGCTGATGAACTGCTGGTGGATTTGGTCCAGCATGGCCTGAGCAAAAGCACGTTGCTTTTCGGTCTGCGGGCTGAAGGGGTCCATAAAGCCCTTGTTCTCGCCGGCCGTCATCAGGCGGCGCTCCACACCAATTTTGTCCATCAGCCCCGTGAAGCCGAAGCCGTCCATCAGCACGCCAATGCTGCCGACCACACTGGCCTTGTCAACAAAGATCTTGTCGGCACCGGCAGCAATGTAATAGGCCGCCGATGCGCAGGTCTCTTCGACCACCGCGTAAATGGGCTTTTTGTGCAAGGCCTTCAGCCGGTGGATTTCGTCGTTGATGATGCCGGCCTGCACAGGGCTGCCGCCGGGCGAATTGATCAGCAACACCACGGCTTGGGCGCCCTTGTCTTCAAACGCGCTGCGCATCGCAGCCACGATCAGCTCCGCGCTGGCGTCCGAGCCCGAGGCGATTTCGCCCTGGATCTTGACCAGGGCGGTGTGCGGCGTCGATGTGTCGGTCGTAGAACTGCCCTTGTCCACGCCCAGCCAGACCAGGGCTACCAGGAAAACCAGCCACGCGATGCGGATGGCATTGCGCCAGCGGCGCGCCTGGCGCTGCTCGGCAATGGCGGCCAACGCCAGTGTCTCGAGTGCACTGCGTTCCCACCCTGGCGCATGCCCGGCACCGGACGCGCCAGTCAATGCATCGTTTTTGATAGCAGCATCTGTAATGTCTTCGGGGGCTTGGGGTGAATTCGTCATTATGAAAAAATTGTCAGGGTGGTTCGGAGCGGTCGTATCAAAATTCAAGTGTTTGCAGGTTGCGGCCAGTATGCCAGTGGACAACACCATCTCGCTCGGTAAGGGCGATCTTTATCAGCCCTCCACGGCAAGGCCCACCGATGCAAAGGCCGGTCTGTGGCCGGTACATGGCGCCGTGGGTGGCGCACATCAGCCAACTGCCCGAGCTGTCGAAGAAGCGGTTGGGCTGGTAGTCCATCTCCGTGGGGACGTGGGAGCATTGGTTCAGGTATGCATAGACTTGGCCTTCGAAGCGGATGGCAAAGCCACGCGAGGTTCGCCCGCAATAGACCACGTCAAAGGGCACTGCCTCGCCGCTATCTACAAGATCCGTGGAATTGCATAGGGGTATGGCGGGGCCAGAAGTTTCGGTCATGGCACGGTACATGGGCATGTCAGGCATGGGTTGCGAACCAGGCCTGCAGCTCGGCCACGGTATGCGCCACAAACAGGGGCTTCAACTCAGCAAAGGCTGCCGGCTCATGGGCGCCGTAGCTGACACCCACGCTGGGGCAACCGGCATTCAGCGCCATCTGCAGGTCGTGCGTGGTGTCACCCACCATCAGCACGCGCTCGGCGGGGACGCCGAATTCCTGCATCAGTTCTTTCAGCATCAGGGGGTTGGGCTTACCGGCCGTTTCGTCCGCCGTGCGGGAGGCGTGGAACAAGCCGTGCAGCTCGGACGTCTTCAACACCTCATTCAGTCCGCGCCGGCTTTTGCCGGTGGCCACGGCCAGCACGTAGTTGCGCGCCTTGAGGTCTGCCAGCAGGGGCAACACGCCCTCGAACAGGCTGATGTCATTCTGGTGCGCTGTGTAATGGTGCTTGTACCGAGCTCCCAGTTCCGCGTATTTGCTGGGCGGCACGTCGGGCGCAGCATGCGCCAATGCCTGCATCAGGCCCAAGCCGATGACATAAGCGGCGTCCCTGTCGCTGGGTCTGCGCCCACCCACATCTTCCACTGCCGCCTGGATACAGCGGGTGATGATGGCCGTAGAGTCAAACAGCGTGCCATCCCAATCGAAAGCGATCAGGTCAAAGGGGCGGGAGGGTTTGGTCGGCTTGGACGTAGACATGGTGATGGATAAAACTGAAAAAAGACCGCTGCTCAACTGGCTTGTGGCAATACCTGATGCACGAACTGGACCAGTTCTGCTGGCAAGTCTGCCTGAAGTTCCAGGCGCTTGCCGGTGGCTGGGTGGTTGCACTGCAGCCGCCAGGCATGCAGGAACATGCGTTTGAGCGGCGTGGTGCTGTTGGCGCGGGCCAGGGCCTTGTTGCTGTCGAAATCGCCGTATTTGTCGTCGCCAACGATGGGCAGGCCCTCGGACGCCAGGTGAACCCGAATCTGGTGGGTGCGCCCGGTCTTGATCGTGACCTCCAGCAAGGAGTAACCCCGGTCGCTGGCGACAGGCGCCGGGTGGGTGCCCGGAACTACACCGCCCGCCTCACGCACCTTGACCAGGGTCAGGGATGGCATGCCGTCCGGATCGTCCTTGGCCACCACCTTCACGCGGCGCTCGCCATCGGGCAGCAAATACTTGTGCAGCGGCTTGTCCAGCACCTTCTTATTAGCAGGCCATTGGCCAATCACCATCGCCAGGTAAGTCTTGCCGGTTTCCCGCTCGCGGAACTGGTCCTGCAGGTTCTTCAGCGCGCTGCGCTTCTTGGCGACCAGCAAGATGCCGCTGGTTTCACGGTCCAGCCGGTGCACCAGTTCCAGGAATTTGGCCTGGGGCCGCGCCATGCGCAACTGCTCGATGACGCCAAAACTGACGCCCGAACCGCCGTGGACCGCCACGCCAGCCGGCTTGTTGATGGCCAGCAGGCTGTCGTCCTCAAACAAAACCGCAAATTCCTTGGCCGGTGCGTGGCTGGCAACCTGCTCGGCCATGGCCTGGGCCTTTTCCGCGACCCGCTCGGAGATCCGCACCGGGGGGAGGCGCACCACATCACCCGCATTCAAACGGGTTTCGGCCGACGCCCGCCCCTTGTTGACCCGCACCTCGCCACTGCGGATGATCCGGTAGACGTGGGTCTTCGGAACACCCTTGAGGTGGCGCATCAGGTAATTGTCCAACCGCTGCCCAGCCCCATCCTCATCAATAGTCAGGGTTTTCACCTGGGGCTGAACTTGGGCCGATGGGGGGGCAGGAATGCCCCCTATAATGTGTTTCACTAGCGTTACGCTGTAAGTGGTTGATTTGTCTGGAGTTTAGTCCACACACCGCCCGCAGACACGCTGGAAGGTCGATGCCGCCGGGTTGGGCTGCAAACAAACCACACGCCAAACGCCTGTGGTGGTCTGCAAACAACACGGTCAAGACTACGAAACGAAATACTGATACGGAATACCCACAGTTTGCAGACTCCTCGTCTGCGAACGGAATGAAGCGAGATGTTTGTGCTGATGTGCCTGCTGTGTCTTTGCCTACGGAGCGTTTTCGCCCCGTTGCTTGGCACGAATCGGCCTCTAGCCCTCGTCAAACGGGCGCAACCAGCTATGCAATTGATAGCAAACCCACAAACGCATCCCCTCGCTCCCCTCCACGCGCCTACGCTTCGTCGCCTCATTTGAGTCGAAGTTCTCCGGCAATTCCACCTCGCATTCGTCTCGTTCAGTCCAGGTATCAATTGCCCCTAGAGGGCATGTAAAACTGAAGAAGAAGGACGCACTCCATGAAACGGATGCTAATCAACGCCACGCAGGCTGAAGAACGCCGCCTGGCCATCGTCGACGGACAAAAACTCCTCGACTACGAAATCGAAATCGAAGGGCGCGAACAGCGCAAGGGCAATATCTACAAGGCTGTCGTCACCCGCGTCGAGCCCTCGCTGGAAGCCTGTTTCGTCGACTACGGCGAAGACCGCCACGGCTTCCTGCCGTTCAAAGAAATCTCCCGCATGTACTTCAAGGAAGGCGTTTCCGCCTCCCAGGCCCGCATCCAGGATGCGATCCGCGAAGGCCAGGAATTGCTGGTCCAGGTCGAAAAAGAAGAACGTGGCAACAAGGGCGCAGCCCTGACAACCTTCGTCTCGCTGGCCGGCCGCTATGTGGTGCTGATGCCCAACAACCCCCGCGGTGGTGGTGTGTCGCGCCGCATCGAAGGTGAAGACCGCGCCGAACTCAAAGAAAACATGGACCAGTTGGAATACCCCAACGGCATGTCCATCATCGCCCGCACCGCCGGCATCGGCCGCAGCGCACCTGAGCTGCAGTGGGACTTGAACTACCTGTTGAAGCTGTGGACCGCTATCGATGGCGCAGCCAAGGGTGGCAAGGGTGCCTACCTGATTTACCAGGAATCCAGCCTGGTGATCCGCGCGATCCGTGATTACTTCAACCACGACATCGGCGACATCCTGATCGATACCGACGACGTGTACGAACAAGCCCAGCAGTTCATGGCCCACGTGATGCCCGAGCACGCCGCCCGCGTGAAGCGCTACCGTGACGACGCCCCACTGTTCAGCCGCTTCCAGATCGAACACCAGATCGAATCCGCGTACGCCCGCACGGTGCAACTGCCCTCCGGCGGCGCCATCGTCATCGACCACACCGAAGCTTTGGTGTCGGTCGACGTCAATTCGGCCCGGGCCATCAAAGGCGGTGACATCGAAGAGACTGCGACCCGCACCAACCTGGAAGCCGCTGACGAAGTGGCGCGCCAGATGCGTTTGCGCGATTTGGGTGGCCTGATCGTCATCGACTTTATCGACATGGAAGAGTCCCGCAACCGCCGCGAAGTGGAAAACCGCTTGCGCGACGCCCTGCGCCAGGACCGTGCCCGTGTGCAGTTCGGCACCATCAGCAAATTCGGCCTGATGGAAATGAGCCGCCAGCGCCTGCGCCCAGCGCTGAGCGAAGGTGCATCCATTCCCTGCCCCCGTTGTGGCGGTGCAGGCCACATCCGCGACACCGAATCCAGCGCGCTGCAGATTTTGCGGATCATCCAAGAAGAATCGCTGAAGGACAGCACCGCCTCCGTGTTGTGCCAGGTGCCTGTCGACGTTGCATCGTTCTTGCTGAACGAAAAGCGCTCCGAAGTCGCCAAGATTGAGCTCAAGCAGCGTATCAACGTGCTGTTGGTGCCCAACAAGACACTGGAAACACCCAACTACAAGCTGGAACGCCTGAAGCACGACGATCCGCGTCTGGACAACATCGAAGCCAGTTACAAGATGGCTGACGAGATGGAAGACGCCACCAGTGTGACACGCCGCTCGCAAGAGCCCACCAACAAGCAAACGCCCATCATCAAGGGTGTGTTGCCGGATGCTCCGGCGCCTATCGCTGCACCGCGCCCGGCCGCACAGCCCCAGCCCGCAGTTGCGCCGCAGCGCAGCGCGCCAGTGGCCGAAGCCAAGCCACCCGTAGCCGCTGAAAAAGGCTTCTTTGGCTGGCTGAAGAGCCTGTTTGCCGCGGAGCCACCTGCTCCGATCAAGCCTGTGCCAGCCACAGCGCCTAAAGCGCCTGAAGGCCGCGAAACACGCGATGGACGCAACCGTGATGGCAGCAACCGCAACGGCGGCAAGCCCGGTGAAGGTCGCACAGAGGGCCCGGGCCGCAACGAACCGCGTGGCGAAGGCCGTGGTCCCCGCGGTGAAGGCCGTGGTGACGGACGCAACAGCCGTGGTGGACGCGGTGGGCGTGGCGGTAGCGGTGCTGAGCGCCAAGGCGGCGCACAGCGCGAGCGTTTTGACGCTGAAGGCAAACCCATGCCTATGGACACCAACGTACAAGCCGGTGGCCAACAAGCCCCGGGCGGACCAGACGCCAATCGCCAAGAACAACGCCCCGATCGCGCTCCACGCGAGCGCGGTGAACGTGGCGGCCGTGGTGGACGTGGCGGTGGCGAGCGCAATGAAATCGGTGAACGCACCGAGCAGCCGCGTGCAGAAGGCCGTGCCGATGCCACCTCAGAAGGCGATGCCGACAACAACACCCGCAACGAGGGCCAACAACAAGCCCGCGAAGGTCGTGAAAATCGCAACGGACGTGGCGGCCGCAATGGACGTGGTCCTCGCCAGGATGGCGAGGGCCGCAACCAGGC
>NZ_JANXUQ010000229.1 GCF_025356155.1 Rhodoferax sp. | reverse complement strand
CGGTAATTACCCGCCCGTTTGGTCGTGAGCCCGGATTGTACTGCAAAAACGTGCTAAGGGCCTTGATTTGTAAGGGTTATTCAAGTCCTACCCGCGAAATACGGTCGATTCTGGCGGCTTGCGGCCAGCCCCGGACCTGTGTGACCGTTGCAAGTCGCTTGGTCCGCCATTGGCATGCGACAATTCTGGATCGAGACATGCAATAGACAAGAGGATGAAATGGGATTTTTAGCAGGCAAAAAATAATTGATTACGGGTGTGTTGTCCAACCGCTCCATTGCGTACGGCATCGCCAAGGCCTGCCACGACCAAGGCGCTGAACTGGCCTTCAGTTACGTGGGCGAGCGCTTCAAAGAGCGCATTACTGAATTTGCAGCCGACTTCAACTCCAAACTGATATTTGATTGCGATGTGGCCGACGACGCCCAGATCGACAAGTTGTTCGCAGATCTGGCCACACACTGGCCCAAATTTGACGGCTTTGTACACAGCATTGGTTTTGCCCCCCGTGAAGCCATTGCGGGTAACTTTCTGGATGGTCTGACGCGCGAAAATTTCCGCATCGCCCACGACATCAGCGCCTATAGCTTCCCTGGCATGGCCAAGGCTGCCCTCCCCTACCTGAACGACAACGCCTCATTGTTGACCCTCTCTTATCTGGGCGGTGTGCGCGTGGTGCCAAGCTACAACACGATGGGATTGGCCAAGGCATCGCTGGAATCTTCGGTGCGTTACCTGGCCGAGGCGGTTGGCCAACGCGGCATGCGGGTGAACGGCATCAGCGCGGGTGCCATCAAGACCCTGGCTGCCAGCGGTATCAAGGATTTTGGCAAGTTGTTGGCCATCTCCGCCAACGCTGCACCCATGCGCCGCAACGTGACCATTGACGAAGTAGGCAATGTGGCCGCCTTCCTGCTCAGCGATCTGGCGTCCGGCATGACCGCGCAGATCACGTATGTGGATTGCGGCGTCAGCCAAGCGGCGGTAGCCGTTTTAGAAGCTCCTTAAGACAAATCGGCCGCTAGCCCTCGCAGAATATGCCTGGGTAGCTATCAAAAAAATAGCGCCTCCTGGGCGCTATTTTTCTTTTGGCGAATCGGCTTACTTCACGCAGTCGGCATAGTAGTGAACGATGCCGTCTTCACCCCGCTCCTCCACCAGCCCGTGGATATCGGTCTCAAAGCCGGGGCACTTGGCATTGAACTCGCGGGAGAACTTGAGGTAATCCACGATCTTCTTGTTGAACACTTCGCCCGGAATCAGCAACGGAATGCCGGGTGGGTAAGGTGTCACCAGGCCCACAGTGATGCGGCCTTCCAGCTTGTCGATCTCCACCCGCTCGGTCTTGCGCAGTGCGATGTGCGCGTAGGCGTCGCTAGGCTTCATGGCCGGGGTGAGGTCGCTGAGGTACATGTCCGTGGTCAGGCGGGCGATGTCGTACTTGGCGTACAGCGCATGGATGTGCTGGCACAAATCGGCCAGGCCCATTTGCTCGTATTTCGGGTACTTCTGGCAAAACTCGGGCAGGATGCGCCACATGGGCTGGTTCTTGTCGTAGTCGTCCTTGAACTGCTGCAAGGCGGTCAACATGCTGTTCCAGCGGCCCTTGGTGATGCCGATCGTGAACATGATGAAGAAGCTGTACAGGCCGGTCTTCTCGACCACCACGCCGTGTTCAGCCAAAAACTTGGTCACGATGCTGGCCGGAATGCCGGTCTTGGCGAACTTGCCGTTCAGGTCCATGCCAGGCGTCACGATGGTGGACTTGATCGGGTCCAGCATATTGAAACCGGTGGCCATCTTGCCGAAGCCGTGCCAGTTCACACCCGCCTTGGCGTTCTTGGATTCACCCTTGATGATCCAGTCGTCGGAACGGCCAATGCCCTCGTCCGCAAGTTTGTCCGGGCCCCAGACCTTGAACCACCAGTCCAAGCCATACTCTTCGTCTACCTTGCGCATGGCGCGGCGGAAGTCGAGGGCTTCTGCAATGCTTTCTTCGACCAGGGCCGTGCCGCCGGGCGGCTCCATCATGGCCGCCGCCACATCGCAACTGGCAATGATGCTGTACTGCGGGGAGGTAGAGGTATGCATCAAATACGCTTCGTTGAACAAGTGCTTGTCCAACTTCACCGTCTGTGAATCTTGTACCAAAACCTGGCTGGCTTGGCTTATACCGGCCAACAGTTTGTGTATGGAGTGCGTGGCGTAGACCATGGCGTGCTTGGGCCGCGTGCGGCGCTTGCCCATGGCGTGGTACGAGCCGTAGAACGGATGGAAGGCGGCGTGTGGCAGCCAGGCCTCGTCAAAGTGCAGGTTCTCGACGTAGCCGTCGAGCATCTTCTTAATGGTCTCCGTGTTGTACAACACGCCGTCGTAGGTGGACTGGGTAATGGTCAGCACGCGCGGTTTTACCGCCTTGGCGTCCACACCTTTTAGCAGGGGATTGGCGGCGATCTTGCGCTGAATGGCCGCCTGTTCAAACTCTTCCTTTGGGATTGGGCCGATGATGCCGAAGTGGTTGCGCGTGGGCTTCAAAAACACCGGGATCGAGCCCGTCATGATGATGGCGTGCAGGATGGACTTGTGGCAATTGCGGTCCACTACGACCACATCGCCCGGCGCTACCGTGTGGTGCCAGACCATCTTGTTGCTGGTACTGGTGCCATTGGTCACAAAGAAGCAATGGTCGGCATTGAAGATGCGCGCAGCGTTCCGCTCGGACGCGCCAACCGGGCCGTCATGGTCCAACAACTGGCCCAACTCTTCTACCGCATTGCACACGTCTGCGCGCAACATGTTTTCGCCAAAAAACTGGTGGAACATCTGCCCGACAGGGCTCTTCAGAAACGCGACA
>NZ_JANXUQ010000218.1 GCF_025356155.1 Rhodoferax sp. | reverse complement strand
ATTGCCATCTACTGGGTCAGGGCCAGCTAAAAATGCAAAAAGCCGCACACGGCGGCATTCGGACTTTGATGATTGGTGCCGCTTAACGGAATCGAACTGTTGACCTCATCCTTACGAAGGATTTGCTCTACCAACTGAGCTAAAGCGGCATCGTCATAAATTCTAGCATCTGAGCGGGCAGACTGACGCCATCCAAGGGTTCCCCGTGGCACAGCCCTGGCACAACGGCAATGACAATCGCCAATTGTCATCGGCTTTCGTCTCCGATAAAATCGCTGTAACTCGTTGATTTATATTGTCGCCGAGTAACGCGGACTATCCCAAAAACCCTTAACTACTCATTCGTAAGGAGAAGGTCGACAGTTCGATTCCGTCAAGCGGCACCACATTTCAAAGCCCTGGTATTCAAACACCAGGGTTTTTTTATGTCCGCATCGCGGGTGAATCCAGCGCAAATCCCGCTTTACACCCGGGCCAACCAATAGCAAACTAGACATGGTTGGAAATGGATCAACAACAGATATTGCCGCATCGGCATATTGGAGCCCCCGCATGATTGAAAAAATCGGCGACTACAAGCTGGTCAATGAGGTCTTCCCGTCTATTGGGGCAAAGCTCAAATTGTTTTGGGGCCATCCAGAGTTCAATGAACTAATGGACCAATTGCTCGTCTACAAGCGCGGCGTTCCACGGGAAGGTTTTCCGGCGGATGTCCTGTTCGCGCTGTCCACTCTGGAATCGTTACACGCAGGCGCTTTCCCTAAATTGGTAAAAAAGCATTCGACCATTTGGAACAGCGGCCCGGTCTGACATCTGGCTACAGGTGCCGCTCGGGTCAACAAGACTGCTCGCATATCTTGTGTCGCGCGATTGCCGGGGCTCGATCCGCGCGGACAGTATCCGATCGATCCAAACGCACAAAGGGAATCATCCATGCAGCGACGTGATTTTGTAGAACTGATGCTATTGACAGGAGGATCGGCCATGACCGCTCAAGCGACCACAACACACGGCACCACTTTTGATGTCGCAGAAAAGACGGTCGCCGCATTACAAGCGGCCATGGCATCGGGCGAGACGACGGCACGGCAGTTGGTGCAGTTGTACCTGGCGCGTATTGCTGCTGTGGACAAAGCGGGGCCTAAACTGAATTCGGTGATTGAACTAAATCCAGACGCCTTGGCCATCGCCACCGCACTGGATGCCGAGCGCAAGGCCACGGGCGCACGCGGGCCTTTGCACGGCATACCGGTCTTGCTCAAAGACAATATCGCCACAGCAGACAAGATGCAGACCACCGCTGGGTCTCTGGCTTTGGTAGGTGTCAAACCGCCACGCGATGCGGCGTTGGTGGCCCGCCTGCGTGAGGCGGGCGCTGTGATTCTGGGAAAAACCAATTTGTCGGAGTGGGCCAACATGCGCTCCACACGATCCACCAGCGGCTGGAGTGCGCGCGGTGGGCTATCGCTCAACCCCTACGCGCTGGACCGCAATACCAGCGGCTCCAGTTCGGGCTCGGGCGCCAGCATGGCGGCCAGTCTGGCGGCAGTCGCCGTGGGCACGGAGACCGATGGCTCCATCACCTCTCCCGCGTCGGTAGCCAGTCTGGTGGGCATCAAGCCAACCGTGGGCCTGGTCAGCCGCGCCGGGGTGATCCCGATCGCCCATTCGCAAGACACGGCCGGCCCCATGACCCGCACGGTGGCCGATGCAGCCGTGCTGCTGACAGCGATGGCCGGCAGCGACACACGGGACCCCGCCACCGCCCTGGCCGACCAGAAGAAGGCGGACTACACGCAGTTTTTGAACCGCAGTGGTTTGCAAGGCAAACGCGTAGGCGTGGTGCGCGGACAGCTCACCAGCTCTGGCGAACTGGTCGCAGCCCTGGTCGAATCGCAGCTGGCGGTATTGAAAGCACAGGGCGCCACGCTGGTGGAGGTGGCCGAAGTACCCAATGTCGCCAAGTGCGCGGACACCGAACTCACCGTTTTGCTGTACGAACTGAAGGCCGACATGGCCACCTACCTGGCCGACTATGGGCCCGGCGCACCGCTTAAAACCCTGGCCGACGTGATCGCCTTCAACGACCAGCACCGCACCCAAGAAATGCGCTACTTCGGGCAAGAGCATTTTGTGAACGCCCAGACCAAGGGCGGACTCGACAGTAAGGAATACATTGAGGCGCTGGCCAACAACCACCACTATGCGCGTGAGGAAGGAATTGACCAGGTCATGAAAGAGCACCAGCTCGATGCGCTGGTGGCTCCAACCTGCGGCCCGGCATGGCTGACGGACTTCATCAACGGCGATGCATCGGGCGGAAGTTTTACGACGCCGGCCGCCGTGGCTGGCTACCCGCATATCACGGTGCCCTGCGGCTTTGTGCAAGGCCTGCCTGTTGGTCTGTCGTTTGTAGCCAGTGCCTGGGCTGAAGGGCCTCTGATTGCCATGGCCTATGCGTATGAGCAGGCCAGCCTGCAACGGCGTGCGCCTACCTATGCCAAATCACGCAATCTGCAAGTTACTGCCAAACGGAAATAGTTGCGGTGGCAGCGCTGCTAACTGGCGTGCAACCACTCATCTTCGGGCAGGGCATGCAGGAAAGCGGCGACGGCCTCCAGCGCGCCCTGCTCTGCAGCCCACTCGATGTGTTCGGACAAACGCAAGGTCTTGAGTGCACCGGGCGTGCTGTCCCAGGCTTGCAGGATCAACGGCAACGCAGGCTCCCAACCGAGGGCCGTGCGCTTGCGGTTGGGCAGCATCTCAAACAGCGCGTTCCAGCTTTGGGGCATGGGGCACACGCGTTTGTTTCCCCGGCAAAAGGCAATCAGACTGTGTGCGGTTTCTGGCATGGCCTCAACTCCCAAAATTCATTGCTGAACACCCTCACGCGGGCAATACGGGTACGTGCAGCTCGATAGTACTGCCGTTCTCGTCAGCGCTGTCGTCTGACACCAGATACCGCTCAAACGGCGGCAAGCGCTGGTCTGGCTTGGTCTTCTCGGCCATCATGCGTTGCATGGCGTGGTACCAGGCAATCTCCAGCGCTTTGGGGCTGCCGTGCAAACGCGCAGCATAGGCGCGGTGTGCACTCAGCTCTCGCACTTGCATGGCGCCCGCTTCGCTGACGTTGCCGATCGGAATACCGATATGGCAAAGAGTGGTGCGCAGTTTGATATTGGTTTTGAAATACAGGGCCAGCGGTTCGCCGGTGGCTGCAATCCCCAGCTCGGTCAATTGTTGGCGCAAACCGGCCACCGCGCTGCGCAGGGCCTGTGGCAGACCGCTGATGCTGCCCTGGTAGGTTTTGTACACATAGTGCGTGGCCGCTACCTCTTGCACGCCCAAGTGCTCAATCGTATAGCGTGGTGCCGCGGCGGGTTCCAACAGATTGGCAATCTGGTCCAGCCCGTAACGGCAGTCCAGCGCCAAAGAAGCTTTTACGGTGGTGGAAAAAGCGCGCATGGAAAATGCGACACGGCCCCGGAGTTTCCAACGCACTTCAGTCTTTCCAACCATGTCCTTGAATGTCCACTCGCTGCGGCCCGTCACCGTAAAGGGTTGTTTGAGCCGCAGGCGCTGCTCCACGCGCTGGCCTGGAAAAAGGCGCAGATGTTCTACGACGCCTGCACCCACGCTGTCACTGGTCCACGTGCAGCGGCTGCCCGCCTGGTCGGTACGCTCAGACAGCGTCAACGTGGTTGCGGCTTGCGCGTCCACCCAGGGGTTCCATTGTTGCCACTCTGCAAGGTCGGCGACCTTGGCATACACCGCGGCCAGTGGCGCTTCAATGACGCGGACTTGCTCGACCCGCACCCTGCCGCTGTAACGTGCCATGTAGACCAGAACGGCGACGATGCAAAAGCCGGTAACGAAAACAAGTGTGTTCATAGTTGAATGTCAAACAGGGAAGAAAAAAGCCCGGACAAGTCCGGGCTTTGGCTACTGGAACGCAGGCGCTTACAGCATGCCCATCATTTGCGGAACCACCAGCGTCAGCCAAGGCCAGTAGGTCACGATGACCAGGAACACGATCATGGTACACAGCCACGGCATCACCGCTTTGGTCAGCTCCGTAATACCCAGCTTGGAGATGCCGGAGGCTACATACAGGTTCAAGCCCACCGGCGGATGGCACAACCCCACTTCCATGTTCACGTCGATCAAGATACCGAAGTGCACCGGGTTGATGCCCAACTGCATGGCCGCCGGGAAGAAGATCGGCGCCATGATCAAGATGATGGATGAGGGCTCCATGAAGTTACCCGCCATCAGCAAGATGATGTTGACGACGAACAGGAAACCTTCTTTGCCCAGGTTCATGCTCAGCATCCAGTCCGCCAGGCGGTGCGGCAAATTCTCATTGGCGAGCACGAAGGAGAACAGCACTGCGTTGGTGATGATGTAAAGCAGCATCGCCGACATATTGGCCGATTCGCGCAGCACGCGGGGCACGTCTTTCATCTTCATGTCTTTGTAGACAAAGACCGACACGAAGAACGAATACACCGCCGCCATGGCCGCCGCTTCTGTTGCTGTGAAGATGCCGGAGTAGATACCGCCCACGATGATGACAACCAGCATCAGCCCCCAGACGCTGTTCTGGAAAAACTTCAGCCGCTGCATCCAGGTCGCCTTGTCCATGCGGGGGTAGCCATTCTTCTTGGCGATGTACCAGGTGACGCCCCCCAGCATGATGGTTAGCAAGGTGCCGGGTAACAGACCAGCAACAAACAAAGCGCCAATAGAGGTGTTGGTCGAAATGGCATAGATCACCTTGGGGATGGAGGGCAGCATCAAGATGCCCAGCGAACCCGCCGTGATGATGACACCCGCGCCAAAGGCCATGGGATAGCCGTGCGCCACCATGGCCGGCAACACGATGGAACCAATCGCCACCACCGTGGCCACACTGGAGCCGCAGACCAACGCAAACATGGCGCAGGCCAGGATGGAGGCCAGTGCCAGGCCGCCATGCCAATGGCCCACCAGTGAGGTGGCGAAGTTGATCATGCGCCTTGCGACACCACCGTGCGTCAGGAAATTGCCCGCCAGGATGAAGAAGGGAATCGCCATGATTTCCCACTTCTCGATACCGGTAAACAGCTTCAGCGCGACCGCTTCCAGCGGAACCTGCGTCATCGTCAAAATAAAGGTCAGTACGGTCAGGCCCAGAGAGATCGAGATCGGCATGCCGGTCAGCATCAACGCGATCAAGAGCCCGAAAAGAATGGCTGCGTTCATGCTGTGGCTCCCCCGCTCTTGCGTGCGGTGTCGATCGGTGGGTGCACTTCGTCCACACCTTCAACGTGGGCATGGTCGTGGTGTGGAATCTCTCCGGTCTTGTAGAAGCCCCAGGCCACTTGCAGGAAACGGAACGACATCAGCGAAGAGCCAAAGGGAATGGCGCAATAAACCATCCAGGTGGGCCATTCCAGGTCTGGCGTTGTCGGGCCTTCGGGTATGTCACCCACGTTCATGCCAAACAGCTTCAGGAAAGCGTGGTGGGCACCGTTGTCCCACACAAAATGACCGCCCAGGTAACCAATGCAGCCCGTGAATGCAGCACCGGCCAGCAACGCGAACAGCACGAACTTGGCGCGGGTCTTTTCTTCCAACCGGTTAACGATTACGTCCACGCCTACGTGGATGCCGGTGCGCACACCGTAGGCAGCGCCAAACTTGGCCATCCACACAAACATGATGATGCACAGCTCTTGCGCCCAGCTGAAGTTGAGCGTCAACATCCAGTCTTGCAAGTAAGGAATGGGCGCGCTGGCCAGATAGCGGTGCAACACTGCAAAGAAGATGATGAGCGTTGCTCCGCCCATGAGGAAGGTGATGATCCATTCCTCCAGGTGGTCTAGAAATTTCATGGTGTGCGTTCCGTAAGTGACGAACCGGTGGGTAACGATGCGCTAGCTGGATTTACAACTTGTTTGGATCAAAGCCGGTGTCCTTGTAGATCGAATCCAGCAACTCCTTGCCCACGCGTTCTGCCATCTTGGCGTGCACGGGCACCAAGACCTTCTTCAAGGCTAGACGTTCTTCCTTGGTAGGCACATAGACGGTGGTCTTGCCCGCCTTCTTGACGCCGTCCAGGGCGTGGTCGTTTTCTTCCTGGGCAATCTTGTCTGCCAACACGGTGGCTTCCTTCATAGCTTGCTCCAACTGACCACGCACGTCGGCTGGCAAACCGTCCCAGAACTTCTTGTTCACGATGACGGCATAACCCAGGTAGCCATGGTTGGTGAGGGAGAGGTGCTTTTGCACTTCGTGCATTTTTTGGCTGTAGAAATTGGAGATCGGGTTTTCAGTGCCGTCCACCACGCCGGTCTGCAGCGCTTGGTACACCTCGGAGAACGCCATCACTTGCGGAATACCACCCAGTGTGCGGATCTGCTCTTCCAGCACTTTGGAAGACTGGATGCGGAATTTTTTACCTTTGAAGTCAGCGGCAGCCTTCAATGGTGTGTTGGCCGAAAAAGACTTGAAGCCGTTGTCCCAAAACGCCAGGCCTTTGACGCCCTTGGGTTCCAGCTTGGCCAGCAGGCTGGCACCGACAGGGCCTTGTGTGATTTTGTGCAGGTCTGCCGTGTCGTCAAAAATGAAGGGGAAGTCAAACACTTCAAATTCCTTGACGCCCAGCGGTCCGAATTTGGCCAATGAGGGAGCCAACATTTGCACTGCGCCAATTTGCAGTGCCTCCATCTCTTCCTTGTCCTTGTAGAGCTGGCTGTTGGGGTAGATGTCAACCTTGACTTTGCCCTTGGTCAATTCCATCGCCCGCTTGGCAAAGAAATCAGACGCTTTGCCTTTGGGCGTATCAGCTGCCACCACATGGCTAAACTTGATGACAATGGGCTGCTGGGCGTAAGACAGCATGGACATTGTTCCAATAGCCAGACCCAGTACTAAAGCGCGAATTTTCATGGTGTGTAATCCATTGGTGATGAGATGGGTGCGAGTGTTAATCCAAAGGCCTCTTGTCACAAGTGTGGTGATCCACTAAGGGTTAACCCTTTTCATCAAACCCAGCCCTACCATCTCGGCCTTTTCCGCAATTACACCTACCCGTCTACCGTGTTCTTTGTCTCCAAAATATTTGCGGTATTGACCCAGCCGCTGACCTGGGTGATGGCCCTGCTACTGGCCAGCCTGTGGGCGCGCAACCGCCCGAAGCTGGCGCGAAAGCTTGTGGGTATGGCCCTGGCCCTGCTCCTGCTGCTGGGCTGGCAACCTTTACCGGATTTACTGATCCGCCAGTTGGAAAATCAATACGCCGAGATGCCTCCACAGGTTGATTTAAAGGGCTACGTTGGAATGGTGGTGCTGGGTGGGTCTACAGATCCCAGCTACGTCGCCCAGGCCCACATTCAAACCGTGCTCAACGACGCCGCAGAGCGCATGACCGCGCCCATTGCCATGCTGCGGGCCAACCCGCATCTGCATATGGTGTATACCGGTGGTGGCCCTGACGTGCCGCTGGGCACCCTCAGCGAGGCACAGCGCGCAAAAATTTTCTTTGACAGCATGGGGGTGTCCGGGCCAGGCGTGCGCTACGAAACAGCCTCGCGCACCACCCATGAAAATGCTACGCTATCTGCACAGTTGCCGGGGGTGGATGTGACACAGCGCTGGCTGCTGGTCACATCCGCTTGGCACATGCCACGATCCATGGCAACGTTTACCAAGGCGGGTTGGAACGTCACCGCCTACCCGGTCGATTTTCGTACCGGCCTGGCGACTCCGTGGACCGAATACTCGCTGGTATCAGGGCTGCGCAGCTGGCAATTGGTCCTCCACGAGTTGCTGGGCGGCTTGGCCTACCGATTGACCGGCCGCGTGTAAAGCAAGACTGTTTCTCTCAGCTCAAAGCCAAGCTGCGGGCCAGCACTTTGTCGATGCGCTTGCCCTCCAGCGCCGTCACTTCAAACTGCCAGTCTGCACAATCGATACGCTCGCCCACGACAGGCAAATCGCCCGATACCGCCATCAACAAACCGGCCAGCGTGTTGTAGCGGCCACGGTCCTCTTGGGGCAATTCATCAATGCCCAGGCGGGCCTTGAGCTCGCCCACGGGCATGGAGCCATCCAATGCCCAGGAGCCATCGGTCTGGTGGGTAGCCCATGCCTGTGTCTGGGCGTCGGGCTTTAGCTCGCCGGTAATGGCCTCCAGCAGGTCGTGTGGGGTCAACAGACCCTGCACCACGCCATATTCGTCCACCACAAAGACCATACGCCCGGACTTGGCGCGGAACTGCTCAATGAGCTCCATGCCACTAAGCGTCTCGGGCACAAAAGCTGCAGTCTCTGCCACCGCCTCCACGCTGCCCGCATGCAGCGTGCCCAGCTGCAGCAGCCTCGCAACGCTGATCAAGCCCACAACCTGGTCCAGTGAGCCACGGCACACCGGATACCAGGAATGCGTGCCCTTGCTGCCACCGTTGCTGGCCTGCGCCAGGCACTGCGCCACCGTTGAAGTTGCGTCCATCCACTCGATGTCCGCGCGTGGCAGCATCATGGACGTCAGCGTGCGGTCATCCAGGTCGAATACGTTGCGCACCATCTGGTGTTCGTGCTGCTCGATGATGCCGGCGTCCACGCCCTCTTCCAGGCTGGCAGAAATTTCTTCTTCGGTCACGCCACGGTTGTCGGTGGTGTCAATGCGCAGCAGCTTCAGCATGCCGTGGGTGCAGACCGACAGCAGGCGGACAAAGGGTTTGGCGCCGGTGGCAAACCAGGTCATGGGCCGCGCCAAGACGCGCGCCACGGGCTCGGGGTACAACTGGCCAATGCGCTTGGGCACCAGCTCGCCAAACAGAATGGTCACAAAAGTAATCAAGGTGACCACCAGCGCAGTAGCCGATATTTCTGCCGCACGGTGCGATATGGGCAGCACGGCACCCAGCCAATGCGCCACGCCGTCGCTGAAGGCAGCCTCGCCCACGATGCCATTGAGCATGCCGATCGAGGTGACGCCGACCTGAACGGCCGACAAAAACTGTGTGGGGTTGGCCAGCAGGGCCTGCGCCGCCAAAGCACCCTTGTCACCCTCATCTGCCATGGCCTGCAGGCGGATCTTGCGGCTGGCGGTGAGCGCCATCTCCGACATCGCAAATGCACCGTTGAGCAGCGTCAGCAGCACGATCAAAATAAATTCCATGAAACCCAAGCGAGAATGAATACCATGGCACTTTACATGATTGGCGATGTGCAGGGTTGTGATGCAGCGCTGCAGGATCTGCTCGACACCCTGGATTTTTCTCCCAGCCGCGACACTTTGTATATGTTGGGCGACATCGTGAACCGTGGGCCCGACTCCGCCGCCGTGCTGCGCCGCCTGATGGCTTATGGCGATGCTGCCCGCTGCCTGCTGGGCAACCACGACCTGCATCTGTTGGCCGTAGCGCATGGCGCGCGCAAACTAAGCCGCAAGGACACGCTGGACGCAGTGCTGGACGCGCCCGATCGCCATGTCATGCTGCACTGGCTGCTCAACCAGAAGATGTCCATGTTGCTCACCCGGGGAGACATGCCGCTGCTGATGGTGCACGCGGGTGTGCTGCCGGCCTGGACTGCGCCTCAAACCATGGAACTGGCACACGAGGTGGAAACCGTCCTGCAAGGCAAACATGCAGGCGAATTCTTTGCAACCATGTACGGCGACACGCCCACGCAGTGGGACGACCGCCTGACCGGCATGGACCGCCTGCGCCTGATCGTCAATGCACTGACGCGGTTGCGCTTTTGCACCGTACGGGGCGAAATGGAATTTGATAGTAAGGAAGGCGCAGATGGTGCACCCGAAGGCTACACGCCGTGGTTTGACGTACCGGATCGTCGGACCGCGCCCATCAGCGTGGCATTTGGCCACTGGTCTACCCTGGGTTGGCTGGACAGAAGCGACGTGCTGTCGCTGGACACCGGCTGTGTGTGGGGCGGCAGTTTGAGTGCACTGCGCTTCAATCTGCAGGATCAAACGCAAGAGCTGATTCAGGTGCCATGCGCCATATCTCAGCAACCGGGGCAGCAATAAATAGTGCTTGGACGCCCGGCGCTTGTAACGCCAGGGCCGTCCACCTCTTAAGCGGACTTGAACAGCGCCGCGACCTTGACCTTGGGTTTGATATTGGCCGAGATGCCACGCGCTTGTGGGCGGGCCGAGGCTTCCCATGACGGCGCTACAGCAGCTTCACTGACGACCTGCGACTCGTACGGCTTGTCAAAGAACGGGTCGTGCGCCACCGGTGTTTGGCGTCCATAGTCGCCACGCGGCGGACGCGGTGTGCGTGATGCATATGTTTCGTCGCGCGATGTTCGTTGCTGCCCGCCACGTCCACCGCTGCGGCCGTTGTCGCCACCGCCAGCGGTATCGCTACCTTCTTGCGCATACATGCGCCGACCGTCGTTGATACGGCCTTGTTTGCGGATATCGGGTGCGTCTTCGTCGTACTCAATGGCTTCAAGCTCAATCTTGGTCTTGATCAGCTTCTCGATGTCGCCCACCAGGCGGGCATCGTTGTTACCGCCGACAAAGCTCACAGCCAAGCCGGTTGCACCCGCGCGGCCCGTACGGCCAATGCGGTGGATGTAGTCTTCTGCGTTGAACGGAATGTCGAAGTTGAACACGCAGGGCACATCCTTGATGTCCAGACCGCGGGCTGCCACATCGGTACAGACCAGCAGATCGACGTCACCCTTTTTGAAGGCATCCAGGGCCTTCAGGCGCTCGTCCTGGCTCTTGTCGCCATGCAAAGCAGTGGTCTTGAGACCTTCATGCTCCAGGGACCGCGCCAGGCGTGCGCAGCCCAATTTGCTGTTCACAAACACGAATGCTTGCTTCATGCCGCGGGTTTTCAGGACCTGGTGCAGGGCGCGGCGTTTTTCGTCTTCCGGCACGCTGTAGAAACGCTGCTCTACGGTGGACGCCGTCGCATTCGGGCGGGCCACTTCAATGGTGACCGGATTTTGCAGATAACTGCTGGCCAAGCGCTTGATTTCTGGGGAGAACGTGGCTGAAAATAACAACGTGGTGCGCTGCTTGGGCAGGTAGGACAGGATGCGTTGCAGGTCCGGCAAAAAGCCGATGTCCAACATACGGTCAGCCTCGTCCAGCACTACATATTCGACCTGGTTCAACACCGCGTTCTTGGCTTCGATATGGTCCAGCAAGCGTCCGGGTGTGGCCACCAAAATTTCAACGCCGCGCTTCAACTCCAGCGTCTGGGGCTTCATGTCCATGCCGCCAAACACAACCGCGCTGCGCAGGTTTGTGTATTTGGCGTAGAGCTTGACCTGTTGGGCAACTTGATCTGCCAGTTCACGGGTTGGCAGCAACACCAAGGCACGCACGGGGTGGCGGGCGGGGGATGTAGAGCTGTTTTCGTGCTTCAACAGTCGGTGTAGGAGTGGCAGCGAGAAGGCTGCTGTCTTGCCGGTGCCGGTCTGGGCAGCCCCCATGACGTCTTTACCGGTGATAACCACCGGAATGGCCTGGGCCTGGATGGGGGTCATGGACTCGTAGCCCATTTCGGCCACGGCGCGGGCCAGGGGTGCAGCCAACTGCAACTGGGCGAACGCCATGAGAGGCGTATCGGCGGTCAGTTCGTTAGAAATTTCAGTGGAAACAGGAGTAATCAGTTCAGTATTCAAGTCGGTCACGCATAGCGAAAAAGGGTGCTATCCGTCCGATAGCTGAATGGCGCCCAACGCTGGGAGCACCCCGTATTATCCCCTAGTCTCACAATTCCCGGGCGGCAAACGTATCGCAAGCCTTCACGGTGCCGGTTTTGATGCCATTGCCAAACCAGCGCTGGCGCTGGGCGCTGGTGCCGTGGGTGAAGCTTTCAGGCACCACGGCCTGACCGCTGCCGCGCTGCAAGGCATCGTCGCCAATCTTGGCAGCGGCGTTGATGGCCTCTTCCACATCGCCCTGCTCCAGCATTTGCCGCGCATTATTGGCGTGGAAGGCCCAGACCCCGGCCAGGCAGTCGGCTTGCAGCTCCAGCTTTACGCTGAGCGCGTTGTATTCAGTCTTGCTGACCTGCCCACGTTTTTGGTCCACTTTGTTGGTAATACCCAACAAATTTTGCACATGGTGGCCCACTTCATGGGCAATCACATAGGCCTGCGCAAAGTCGCCGGGGGCGCCCAGACGGGTTTTCAGCGTCTCGTAAAAACCCAGGTCGATGTACACCTTTTCGTCCGCTGGACAATAAAACGGCCCCATCGCGGACTGGCCCTGGCCGCAGGCTGTGGGCGTGGCGCCGCGGAACAGCACCAGCTTGGGGTTGCGGTAGGTGGCACCGCCTTTAGCAAACACGTCTTTCCACACATCTTCTGTGGAGCCGAGTATCTGTTTCACAAAATGTTTCATCGGATCATCGGCGCGCGTATCCGATGTTGGCGCGGATTGCACCTGAGCCGTTGGTGCACTGCCCCCACCGCCACCACCGCCGCTGAGCATGCCGAGAATGGTCAGCGGGTTGATACCCAGAGCCCATCCTCCGACCAGCGCTATAACGATGGTGCCAATCCCGATGCTGCGCCCGCCAAACAGGTTGCTCCCCGAGCCCCCTCCTCCGCCGTCGCCACGGCGATCCTCAACGTTGTCTGACTCCCGGCTGCCATCCAATTTCATAAAGTGCTCCTTGCAGTTGCTCAGGCCTTTGGCAGTGTCACGCCCACTTGGCCCTGGTATTTGCCACCACGGTCCTTATAACTGACCTCACACACGTCGTCCTTGTCGCTTTCGAAGAAAAGTACCTGCGCGCAGCCCTCACGGGCATAAATCTTGGCCGGCAGCGGTGTGGTGTTGCTGAATTCCAGCGTCACATAGCCTTCCCACTCTGGCTCGAACGGGGTCACATTGACGATGATGCCGCAGCGCGCGTAGGTGCTTTTGCCTAGGCAGATGGTCAGCACATTGCGTGGAATGCGGAAGTACTCCAGCGTTCGGGCCAGCGCAAAGCTGTTGGGCGGGATGATGCAGACGTCGTCGTTGAAATCGACAAAACTTTTTTCGTCAAAGTTCTTGGGGTCGACCACCGTGCTGTGGATGTTGGTGAAGACCTTGAACTCGGGGGCGCAACGGATGTCGTAGCCGTAGCTACTGGTGCCGTAGCTGATGATCTTTTTGCCATCGGCCTGGCGGATCTGACCCGGCTCAAAGGGCTCGATCATGCCGGTCGTTTCAGCCATGTGGCGAATCCACTTGTCGCTTTTGATGCTCATGGGGGCTTCTCTCCTAGTGTGCTGGGGATTGTAAGAGCGGAGCGCTTGGCACCTTTTACTCCTGCTGGGGCTCGGCACCGGCGTGGGATGGGCGGCGGCCTCAGAGGCGCTGCGCTTGCCAAGTCGGC
>NZ_JANXUQ010000112.1 GCF_025356155.1 Rhodoferax sp. | reverse complement strand
GCCATGGGCCGCCGCAGACTACACGCGGGCGCAGGCATTGGAATGGTTTGCGGTGTGCCGTCGTTCGCGCGAACAGGGAACCGGTCACGAGTTCGGAATCTTCGATGTGGCCACGGATACGTTGGTGGGAGGCGCCGGGCTGAACCAGTTCAATCCGCTTCACGGTTTCTGCAACCTTGGGTATTGGGTGCGAGAGTCATGGCAGGGCAGAGGGGCCGCAACATCTGCAGCGCTGGCACTCGTCGAATTCGCTTTTGAGCAGTTGTTGTTAACCCGAGTAGAGATCGTCGTCCTGACAGACAACATCGCCAGCGCGGCGACGGCCCGCACAGTGGGCGCGACGTTTGAGTGCATCGCAATAAATCGTCTGAAGCACCATGGCGTGCCGCGGGATGCCAGCGTGTTCTCGGTCGTACCTGCGGCGTAAGCCGCTGGTACGTGATTAAAATGGTCCGTCAGCCCTCGTGGAATAAGCTTGAGTAGCTCCTAAATCAGGGCGGGTATATTCCCCGCCCCTTGGGGCGTAATCTTGAGGGATGAGCCAATACATAAACAAGAGTCACAACGTCACGGCCTTGCTGTATCACTTGGTATTTCCGGCGAAGTACAGAAGGGTGGTATTCGACGATGATGTCGAGAAGGTTCTGAGGGAAGTGTGCCTTGGGATAGAGGAGCGATACGAGATCAAGTTTCTGGAGATTGGAACGGACAAAGACCACGTTCATTTTCTAGTGCAATCGGTGCCTCGATACAGCGTGACGAAGATCGTAACGATGCTCAAAAGCATAACGGCGAAAGAGATTTTCAAGCGCTGCCCGCAAGTGAAGAAGAAGCTGTGGGGAGGGGAATTCTGGACCGATGGCTATTTTGCTAGCACGGTGGGAAAGCACGGAGACGAAGCGACGATAGGCAAGTACGTAAAGAATCAGGGTCAAGAGTATCAAAAACTACATTCGGATTTTCAGCCAGGGCTGTTCTGAATACCCCGCCCCTCTGGGGCGGGGATTTTTATTTGATCGGGGTTTTCAAGTTTTGTCAACCACGCTTGATAGACCTCAAGCGGCGTACACCAGTCCAGCGTTTTCCTGGGCCTGCCGTTCATCAGGTCTGCAATCCCATCGAGCTGCTCCTGGCTGTAGACAGACAAATCTGAACCCTTTGGCAAGAACTGACGAACCAGGCCATTGGTGTTCTCGTTCGTGCCTCTTTGCCACGGGCTGTGCGGATCACAAAAATACACCGCAATTCCCGTATTGGCGCTGAGCTGTTGATGATGGCTCATCTCTTTGCCACGGTCATAGGTCAAGGTCTTTCGCATGGGCTGGGCCACAGCGTTGAGCTTGTCAGTAAAGGCCTGCAAGACGTGCGCCGCCGTAGCCGGATTGGGATGCGGCAGTTTGACCAATATCAGCAAGCGGGTATTGCGCTCCACAAGTGTGCCAACCGCGCTTTGGTTTAGCGCGCCTTTAATCAAATCTCCTTCCCAGTGTCCTGGGAACTGGCGATCTTCAACCTCGGGTGGGCGTACATGGATGCTCAACATGTCTGCCATATGCCCGCGTCGGTCTTCGCCCTTGGATCGTGGCCAACGCTTGGCTCGGGCCATACGCAAGCAGGCAATAAGCTCTTTGCGTAGCTCACCTCGGGGTTGGGCGTAGATGACGTTGTAGATGGTTTCGTGCGAGGCGCGTTGGGTGCCATCGTCAGGGTGCAGTTTAGCCAGGTGGGCTGCGATTTGCTGGGGTGACCAGCGCTGTCGCAGAAGTTCAACAACAGAGTCAAACAGTGCGTTGCCCGCAACCATTTTGGGGGCAGGCCTGGCGTGGCGTCGCCTGCGGATATGGCGTTGTTCGGCGTAGCGGCAGCTGTAACCCCGTCCTCCCTCATTGCGGGCTATCTCTCGGCTGATGGTGGCAGCACTTCGGTTTAGCACGCGGCCTATGGCGCGCAGACTCAGGCCCTGCTCCAAGCCGATGGCTATGGTTTGGCGCTCTTCGTAATCAAGTTGTTGATAACATTGTTTCGGTTTCATGCATACACCTTACTAAAAGTTCAAATGGTGTGTTGCACTTCACTTTTGAGCGGGCCAAGGCTGGTGGCTGATTTGGCTAGAGGTCTTTACCGGTTCAGCCAACTATGCGGAACCCGGTTTTTGATTCAATTGATGGATGGCACAGGCCAAAGGGTTTCCCACCAACCACTGGAAAATCCTCACCGCCAAATCGGCTGCAGCGAGGCAGGTGAGGACGGCCTGTATTGAAAGCAATGGAACGAAGAGCCTTGGGGCCCCCCCCTGGAGCTGCGCATGGCCAACGCGCTGGCTACGGTGTATCGCTGCCAATGACCCCATGAACGCTTTCAATGACCCCATGAACGCTTTCAAT
>NZ_JANXUQ010000202.1 GCF_025356155.1 Rhodoferax sp. | reverse complement strand
GACGCCTTGAGCCCTACGGCCGCCGCCAATGCTGCGGCAAAGTGTGGCTCCAGCGCCGCTACCGCCACCCGGCCATCTTTGCAGGGGTAGACCTTGTAGCCCGCATGGCCGCCGCCCACGGCCGCGCCGGGCGTGGTCAGGCCCCAGGTGCGCGGCAGTGCGAGATGGGCCGCAGCGTCGGACAGCGCGATGTCAAACCGCACACCTTTGCCCTTTTGCAGTTGGAGCAGGCGGGCTTTCAGCACGGCCTCAGACGCCATCAAGGAGCCGCCCATGTCGGCATACAGTGTGGGTGGCAGTTCCAGCCCACCCACCAGGTTGTTCTCCGCCAAGTACGTCAAGTCATGGCCGGGCTCTTCTGCCCGCGCTCCCGGGGCACCAAATATGGCGACCAGCGAGAGCTTGGGGTACAGCTTTTGCAACGCCTTCCATTCCAGCCCAAGTTTCTTCAAGGCGGAGGGGCGAAACGAGGTCAGCAACACGTCTGCCTTGGCCAGCTCTCGGTGCAAGGCCTTCTGGCCTTTCTCGGATTTCAAATCCACCTGGGCGACGCGCATGCCTGCGTGCAGCGTGTCATAGGCCTTACGGTTGTACAAACCCATGGGGTCGCCCGAACTGCCCTTGGTCGCACTGGGGTGGGCAGGTGGCTCCAGCTTGACGCACGTTGCCCCCATTTGGTGGCAGCGCATCAGCGCAGCGGGGCCTGGAAGGTTGAGTGCCAGGCTGAGGATGCGAACGCCTTTCAGCGGTAACAAGGGTTTTGGAACGGGTTTGGGTGAAGACGAAGTGGCCATGGATTGGGCGGTGTGGGCGAGTGTTACCCATGAGTGAAGAGATGTTCTTCGGGCCATGATAATGGGAGTCAGCGCGTAGGCATGTTGGTCCATGTGCCCGTCCCCACGCCCCACGAAATATTCCAGCGCATTTCGACGCACGAGGTAGCCCTTTGAACAACGACCAGCTCGACTTCGCCTTTGTGGCCGAGTTACCCCTTTCACCCGTGGTGATCAAGAAGCGGGGTACGCGTAGCAAAGTGGTGCCAGCTGCATCACCCTCACTACCTCTGACAGCCAGTCTGATGCCCTCGATGGCAACGCACCAGGCTAGCCCGGCGTCGTTGGTTGATGCGGGGTTGGTGTCGCGCGACCCTGAGGTTGAAACCATGGCGGCCGCATTGGACGCGCACCCTGATTACCGTGTGCTACGCCGCTTGCAGCCCCGCCTGCGTTGGCCTGAAGCAGCCGAAGGGCGGGGCGTGTGCCGTGTCATCGTGCTCGACACCGAAACCACAGGTCTGGAGCACAGCCGCGACAAGATCATGGAGCTGGCGCTGCTGCGCGTAGATGTGGACCTGGAGACGGGTTTGCCCGTTGGCAATGTAGCGGTCTACGACGGTCTGGAAGACCCAGGTATAGCCATCCCTAAAGAGGTGCAGGAGATCACCGGCATCACCAACGCGATGGTGCAGGATCAGCGACTGGATGAAGAGCGCATTGCGGCATTGCTGGATGGCGTCGATCTGGTCATTGCGCACAACGCGGGATTTGACCGCCCGTTTGCCGAGGCGCGTATGGCCCAGTTTCGCGGACTGGCCTGGGCTTGTTCTTTTGCCGATATTCCATGGAAGGCGCAGGGTCGGCGTTCGTCAAAACTGGAAAGCCTGGCCCAGGAGCTGGGTTGTTTTTACGACGCCCATCGTGCTGAGATGGATTGCCATGCGCTGTTGGCCGTACTGGCGGCCAAACTGCCGCAGTCGCCCCACACCGGGCTGGCCCATCTGGTCGAGCAGGCCCACAGGCCCAGCTACCGCCTGATGGCAACCAACGCCCCGTTCGATGCCAAAGACCAACTCAAGGCCCGCGGCTACCGCTGGAGCGCGGAGCAAAAGGTCTGGCACACACGGGTGGGTGACAGCAAGGCCTTGCAGGTCGAATTTGACTGGCTCAAGGAACACGCTTACCACCAGCGCTCGGCGGTTGTGCAGTTTGAGAAAATGGATGCATTGGTGCGCTACTCGGCCCGTCCGGGCGAGTTGTTGCACCACCAGTTGTAAGAGGGTTGCCGTATGTCTTTCGCAGTTTTTTCGGTGGTCGGCGTTCAGCTGGCCCAAGCCCGTAAGGTGCAGATAGGAGGGCGAGCCATCCTCACGGCGATCCACAAAACGGCAGTGAGCGGGCCGGTTGCGGTCGTGCCGTTGGGGCTTGTTGGCGACGAACAGGCGGATCTAACGGTCCACGGCGGCCTGGAAAAAGCGGTGTACGCCTACCCCTGCGAGCACTACGCGTTTTGGCGAGCCGCGCGGCAGACAGCTGGTGTCAGCGACATCGACACGCAGCTCAACTTTGGCGCAATGGGTGAAAACCTGAGCTTGAGCGGATTGCTGGAGTCCGACGTGTGGGTGGGCGATGTACTGCGCTTTGCCAACTGCGTGTTGCGGGTGGAGCAACCCCGCGAGCCCTGCTACAAGTTCAACGCGGCCATGGGTTTCACCACGGCGGTCAAGACCATGGCGCAAAGCGGTTTTTGCGGCTTTTACTTGTCGGTGGACGAGCCCGGCACCGTAGAAGCGGGCGAAGCGTTCGCGCTGCTGCCGGGGCCGCGTCACGTTAGCATTCCCCAGCGCTTTCAGGCCAAGATGTTCAAGCACATGCGCTGATCGCGCATGGCTTGGAATAGTGCCAGTTCTTAGGCTTGCACGACGACCTGGGTTTGTGTACCCAAACCATCGATCCCCAAGTGCATAGTTTGCCCGGCACGTAAAAACACAGGCGGCTTCTGCCCCATGCCAACGCCGGGTGGCGTGCCGGTGGAGATCACGTCGCCACTCTGCAGACTCATGAAGCGGCTCAGGTAGCTGATCAGGAATGGCACCTGGTAAACCATGGTGGCGGTTGATCCGTCCTGGTAACGCTTGCCATCCACGTCCAGCCACATGCGCAATGCCTGCGGGTCTGGCACTTCATCGGCAGTTACCAGCCACGGGCCCATAGGGCCAAACGTGTCGCAGCCCTTGCCCTTGTCCCAGGTGCCGCTGCGCTCCAACTGGTATTCGCGCTCAGACACGTCGTTGACGATGCAGTAGCCTGCCACGTGGGTCATGGCATCTGCCTCTGCGATGTAGCGGCCGCCCAAGCCGATGACGACGCCGAGCTCCACTTCCCAATCGGTCTTGACGGAGCCGCGGGGGATTTGCACCGCATCGTCCGGCCCACAGATGGCGCTGGTCCACTTGTTGAAAACAACGGGCTCTGGCGGGACCTGCATGCCAGCCTCTGCGGCGTGGTCGGAGTAGTTCAGGCCGATGCAAATCAGCTTGCCGGTGCGGGCCACGCAAGGGCCCAAACGCAGATCCTTTTGCGGCGTGCCTGGCACCAGTGGCAAGCTGTCCAAGTCCAGTGCTTTGAGCTTGGCCAGTTGATCGGGTAGCAGTGCATCACCCGCAAGATCGGGGATGACCGCAGACAAATCGCGCACGCGCCAGAGGGCATCCAAGACACCGGGTTTTTCCTGGCCGACCGGCCCATAACGGAGGAGTTTCATGCTGGTGCTGTCTCAAAAGAAGTGAAAGATTGCAAACCCAATTGAAAAACGCGGCCTGGGCCGCGTTTTGTCATCTGCTCAAAGCGTTACCGCCATTGCTTTTATTCGATGCGGGCCTTGGCGCGCAGTTCAGTCTGGTATTTGGCAATCTTCTGCTGTTGCAGTTGTTGTGCAATTTGTGGCTTCACGTCTTCGAACTTGGGCAGCTGGGCATCACGGATGTCTTCCAGGCGGATGACGTGGTAACCGAACTGGGTCTTGACGGGTGTGTCCGTCATTTTGCCCTTGCTTAAGGCCGACAGGGCTTCGGAGAATTCCTTGACGTAGCTGCCAGGGTTGGCCCAATCCAGATCGCCACCCTTGGCGCCCGAGCCAGGATCCTTGGACTGCTTCTTGGCAATTTCATCAAACTTGCCGCCCTTTTTCAGCTTGGCAATAATGGCGCGCGCTTCGTCTTCGGTTTCCACCAAAATGTGGCGAGCCTTGTATTCTTTGCCAGAATTCTGGGCTGCGAACTTATCGTACTCAGCCTTGATTTCTTCTTCGGTAACAGGGTTTTTCTTCTGGTAATCGGCGAACAGTTCGCGGATCAGGATGGCCTGACGGGCCAATTCCATCTGCGTGCGGAAGTCTTCGGTGGCATCCAGGCCGCGCACTTGGGCTTCCTGCATGAAGATTTCGCGCATGACGACTTCTTCTTTCAACTGGCCTTGCATTTCGGGCGACACAGGGCGACCGGAGCGCTTGACCTGGTCTTCCAGCGCGTCAACGCGGGACTTGGGAATGGCCTTGCCATTAACGATAGCCACGTTTTGGGCCATGGCCGCAGGTGCCAGCGCTACCAGCAAGGTAGCGGCCGCGATCGCGGTCAAAATTTGCTTCTTCATGCGTTTTCCTTCAGGGATACAAATCAAAAGTGTGCCAAAAATGGCGTGTCAAACGGGTGTAGTGTTTGGCGGGTTCTCGGTCTCAATGGCCAGGGCATGCAGCCCCTGAGCAATGAAATCTTGCAGCGCATCATACACAAGCCTGTGGCGTGCCACCCTGCTCAAACCGGTAAACAAGTGTGAAGCCACCCGAACGCGGAAATGTGTGCCAACACCGGAGTCATTGGCGCCGGCGTGCCCGGCGTGCTGGTAGCTCTCGTCCACAACTTCTAAACGGATGGGTGCCAGGCGCTCCGTCAGGCGTGCTTCTAGCAAGGCCGCTGTGGGGACTTGGCCCATTGCGTGACTCATGGCGATCCTTCTTTTTCAGCCACTTTGTCGTCTTCGTCGGCCTGGATGTGGGGCGCGATGTAGATGCCCTGGCCCACCAGAAACACGAGGGGGAAGGCATAACCCCACAGTTTAAAGGTCACCCAGGCTTCGGTGCTGAAGTTCATCACCACGTAGGCATTGGTAACGGCCATAAAGGCGGTGTAGACCACCCACGCCACATTGAGCCGGTGCCAGATGGCATCCGGCAGTTCCAACTGGCTGCCCAGCAGCAATTTGAGGAAATTCTTGCGCATGCCCCAGACCGCAATCGCCAAACCAATCGACATGGCCGTATACAGCACGGTGGGCTTCCATTTGATGAAGCGGTCGTCGTGCAGGGCCAACGTCAGCGTTCCGAACAGCAAAATCAGCGTCAGCGTGATCTTGTGCATGGCCTGCAGCTTGCGGTCGATCCCGTAGATCAGTGTCATTTGCAGCACGGTGGCGCCCATCAGCACCGCGGTACCTACATAGATGTCATAGACCTTGTAGGCGCCAAAGAAAAACAGTATGGGGAAGAAGTCGATCAGTATTTTCATTCAGGGCTGAAGTGTAACGAGGCCGAGTTCATACAGTAGCGCAGACCCGTTTCGGTGGGGCCATCGTTGAACAGGTGCCCCAGGTGGGCGCCGCAGTGGCCGCATAGCGCCTCCGTGCGCACCATGCCCAGACTGCGGTCAACGTGGGTCCGTACGGCGCCATCGGCAATGGCCTTGTCGAAGCTGGGCCAGCCGCAGCACATCGAACTTGGTGTCAGATTTGAACAGCGGCGTGTCGCAGCAGATGCAGACGTAGGTGCCATTCTTGTAGTTGTCGGCATATTTGCCGGTAAAGGGGCGTTCGGTGGCGGCCTGGCGTGTGACCTCGAAGGCGCGGGGCTCCGCACCTTTCTCGGCCAGCAGGGCTTTCCACTCGGTGTCGGTTTTGGTGATGGTGTTGGTCATATGATGCCTTTTTTGAAGATGTCAGGATAGTTTCAAGAACTGCAACTGATGGAAATGCCGCTGGCCCAGTCCGGTGGAAGGTCGGCAAAGGATTCCAGCGCCGGCTGCTCGTCAAATGGGTGCTCAAACGCCTGCAGCAATTGTGCAACGACCGAAAAGTCTTTGGTCTTGGCCGCCTGGATGGCCAATTCGCCCAAATGGTTGCGCAGCACGTACTTGGGATTGGTCGCTAACATCAAATCGGCCGCTAGCCCTCGTGGAATATGCGTTAGGCGCTCTGAATATCGTAGCAACCAGGCATCGATACCCACGCGGTCCACAAACAAGTCACGTACCGAATGAATCTGCTGACTGGGGTTGTTCTCCCGCGCCCGTACCCAGTGGCTGAGGCGGCGCCAGAAGATGCTGTAGTCCACACGCTCGACGGCCATCAGGCGCAACACGTCGTCGGCGAGTTCGCGCTGGCCATCCTGCACGCCTGCGAAGCCCAGCTTGGCCGCCATGCACGCGTCTTGTGCCTGGGGGTAGATGGTCTTGTAGGTTTCCAGCGCCGCAATGGTCAGCTCCTGGTCTTCAATCAGCGGCAACAGGGCTTGGCCCAGGCAATACAGGTTCCAATAGGCCACGTTGGGTTGCTTGTAGAAGGCGTATCGGCCCTGATTGTCCGAATGGTTGCAGATGTGGCCGGGATCAAACGCGTCCAAAAACTGGAACGGCCCGTAGTCTATCGTCAGGCCCAAAATGCTCATGTTGTCGGTATTCATGACGCCGTGGCAAAAGCCCACCGCCTGCCACTGCGCCACCATCTTGGCGGTGCGTTCGGTCACCGCCTGAAGGAAGTTGGCGTAGGCGTTGCCGTTCAGGCCCGTGTCGCTTCGGCAACCGGGGTAGAACCGGTCGATGACGTAGTCGGCCAGTTGGCGCAATTGGGGGTGCAGATCGTGGTGGCTGAAGTGTTCGAAATGGCCAAAACGAATGAAGCTGGGTGCAAGACGCGTGACGACAGCCGCTGTTTCGGGCTGCTCCCGGTATACGGGGTGGTCCGAGCCCATGACGCTCAAAGCCCGCGTGGTCGGTATGCCCAAGGCGTTCATGGCTTCACTGCACAGGAATTCGCGGATGCTGGAGCGCAGGACCGCCCGGCCGTCTCCCATGCGGGAGTAGGGCGTCAGGCCCGCGCCTTTGAGCTGGATTTCCTGTGCCGTGTCGCCGTGGCCTGGGGGTGGTGTCAGCTCACCCAACAAGACGGCGCGCCCATCGCCCAATTGCCCGGCCCAGACGCCAAACTGGTGGCCGCTATAGACCGTTGACAGAGGCTGGGCACCGGTGGGCATCTGGTTACCGGCAAAAATTTGTTGCCAGGCGCCTGACTGCCAGGCGTCGGTCGGCAGTCCGATAAGGCGTTGGGCCGAAGCGCTGTGGCCGACCACATAGGGTTGGGCTACAGGCTGCATAGCGATGGGCGAGTAAAAGTCGGCGCCAAGGGCCGCAAAGCTGTTGGTCCATTGCCAACCGGGTGCCAGACCCGCCGGTTCGGTAGAGATGTCGTGCATGCCCTTATTGTCCGGCAGCACGGCCTAACCCGACCCGTCAAGGGTTAAGCGTATATCTTTCGCAATTGCCTTATGCCAGCAGTTGGGTCAATGCGGCATCGTCAAGTATCTTGATACGATTCATTGACAGGCCAATCACGCCACGCCCTTGCAAGGCATTGAGCACACGGTTGGCCGTTTGGCGCGACATGCCGGCCAGGTTGGCCAGTTCGTCCTGGGTCAGGTCCAATTGGCGGGTGCGGCTCCAGAACAAGCGGCTCAGGGAGAGGGCGATGCGCTGCTCGGGGCTGCGCGTGCGACCGGCTTCGATCATGGCCATGGCCTGCGAGACACGCAGGTTCAGGCAGGCTACCAAGGTTTGATTGAATGCCAGATTGGAGGACTGTAGGTGGTGAAAGGTGGCGCTGGGCAGGCACAGCAGTTCGGTGTCACGCAGGGCCACCACCTGGTAGCGGCGCAGTTCGTTTTTCAGTGCCGCGCCTTCGCCAAACCATTCACCTTCAGCAACGCCCAGAAAGTCCGAACGCCGCCCGGCCGTGGCCCGCCCGGAAATGCGGACCAGGCCGCGCAGCACGCCATACCAGCCTTGGGTGCGCTCAAGGGCTGGCAGCACCACGGCGCCGCGTTCCGCGGTCAGCGTGAAGACCTGGGCTTCAATCGCGGCTTGCTGGTCCGCTGGCAGCGCTGAAAACCAGGTGTGGGTTTGGAGGAAGCGTTTGGCGGGGTTGTGGGCGATCGGGAACATGGCGCAGTGGGGCAAAGCGGGAGTGAGGGCTTGCAGTATGCCCCGTGAACGTTGATGGTCTGCCAGGCCTGTTGATCGTTGCGCTTGTCGTCCAGACGACACCATTTGCCCGCAGGGGCGGTCCCCCGCACACTTATGCCGCCGTCGGTAGCGCACGAATATACAAAAAAACGAGATGGAGACAAGGATGACAAAGCAATCGCGCACCTGCGACCGGCAGGCAGGGTCTGACACGTCCCCGGTTCGTCAAAGCGCTGGCCAGTATCAAGCATTTCGATCCAGGGGGCTTTGCGGTCGGGTTCGGCAAGGATTCGCGCCAGGGTTCACATTTCGTAGGGTTGACCATCGTCAGTCCGGGGGAGAAGTTCACCAAATGAGTGCTGTCACCTAGGCACTAACCGCACTGTTTTTTTGACCACAAACCACTATGATGATTTCCAACATCCATCGTCTCAAGGAGTATCCATGCTAGGGTTAATGCAAAGCCAGCAACTGCTGATTTCGTCGCTGATCGAATTTGCCGAGCGGCACCACGCAGAGGCAGAGGTCGTCTCACGCCGGGTGGAGGGCGACATCCACCGCTGCACCTACAAGGACATCGCGATACGCGCCCGCCAGGTGGCCAATGCGCTGGACAACATGCAGCTGGCATTCAGCGACCGCGTGGCCACGCTGGCCTGGAACGGCTACCGCCATCTGGAGCTGTACTTTGGCGTCAGCGGTTCCGGCCGCGTGCTGCACACGCTGAACCCCCGTCTGCACCCTGAGCAGATCGCGTGGATTGCCAACCACGCCGAGGACGAGGTGCTGTGTTTTGACCTGTCGTTTCTGCCCATCATCAAGGCCATGCACAGCCATTGCAAAACGGTCAAACATTTCATTGCGCTGTGCGATGCCGACAAGCTGCCGCCCGACAGCGGTATCCCCGGTTTGCAGAGCTATGAGGCCTGGATTGGCGCCCAATCCACCACGTATGTGTGGCCGGAGTTTGACGAAAATTCGGCATCCAGCATGTGCTACACCAGCGGCACAACGGGCAATCCCAAGGCGGCCTTGTACAGTCACCGCTCGACCATGTTGCACGCCTTGGCCGGTGCGCTGCCCGATGCCCTGAGCATGAGCGCGCGCGATTGCGTGCTGCCGGTTGTGCCCATGTTCCACGTCAATGCTTGGGGCTTGCCGTACTCTGCGGCGATGACCGGCGCCAAGCTGGTATTCCCTGGCCCCGCCATGGACGGCAAATCGATTTTCGAATTGATCGAATCCGAGAAAGTCAGCTTTGCGGCGGGCGTGCCCACAGTGTGGCAAATGATGCTCGCCCATATGCAGGCCGGTAACCTGCGCTTCTCCACACTCAAGCGCACCGTTATTGGCGGTTCGGCCTGCCCACCGGCCATGATCACCGCCTTCAACGATGTGTATGGCGTCGAAGTGTTGCACGCCTGGGGCATGACCGAGATGTCGCCGCTAGGCACCGTGTGCACGCTGAAGAACAAGCACTTACCTATGGAAAGTGCCGACAAGATGAAGGTGCGGCTCAAACAAGGCCGCGGCATTTTTGGCGTGGACATGAAAATTGTGGACGAAGCCGGCCAGCAATTGCCGTGGGATGGCAAGGCCTACGGTGACCTGTTGGTCAAAGGCCCCTGGGTCATTAAGGAATACTTCAAAGGGGAGGGTGGTTCACCCCTGGTTGATGGCTGGTTCCCCACCGGCGATGTGGCCACCATCGACCCCGACGGTTACATGCAGATTACCGATCGCAGCAAGGATGTCATCAAGTCCGGCGGTGAATGGATCAGCTCTATCGACGTCGAAAACGTGGCCATGGCGCACCCTGCCGTAGCCATGGCGGCTTGCATCGGCATGAAGCATCCCAAGTGGGACGAGCGCCCCATTGTGGCCGTGGTCAAGAAACCGGGACAAGAGGTCACACGCGACGAATTGATAGCGTTCTACGAGGGAAAAACCGCCAAATGGCAGATCCCCGATGACGTAGTCTTTGTGGACGCCATTCCGCTGGGTGGGACTGGCAAGATGCAAAAGACCAAACTGCGCGAGCTGCTCAAAGACTACAAGCTGCCAGGTACCTGAATGGCCCCGTACCCTGGCCGCCAAGTCACCAAGGTGATACGGTCTAGGGGAAACCCTCGCGTTGCAGTGCAGTAATTCTTGTACGCTCAACCCAGTATTTTCCCAAGGAGACACTTATGAAGTTTGGTCTGAAATTCGTCGCTGCTACGGTCGCGCTGATCTGTGCCCAAGGCGCTCTTGCGCAGAGCGGCGAGACGGTTAAATTGGTCAGAATTGATCCATTGACTGGCCTACTCGGCCCCGTCGGGGTCAACCAGGACAAGAGCTACAAGTTCTTTGCGGAAAAATTTAGTGGTGCTGGCAATCCTGCCGGTGTCAAGTTCGAATTCACCACCATTGACAACAAGCTAAGCCCTACTGAAAGCTTGAACGCACTAAAGGCGGCCATCGACCAAGGTGCGCGCTACATCATTCAGGGCAATGGTTCATCCGTTGCTTTGGCGTTGTCCGATGCGGTCACCAAATACAACGAACGCAATCCCGGCAAAGAGGTGTTGTACCTTAACGACTCTGCGGTAGACCCAGACCTGACCAATAGCAAATGCAGCTACTGGCACTTCCGCTTTGATGCCGACACTTCAATGAAGATTGAAGCGATGACCACCTTCATGAAGGACCAGAAAGACATACAAAAGGTATACATTCTGGGCCAAAATTATTCGCACGGCGTGCAGGTTGCCAAGTTTGCCAAAGAGAATCTGGCCCGCAAGCGCCCGGACATCCAGATCGTGGGTGAAGACCTACACCCTTTGGCGCAAGTGCGTGACTTTGCGCCCTACATCGCCAAGATCAAGGCATCGGGTGCCGACACGGTCATCACCGGGAATTGGGGGTCGGACCTGTCATTGCTGATCAAGGCGGCCAATGAAAACGGCTACACCGGCAAGTTCTACACCTACTATGCCGGAGTCACGGGCACACCCACGGCCCTGGGCACCAACGGAGCGGGTCGCGTGTACCAGATCTCTTACGCGCACTACAACATGGGCGGTCAAATGGATAAGTGGATGAAAGAATTCCACGACAAGTACAACGACGATTTCTACACGGGCTCCGTCATCCGCGTGTACCAAACGCTGGGCGCTGCCATGGCCAAAGCCAAGTCCACCGACCCCCTCAAAGTAGCCGCCGCGCTGGAGGGCCTGAAAGTGACAAGCTTCAATGGTGAAGTGGAAATGCGCAAGTCTGACCACCAACTGCAGCAGCCGTTGTACATGGCGGTTTGGCAAAAGGCAGACAAGAAATACCCGTACAGTCCTGAGAACACCGGCATGACCCTGGCACCGGTTAAAGAGTTCCCCAACTATGTGTCGAGTACGCCGACCAGCTGCGCGATGAAGCGTCCTTAATTCCCCGGGCGCTTAGACATTAAAAGCCCGACGCGGCACTGCCGCTCGGGCTCTTTTACTTTTTACCGACCAGAGGACTGTCGACAATGGAGTTTTTCATCATCTCTATGCTAAACGGGCTGAGTTACGGCCTGTTGCTGTTCATGCTGAGCTCGGGGCTTACGTTGATCTTCAGCATGATGGGCGTATTGAATTTTGCACACGCCAGCTTCTACATGCTGGGTGCCTATGTGGGTTATTCGGTATCGCGCTTCGTCGGCTTTTGGCCGGCCCTGGTGCTGGCACCCCTGGTAGTCGGTGCAATGGGCGCCTTGTTTGAGCGCCTGTGCCTGCGCAAGGTGCACAAGTATGGCCACGTACCCGAGTTGATGATCACTTTCGGTCTGTCCTATGTCATTCTGGAATTGGTGCAATTGATCTGGGGCCGTATTGCGCTGGAGTTTCAACCACCAGCTGCCCTGCAAGGCCCTGCCTTCACGCTGATCAACAACTCCGTCAACGGCCTGAGCCTGTTGTGGGGCGCGGCACCCGCTGAAGTGTGCAGTGCCGCCGATGCTGCGGTGCGCGTGGTGTGCTCACCATTCCCTGCGACACGCGGCTTCATGATGCTGGTAGCCCTGATCATGCTGTTGGCCGTTTGGCTTCTATTGACACGCACACGCATTGGGTTGGTCATCCAATCGGCGTTGACCCACCCCGATGCGGTGGAGGCCCTGGGCCACAACGTGCCCCGCATCTTCATGCTGGTGTTTGGCGCCGGTGCGGCGCTGGCCGGGTTGGCCGGCGTGATTGGTGGCAGCACCTTCCTGACCGAACCAGCCATGGCCGCAACCGTGGGCTCGGTGATCTTCGTGGTCGTGGTGGTTGGCGGTATGGGCTCGCTGTCGGGTGCTTTTTTGGCATCCGTGTTGATCGGTGTCATCCAGACCTTTGCGATTGCATTTGACTTTTCAGTCGCCACGATGGCGCAACAACTCGGCGTGCATTTGAGTGATGCTGCGCGCAACAATTCGTTTGTGAAACTGACCCTGTCGCAGGTGGCGCCCATCTTGCCCTACCTGTTCCTCGTGCTGATTCTGATCTTTCGGCCCAAAGGCCTTTTGGGTACACGGGAAGGGTAAGAGAATATGAGCCAAACTATTCCAACTTCCAAGCCTTTCAATCTGGGGCGCTGGGTCATCTGGGGCATGTTCGCACTGGTGCTAGCCGTGGCGCCCCTACTGTTCACCGGAGGGCTGGGCCTGACGGTTCTGTCGCAAATGGGCATTGCCATCATCGCTTGCCTGTCCTACAACCTGCTGTTGGGGCAGGGCGGTATGCTAAGTTTCGGCCATGCGGTGTACACCGGCTTGGGCGCCTTTGTGGCCATCCACGCGCTCAATGCTGTAACGGGCGGTTCCCTGCCAATACCCGTGTCTGCCGTACCTTTGGTGGGCGGGTTTGCGGGCATGGGGTTTGCCGCGCTCTTCGGTTACGTCACGACGCGCAAGTCGGGAACGACGTTTGCCATGATCACGCTGGGCCTGGGTGAGCTGGTGTTTGCGATGTCGCTGATGATCCCCGAGTTTTTTGGTGGTGAGGGTGGCGTGTCGGGCAATCGCGTGACAGGAAGCCCCTTCATGGGCATCACTTATGGCCCTGCCATCCAGGTCTACTACCTGATTGCGGTTTATACCTTTATCTCGGTGGTGGCCATGTTTGCATTTACCCGCACCCCTCTGGGGCGCATGCTCAATGCCGTGCGGGACAACCCTGAGCGGGTTGAGTTTGTGGGCTACAACACCCAGCGCATTCGCTACACGGCCTTCATCCTCGCCGGCTTCTTCGCCGGCATCTCCGGTGGTTTGGGTGCGTTGAACTTCGAGATCGTCACGGCCGAAGTGGTGCATGCTGCACGCTCGGGTGCCTACCTGCTGTTCACTTTCCTGGGTGGTGCAACCTTCTTTTTTGGCCCCATCATCGGCGCCGTGCTGATGGTGCTGGCCTTTGTGTTGTTCAGCGAGTTCACGAAGGCGTGGTTGCTGTATCTGGGACTGATCTTCTTGTTCATGGTGATGTATGCACCCGGCGGTATCGCCAGCCTGATCATGATGAATCTGCGCGTGGCCATGTACGGCAAATTACGCGGGCTGGCGCTGAGCTATGTGGCCCTGGCCGTGACCGGCTTGATTGCACTGTCGGGCGCGGCTGCCATGATCGAGATGACCTACCACCTGCAACTCAGCTCGTCGCAAGGTCCGGATATCGCGTTCATGGGGCTGCTGCTGAACACCACCGGCCTAGAAACCTGGTTGGGTGCGGCGGTAGTTCTGGCCATTGGCCTGGTGCTGTTTGAGATTGCGCGTCGACGGTTTGCGCAGAAGTGGGAGGGCATACAGGCCTTCATTGAGAAGCAAGTGAACAAGGAGGACCCGCAATGACCGCAGCACCGGATTCTTTCGCGCTGGAATTGAAGGACCTGCGCAAGAGCTTCGGCAAGACCGAAATCATTCGCGGCGTCAACCTCGCGGTGCGCCACGGTGAACGTGTCGCCATCATCGGGCCCAACGGCGCCGGCAAATCCACGTTGTTTAACCTGATCAGCGGTCGCTTTGGCGCCAGCAGTGGCGATGTGCTGCTGAATGGCACGGCCATCAACGGCATGAAGCCGTATGAGATCAACCGCCTGGGTCTGTCGCGCAGCTTCCAGATCACCAACATCTTTCCAAAACTCAGTGTGTTTGAAAACCTGCGCTGCAGCGTGTTGTGGAGCCTGGGATACAAGTACAGTTTCTTCCGGTTTTTGGCCAGTTTGCACGATGCCAATGCGCGGGCCAACGAGCTGCTGCAGATGATCAAGCTCGACAAGAAGCACGACGTATTGGCCATGAATCTGACCTATGCCGAACAACGCGCACTGGAGATTGGCATCACCATTGGCGGCGGTGCCAATGTGATCTTGCTGGACGAGCCAACCGCCGGTATGAGCCGCAGTGAGACCACCCGCTTTATCGCGCTGATCAAGCAAGTCACCGAAGGCAAGACTCTGCTGACCGTGGAGCACGATATGGGTGTGGTGTTTGGCTTGGCCGACAAGATAGCGGTCGTGGTCTACGGTGAAGTGATCGCCTTCGACACGCCAGACGCAGTGCGGGCCAACCCGCGGGTGCAGGAAGCCTACTTAGGTTCCGCTGTCGCCGACGCACAAGCAGGAGGACACTGATAGTGTTAAAAGTTTCAAATTTACACGCCTACTACGGCAAAAGCCATGTGCTGCACGGCGTCGACATGCACGTCAATGCCGGTGAAATCGTGGCCTTGCTGGGCCGTAACGGATCGGGCCGTTCCACCACCGCCAAGGCCATCATGGGCCTGGTCGATTGCCAGGGTTCCGCGTTGTGGAAGGGCAAGGAAGCCATGGGCAAGAAGACTTTTGAGATCGCCCATCTAGGCTTGGGCTATGTGCCCGAAAGCCGCGACATTTTCCCCAAGCTGACCGTGCACCAAAACCTGTTGCTGGGGCAGAAGCGGGGCCAAAAGAACCCGCGCTGGTCGTTTGACGACATGTACAAGATGTTCCCACGTCTCAAAGAACGCGAGCACACCGAGGCCGGGGTGCTGTCGGGCGGAGAGCAGCAGATGCTGACACTGTGCCGCACGCTGATGGGTGACCCGGACCTCATCATCATCGACGAACCGACAGAAGGTCTGGCACCCAAGATCGTCGAGCTGGTGGCCGAATACCTGAAGGAACTGCGCCGGCGAGGTGTGTCGGTGTTGCTGATCGAGCAGAAACTTACGATTGCCATGCAAATTTCAGACCGGTGTTTTGTCATGGGACACGGCAGCATCGTCTTCGAAGGCACGCCCGAACAATTGCGCAACAACAGCGAAATCCGCAAGGAGTGGCTGGAGGTCTAAACATTTCAGCCTCGGCGGTGACATCTCTTTTGTCCCAACTGTGACAAGCGCGCTTTCAACCGCCGCAAAACCCCCTACAATTTAAAACGAACGATCGTTCTATTTTGAATGTTCCACTTTCTACCCTGAGGAATGCAAGCATGACCGCCCAATACCAAGTCCAAGGTGACGTTGCCATCATCACGCTCGACAACCCACCCGTCAACGGCCTGGGTCTGTCCACCCGCTTGGGGCTAGCCGACGGCATGGCCAAGGCCAATGCCGATGCGGCGGTCAAGTCCATCATCATCACCGGCGCAGGCAAGGCCTTCAGCGGGGGTGCGGACATCAAGGAATTCGGCAAGCCCACCGCCATGCAGGAGCCCAACCTGAACAGCGTAATCGGTGTGTTGGAAAATTCTGCCAAGCCCGTCATCGCCGCCATCCACACCGTCGTCATGGGCGGCGGTCTGGAACTGGCCCTGGGTTGCCACTACCGCATCGCAGCGCCCGGCACCAGCGTGGCCCTGCCAGAAGTCAAGCTGGGCCTGCTGCCCGGCGCTGGTGGCACGCAGCGCCTGCCGCGCGTGCTGGGCGTAGAGCCCGCGCTGAACATGATCGTCAGCGGCGAAACCATC
>NZ_JANXUQ010000110.1 GCF_025356155.1 Rhodoferax sp. | reverse complement strand
GGGTGGTGAGTCGTTCGGTGCTGTTCAGGGCTTCGTAGGAGAAACGGTCGCGGTCGGCGATCCAGCATTCATTGACCGCTTCATTTTCCAGAGGCACAACCCGCATGACGGTGTTGTTCTTGACCTGGATCACCAGGTTGGTTCCGGTCGAATCGTGCGGGCTGACGGACTTGCGGCGCGACAGTTCCCAGGTGCGGGCGCTGTAGCGGAAGGGCTTGCTGGTCAACGCGCCCACTGGGCAGATGTCGATCATGTTGCCCGACAATTCCGAGTCTACGGTCAGACCGACAAAGGATTCGATTTCAGCGTGTTCGCCGCGGTGGGACATGCCCAGCTCCATGGCTCCTGCGACCTCTTGCCCGAAGCGGACGCAGCGTGTGCAGTGGATGCAACGGCTCATTTCTTCCATGGAAATCAGCGGACCGATGTCCTTGTGGAACACCACGCGTTTTTCTTCCTCGTAGCGCGAGGATGATCCACCGTAGCCCACGGCCAAATCCTGCAACTGGCACTCACCGCCCTGGTCGCAAATCGGGCAATCCAGTGGGTGGTTGATCAGCAAAAACTCCATGACGGACTTTTGCGCCTTGATGGCCTTGTCGCTCTTGGTGCGAACAATCATGCCCTGCGTAACAGGCGTAGCGCAAGCCGGCATAGGCTTGGGCATTTTCTCCACATCGACCAGGCACATGCGGCAGTTGGCCGCAATGCTGAGCTTCTTGTGGTAGCAGAAGTGGGGAATGTAGGTGCCTGCCTTTTCAGCCGCATGCATGATCATGCTGCCTTCGACAATGTCAACCTTCTTACCGTCGAGTTCGATTTGGATCATCTTGTCACTCGTTTATACGTAGGCAGGGACCATGCAGGTCTTGTGCGTAACGTGGTGCTCAAATTCGTGTCTGAAGTGCTTGATCATCGCGCGCACGGGCATAGCGGCGGCATCGCCCAATGCGCAAATCGTGCGGCCCATGATGTCGTTGGCAACGCTGTCCAGAAGGTCCATGTCAGCAGGCCGGCCGTGGCCAGTCTCGATGCGGTCCACAACGCGTGACAGCCAGCCGGTACCCTCGCGGCACGGTGTGCATTGACCACACGACTCGTGCATGTAGAAATAGCTCAGGCGCTGCAGGCTCTTGACCATGCAACGGCTGTCATCCAGCACGATCACCGCGCCCGAACCCAGCATAGAGCCGGCCTTGGCAATGGAGTCGTAGTCCATGGTGCAATCCATCATGATGGACGCAGGCAAAATGGGAGACGATGATCCGCCAGGAATGACGGCCTTCAACTGGCGACCGGCGCGCACGCCACCCGCCAACTCCAGCAACTTGGAAAACGGCGTGCCCATCGGCACTTCAAAGTTGCCAGGCATCTCCACATCACCGCTGACCGAGTAGATCTTGGTGCCGCCGTTGTTGGGCTTGCCGCATTCCAGATACGCCTGCCCGCCATTGCGGATGATCCAGGGGACCGCTGCAAAGGTTTCGGTGTTGTTGATCGTCGTCGGCTTGCCGTACAGGCCAAAGCTGGCGGGAAACGGTGGCTTGAAGCGTGGCTGGCCTTTTTTGCCTTCCAGCGATTCCAGCAGAGCCGTTTCTTCGCCGCAGATGTAGGCACCAAAGCCATGGGCTGCATGCAGCTGGAAGCTGAAGTTGCTGCCCATGATGTTGTTGCCCAACAGGCCGGCTGCACGCGCTTCTTCCAGGGCCTCTTCGAAACGGTCGTAGGTCGAAAAAATCTCTCCGTGGATGTAGTTGTAGCCTACCGAGATACCCATCGCGAAAGCAGCAATGGCCATGCCTTCGATGACGATATGGGGATTGAACTCCATGATGTCACGGTCTTTGCAGGTGCCCGGCTCGCCTTCGTCCGAATTGCAGACAAGGTACTTTTGGCCAGGGAACTGGCGGGGCATGAAACTCCACTTCAACCCGGTGGGGAAGCCAGCGCCGCCACGTCCACGCAAGGCCGATTCCTTGACCGTTGCAATGACCTGGTCTTGCGTCATGGGCTCGCCGCCGCCAATACCCAAGACCTTGCGCAGGGCTTGATACCCACCGCGTGCCTCGTAGTCCTTCAAGCGCCAATTCGCACCGTTCAAACCGGAAAAAATTTGCGGATTGATGTGGCGATCGTGAAAGCAGGTTTGCACGCCAGTGGCGCGAAACTGGGAAAGAATGTGCTGGGCCGTCATCATTTATTCTCCACCGCCCGCAAGCCGTCCACCAACTGGTCCAGCTTCTCTGGTGTCATGAAGCTGCACATGGAGCGGTCATTGACCAGCATGACCGGAGAATCGGCGCAAGCACCCAGGCACTCGCTTTGCTGCAGTGTGAACATGCCGTCTGCGGTGGTCTGCCCCATGGAAATACCAAGCTTGTTTTCGAGGTACTGCAATGTGCTCTGGCCTTCGCGCAACTGGCAGGGCAGATTGGTGCACACGTTGAGCTTGTATTTGCCAACGGGCCGCTGGTTGTACATGTTGTAGAAGGTCGTGACCTCGTGCACCGCCATGGGCGCCATGCCCAGATACTCCGCCACTTGGGCTTCGCTGTCGGTGCTCACAAAGCCCAGCTCTTGCTGAACGATGGCCAGGCAGGCCATCACAGCGGATTGGGTTTGGTCGGCAGGGTACTTTGCGACTTCTTTGGCAAAGCGTGCCTTGGTAGATTCAGAGATCATCGATCAATCTCTCCAAAAACGATATCCAGGGTACCGATGATGGACACCACATCGGCAATCATGTGGCCCTTGGCCAGTTCATTGAGACCCGCCAGATGCGGGAACCCAGGCGCTCGTATCTTCAGGCGATAAGGCTTGTTGGCACCTTCGCTGACGATGTAGACACCAAATTCACCCTTGGGATGCTCCACGGCCGCATAGGCTTCGCCCTCGGGCACATGGAAGCCTTCAGTGAACAGCTTGAAATGGTGGATCAGCTCTTCCATGCTGGTCTTCATGGATTCACGCGACGGCGGTGCAACCTTGTGGTTGTCGGTGATCACGGGGCCGGGGTTGACTTTGAGCCATTCCACACATTGTTTGATGATGCGGTTGGACTGCTTCATCTCTTCCATGCGGACGAGGTAGCGGTCATACACGTCACCCGTGGCGCCGACTGGAATGTCGAAGTCCAGCTTGTCGTAGACGTCATAAGGTTGCTGCTTGCGCAGATCCCAGGCCAAACCCGTGGCGCGCAACATGGCACCGGTGAAACCCAGGTTCAAGGCGCGCTCAGGAGTGACGGGACTGATACCGACGCAGCGTTGCTTCCAGATGCGGTTTTCCGTCAGCAGCGTGTGGTATTCCTCCAGGCACTTCGGGAAGCGCTGGGTGAAATCGTCAATGAAGTCCAACAACGAACCCTTGCGATTGCGGTTGAGTTCCTCAACCGCCTTGGCGTTGCGCACCTTGCTGGCCTTGTGCTGGTTCATGGTGTCCGGCAGGTCGCGGTAGACACCACCTGGACGGATGTAGGCTGCATGCATGCGGGCGCCACTAGCCGCCTCGTACATGTCGAACAAATCCTCACGCTCGCGGAAGGTGTAGATGAGGATGGTGGAACTGCCGCAATCGTTACCGTGCGAGCCCAGGTACATCAGGTGGTTCAGCAGGCGCGTGATCTCGGCGTACATGACGCGGATGTACTGCGCGCGGATGGGCACTTCAATGCCCAGCATGCGCTCCAAGGCCAGGCAATAGGCGTGTTCGCTGCACATCATGGACACATAGTCCAGGCGGTCCATGTAGGGCAGGCTCTGGATGTAGGTCTTGGTCTCAGCCAGCTTCTCGGTGGCGCGGTGCAGATTGCCGATGTGCGGATCGGCACGCTGGATCACTTCGCCATCCAGCTCCAGCACCAGGCGCAGCACGCCGTGTGCCGCAGGGTGCTGCGGCCCAAAATTCAGGGTGTAGTTCTTTATTTCAGCCATAGCGTTCAGACCTTTGAGGAGTGCGGCAGCGCCAAGCCACAGACCGGACTCATTTCAAGCCCCCGTAGTTGTTTTCGCGGATGATACGTGGCGTGATCTCACGACTTTCGATGGTGATCGGCTGGTAAATAACGCGCGCCTGCTCGGCGTCGTAACGCATTTCCACATATCCGCTGGTTGGAAAATCCTTGCGAAACGGATGGCCGATAAAACCGTAGTCGGTCAGGATGCGACGCAAGTCATTGTGGCCATCAAACATGATGCCAAACAGATCGAAGGCTTCCCGCTCGTACCAATCGGCTGCAGCCCATACATCCGTGACCGAAGCCACCAAAGGCATTGCATCATCGGTCGCAAGCACCTTGAGGCGCAAACGCTGGTTCAAACTCACGGACAACAACTGGAGGACCACACAAAAACGGGGCCCTTCGTAGGCCCCGCCTTTGTACTCGGAGTAGTCCACCCCACACAGGTCCATGAGTTGCTCAAACTTGCACCCGACTGCGTCGCGCAGCAACAGCGTTGCAGCGTGGTAGTCGTCGGCAGATACAACAACCTCCACTTCCCCGAGGGAAATGGAAATGCGTTGCACCTTGTCGCCCAAGGCCGCAACAACGGCCGCCTGAATCGCTTCAGGCGTAACGGAAAATGCTGTCATAAACCCCTTCAGGCCCGCGCAATGGTTTCGGTACGGCGAATCTTGAGTTGCAATTGCATGATGCCGTAGATCAGCGCTTCGGCCGTCGGAGGGCACCCCGGCACGTAGACGTCGACCGGTACGATGCGGTCGCAGCCACGCACAACGGAATAACTGTAGTGGTAGTAGCCACCACCATTGGCACACGAGCCCATGCTGATGACGCGGCGTGGCTCGGACATCTGATCGTAAACCTTGCGAAAGGCTGGGGCCATTTTGTTGGTCAGCGTACCGGCCACGATCATCAAATCAGATTGGCGCGGGCTGGCGCGGAACACCTCGGCGCCAAAACGGGCCAGGTCGTAACGTGCGGTGGCCGAGTGCATCATTTCGACGGCACAGCATGCCAGGCCAAATGTCATGGGCCAAACCGAACCGGTCCTAGCCCAATTCATCACCGAGTCGTAACTGGTGGTGACAAAGCCTTCTTTTAGTACACCTTCAATCATTTGTTACTCCCAGTCCAGGGCACCTTTTTTCCACATGTACACAAAGCCAATGGTCAACACGCCCACGAACTCCACACCGACCAAAAAACCAAACCATCCCAGATCCTTGAGCGCAACCGCCCACGGAAACAGAAACGCGGTTTCAAGGTCAAACAGAATAAACAGAATCGCGATGAGGTAGTAGCGAACGTCAAACTTCATGCGGGCGTCTTCAAACGCCTCGAAGCCGCATTCGTAGGGGGAGTTTTTTGCCTGGTCCGGCCGGTTAGGCCCCAGGATGTATCCAATGACTTGTGGCGCAACGCCGATGGCGATGCCGACCAAGATGAACAAGAGTGCAGGAAGATATTGATCGAGGTTCATCTTGTGCGTTTCTTATCACCATTTCAGGCCTGCCCAAAAATACCAAGCAGGTCAAATACCATTTGGTGCCGTCGGCGAGACTCGAACTCGCACAGCTCTCGCCACTACCCCCTCAAGATAGCGTGTCTACCAATTTCACCACGACGGCGGCTTTTATGTGTCTGCATTGCTTGAGGAACCCTAAGGTGTTTTGCTTTCCAGACAAGCATAGAGTTTACCCTGAATTTGCCCCTTGTCCCCAAGGGACAAGGCAATTAAAACAAGGTTTACTTGGCGGGAATTTGCACCACGCCCGAAGCAACGACCGCCGGGGCCGAAGCTGCTTCTGCCGCAACGGGCGCCACCACCGCTGCGCCTTCCAGAACGCTGCTGGATGTGGTGGTACGCAGGTTGCCGAAGTAGGCCAAGGCCAATGTGCAGACAAAGAAGATGGTGGCAGCTACCGCCGTAGTGCGAGACAAGAAATTGGCACTACCGCTGGCGCCAAACAGGCTGCCCGAACCGCCACTACCAAATGCTGCACCCATGTCAGCACCTTTTCCGTGTTGAACCAAAATCAGTCCAATCATGGACAGTGCCGACAGCATTTGAACCGTCAAGATAATTGTCAAAACAACGCTCATTCTCTACTCCAAAAAAAGGGAAACTCGCCGCGCACGCTGATTTATTCAGCGCGCCGCAGCAATGATGGTTAAAAAATCTGCGGCTTTGAGGGACGCGCCCCCGACTAGTCCGCCGTCAATGTCTTGCTGGGACAGCAATTGCGCCGCATTGGCTGCGTTCATGCTGCCACCGTACAAAATCAGTACCCGGTCCGCGTGTGCAGTAGCCGCCTGCAACTGCGCACGCAACACGGCATGCACCTGTTGCGCCTCTTCCGGGCTGGCAGTCTTGCCGGTACCGATAGCCCAGACCGGTTCGTAAGCCACGACGATTTCACTGATGCAATGGCCATTGGTGTGGATCACCGCCGCCAACTGGCGTTTGACCACCTCTTCGGTACGCCCTGCTTCACGCTCTGCCAGCGTCTCACCCACACACACGATGGGCGTAATGCCTGCTGCCAATGCGCGCTGCGCCTTAACCGCAACCACCGCGTCGGTTTCGCCATGGTACTGGCGGCGCTCCGAATGGCCCACCAAACAATAGCGTGTGCTGAATTCGCGCAACATGGTGGCCGAAACTTCACCGGTGAAAGCACCCGATTCGTGCTGAGACACGTCTTGTGCGCCCAAGTCAATACGGGTCCCCGCCACCAGTGACTGCACTTGTCCAAGATACGGTGCAGGCACACAAACGGCGATCTGGCACTGGGCATTCGCAGCACCCGCCGCCAACGCCGACACCAGGGCCACGTTGGACTGCGAAGAGCCGTTCATCTTCCAGTTACCTGCAATCAGCTGTTTTTTCATGCTTGCACTCCCCAGGTCAAAACAATTTTGCCCACATGCTGGTTGGACTCCATCAACGCATGCGCCCGTGATGCGCCGCTGCCGCTGGCATGGTCAGCATCCACCGCTGGAAACACACTGTAGACCACTGCTTTGACCCGCCCTGCGTCCAGCAAAGGCCACACCCGCTCCAAACAAGCCTTGGCAATGGCCGCCTTGAAAGCCACCGGACGCGCGCGCAAGGTCGATCCAGTGATGGTCAAACGCTTGCGCATGACCAAGGCCGCATTGAACTCCGCCTGCACGCCACCCTGCACAGCGATAATGACCAAACGGCCATCTTCCGCCAGGCACTGCACTTCCTTGGCCACATAACTACCAGCAACCATGTCCAGCACCACATCGACCCCACGGCCTTCAGTCAGGCGCAAAGCCTCGGCCTGAAAGTCCTGGGTTTTGTAGTTAATGGCGTGGTCTGCGCCCAAGGCCAGACAGGCCGCGCATTTCTCATCGCTGCCGGCGGTGGCAACCACTTTGGCACCCAGCGCCTTGGCAATCTGGATGGCCGTGACGCCGATGCCGCTAGTCCCGCCCTGCACCAACACGGTTTCACCGCTTTGCAAACCGCCACGGTCAAACACATTGCTCCAGACGGTGAAGAACGTCTCGGGCAGCGAGGCCGCTTCCACATCGCTTAAACCCTGCGGAACCGGCAGGCACTGACCGATGGGTGCCACGCAATACTCCGCGTAACCTCCACCTGCCACCAAGGCACATACGCGGTCACCCGCGTTTAACCCGGCCTGCACCATGGCCTGTGCATCACCACCTTCGATGACGCCCGCAATTTCCAGCCCCGGAATGTCAGACGCACCAGCAGGCGCAGGGTACATGCCCGCGCGCTGCAACACGTCGGGCCGGTTGATGCCGCTCGCGCGCACGCGGATCAGCACCTCGCCCGCGCCAGCAACTGGCAAAGGGCGATCTCCCAGACGCAAGACGTCAGGGCCTCCAAAGGATGAAATTTCAATAACTCTCATAGCCATTTCAGCCGATAGCCCTCGCCAACACTGCGTGAGGCGCTATCGAATTACTAGCAGATCGTTGAATTAACCTTGATCAGACGATTGTGACGGGCGATCCAGCAAAGCCTTCATGGACAGCTTGATGCGGCCCTTCTCGTCCGTTTCCATAACCTTGACCTTGATGATCTGGCCTTCGGTCAAGTAGTCGGACACCTTCTCGACACGTTCGTGCGCGATCTGGCTGATGTGCAACAAGCCGTCTTTGCCGGGCAGCAGGTTGACCAGTGCGCCGAAGTCCAGAATCTTGGTGATAGGGCCTTCGTAGACCTTGCCAATTTCCACTTCTGCGGTGATCTGCTCGATACGGCGCTTGGCCAGTTCTGCTTTTTCTGGATCGGCCGACGCAATCGTGATGGTGCCATCTTCGTCGATATTGATTTGCGTGCCGGTTTCTTCGGTCAGCGCACGGATCACGGAGCCGCCCTTGCCGATCACGTCACGGATCTTCTCGGGGTTGATCTTCATCGTGAACAAGCGGGGAGCGAAGTTGGACACTTCGGTCTTGGCTTCCGACATCGCTTCTTGCATCTTGCCCAGAATGTGCATGCGCGCTTCCTTGGCTTGTGCCAAAGCAACTTGCATGATTTCCTTGGTAATGCCCTGGATCTTGATATCCATTTGCAATGCAGTGATACCGTTGGTGGTACCGGCCACCTTGAAGTCCATATCGCCCAGGTGGTCTTCGTCACCCAGGATGTCGGTCAACACCGCAAAGCGGTTGTCTTCCTTGATCAGGCCCATGGC
>NZ_JANXUQ010000189.1 GCF_025356155.1 Rhodoferax sp. | reverse complement strand
CTCTACCGCTTCGCAGTTGACGATCTTGGCGATGCGCAGGTCGATCTTGGCGAAGTCGTCGATGGTGATGGTGGGGGTTATGGTTTCTCCGCTGGGGACAAATGCTGCACTTTGTATAGCTGATTGTGCAGGTTCCACGGGGGCTGCAGGCTCAAACAATGCCCCAAGCTGCTCGGAGGTGACGCGTTGCATCAGGTGCTGGTAGGGTTGGATGTTCGTGGCGAGATTCTTGAGATCGTTCCATGCAGGATCACGTTCAAGACCAAACAGCGTTGAGTACGCTTGCTTTGCCAAATTTGGCAATATGGGCGTGAGGTAGATCGTAAGTATCTGAAACGCGCGAATGCAGTTCGTACAAACTTCATGCAACTCGGCATGCCTCGTCGCATCCTTGGCGAGTTGCCAAGGTTTGAAGCGATCAAAATAGCTATTCACCTCATCAGCCAGGCGCATGATTTCCCGGGTCGCTTTGGAAAACTCTCGGGTCTCAAATGCATCGCGAATTTCCGGAGCTGAACGCCAGGCGACTTGAACGGGGCCTTCAGCTATGGTCGTGCCGGATGGGGTGTTAGTCGTTGAAAGTTTTCCATCGAAGTACTTATTAATGAAATTCGCCGCCCGGCTGGCAATGTTCACGTACTTGCCGATGAGGTCCGAGTTAACCCGCGCCATGAAGTCTTCGGCATTGAAGTCGATGTCTTCATTGCGTGCGGAGAGCTTGGCCGCCAGGTAATACCGCAGCCACTCCGGGTTCATGCCCAGCGACAGGTATTTGAGCGGGTCAAGCCCCGTGCCCCGGCTCTTGCTCATCTTGTCATTGTTCACCGTCAAAAAGCCATGAACAAAGATGTTGTTCGGTGTCTTGCGGCCACTGAACTTCAGCATGGCGGGCCAGAACAGCGTGTGAAAGGTGACGATGTCCTTGCCGATGAAGTGGTATTGCTCCAGATCAGGGTTGGCCATGTAGGCATCAAAGTCCACACCGCGTTTGGTAAGCAGATTTTTCAGTGATGCCAGATAGCCAACCGGCGCGTCCAGCCACACATAGAAATACTTGCCCGGCGCATCGGGGATCTCGATGCCGAAGTAGGGCGCGTCACGCGAAATGTCCCAGTCACCCAGGCCTTCGCTGGTCGTGCCATCGGGGTTGGTGCGGACCGTAAACCACTCCTTGATCTTGTTCGCCACCTCGTGCTGCAGCTTGGGGTTGCCGGGTTTGTTGGGGTTCTGCGTCCAGTCCTCCAGAAACTCCACGCAGCGTGGGTCCGACAGTTTGAAGAAGAAGTGTTCGGAGCTTTTCAGCTCGGGTTTGGCGCCCGACAACACCGAGAACGGGTTGATCAGGTCGGTTGGGGCATAGACCGATCCGCAGACCTCGCAGTTGTCGCCGTATTGGTCCTTCGAATGGCACCTGGGGCATTCGCCCTTGATATAGCGGTCCGGCAGGAACATGTTCTTCTCGGGGTCGAAAAACTGCTCGATAGTCCGTACTTCAATCAGCGAACCACCTTCGGCAGACGACAGGTCGCGCAGCTTGCGGTAAATCTCCCGCGCCATCTCGTGGTTTTCGGGTGCGTCAGTGCTGTGCCAGTTGTCAAAGCTGATGTGAAAGCCGTCCAGGTATTGCTTGCGTCCAGCAGCGATATCGGCCACGAACTGTTGCGGCGTCTTGCCAGCCTTCTCAGCCGCAATCATGATGGGCGCGCCGTGTGTGTCGTCCGCGCACACGAAGTCCACATTCACCCCCTGCATCCGCTGGAACCGCACCCAGGTGTCGGCCTGGATGTACTCCATCATGTGGCCAATGTGGAATCCAGCGTTGGCGTAGGGGAGGGCAGTGGTGACGAAGAGTTGGCGTGGCATCGGGGGAAGGCTTTCTAGAGACAGCCTTGCATTTTAGTCGCGCAACCCGGAGCGGGATCAGGCGGCGCGGCTGTTCTGCGCAGGTAAAGGAGGAGGCCGAAGGCCGGGGGACACGGAGCAGAGCAGCCGCGCCGCCTGATCCCGCGGTGAGACCAACAAAACCCCCGACCTCAACGCAACCGCAAAGGGTCCCGTCGCCGGTCAATCCCGGTTGGCAGCCGTGCAGCAGCGTTATCGTCCAGCAAACACACCGCTTCCGGGTCCGTCCAGTTGAAGAACCCACAAATCTCCAACCGCTGCCGCTGCGCATCCGCATAGCCCAGCGCCATCAACTCACTGGTGTAGCCCGTCTCAAACAACAAATAACTGGCCAGGGCCGAACCCTTCACATCCGCCTTGCGCGATGACACTCCCACGCCGCCCAGCATGGTACGAACCGCTTGGGGCAGGGAGTCGATGTGCTTGGATGCGATCATGTCAATACGCTCGCTGGGCGAAATCACCAGCAGTTCCAACGGCCGCAGCGCACTGGCCTGGCGGGCCGCCTCGGGCACCAGCTTGATCGTCTGGTTGATGCGCTGGGCGCGTTCCACATCCACGGCCAGCGCATCCAGAAAAATGTTGGACAACGCGTGGCCGGCAATCTGCGCGATGGACGGGTAGCTGTGGGCCGGCCGCGCCTGTGCGTTCTCCTTGGGCTCGTGCATGCGGCCAGCGCCCACCACCAGAATGCGGTCCGCACCCAGGTGGATGGCGGGGGAGCAAGGTGCTGACTGGCGCATGGAGCCGTCACCAAAATACTCCATGTGGCCGTTGATGTGCAGCTCGGTGGCCGGAAACACAAAGGGAATCGCGCTGGACGCCAGCAGATGGGCGTGGGTGATCTTGTCTTGCACCGCCAGGCGCTGGCTGCGTATCCACGGCTTGAGGCGCTTGTCGCCCTCATAAAAGGTCACATGCTCGCCGCTGCTGTAGCTGGACGCCGTCACCGCCAGCGCCTGCATATGGCCTTGGCGGATCAGCTCGGGCAGACGTTCAAGCGGCACCAGCCGGGTCAGCAGATCGGCCAATGGGCTGTTGTCCAGCAGAGAACGGGGCTTGACCCTACGCCACTTGGCCAGAATCCAGCCCAGCGACAGCAGCGTCATCCAAGTGGCGCCCGAACGCAGCATGGCCAGGGGGCCGGTGCGGTAGACCTGATCGGCATGGAAGCCGCGCCAGGTTTCCGCAATCAGGCGTACCGTGGCGTCAAAATTGTCCGAGCCACAGGCTAGTGCCGATGCGTTGATGGCTCCGGCCGACGTGCCGGTGATGATGGGAAACGGGTTAGGTTCGTTACCCGCGCCGCAGGCCAGCCGTATGTCGGCAATCGCCTCCAGCACGCCCACCTGGTAGGCCGCGCGTGCGCCGCCACCGGTCAATAAAAGCCCTGCTGGGCGCGCTGGGGTGGCTTGGGTGGCGTCAATAAGGAGGGGCTCGGGCATATGGCAACCATTATGGGATGTGGTTGGCGCTTGTAAATGCCCGGTATGCATGGACGCGACGGGGGTTAACCCGAATCGATAGACTAGCCCCATCTTTTGGAGAAATTGAATGACCGTGACAGTGCAAGCGATCCAGGACGCCATCCAGAGCGTGATCGACCCCAATACAGCCAAGGATTTTGTGTCGACCAAGGCCGTGAAAAACCTCGCGGTGTCGGATGGTGGCGATGTCGCCTTCGACGTGGAACTGGGTTACCCCGCCAAAAGCCAAATTGCCAGCCTGCGCGCAGCGCTGATTGCTGCCGCCGAGGGCGTGGCTGGCGTTACCAATGTGTCGGTCAACGTCACATCCAACATCGTCGCCCACGCTGTGCAGCGCGGCGTGCAACTGCTGCCCGGCGTGAAGAATATCGTAGCCGTGGCCTCTGGCAAGGGCGGCGTAGGCAAGAGCACCACTGCGGTCAACATCGCTCTGGCGCTGGCTGCCGAGGGTGCGCGCGTAGGCCTGCTGGACGCCGACATCTACGGCCCCAGCCTGCCGATGATGATGGGCCTGCAAGGCCGCCCCGAATCGGCCGACGGCAAGACGATGGAGCCACTGGAAAACCACGGCGTGCAGGTCATGTCGATAGGTTTTTTGGTGGACGGCGACCAGGCCATGATCTGGCGGGGGCCAATGGCGACCCAAGCACTGGAGCAACTGCTGCGCCAGACCAACTGGAAAGACCTGGATTACCTGATCGTAGACCTGCCCCCTGGCACCGGTGACATCCAGCTCACACTGAGTCAGCGCGTGCCCCTGACCGGCGCGGTTATCGTCACCACGCCGCAAGACATTGCGCTCTTGGATGCCAAGAAGGGCATCAAGATGTTTGAGAAGGTGGGTGTGCCGATTCTGGGCATTGTCGAAAACATGGCCGTGCATGTGTGCAGCAACTGCGGGCATGTGGAGCACATCTTCGGCGTGGATGGTGGCAAAAAGATGGCGGCGGAGTACAACATGGACTACCTGGGCGCGTTGCCGCTGGCCCTGCAGATCCGGGTGCAGGCGGATAGCGGCCAGCCTACTGTGGTGGCTGACCCGGATGGGGAGATCGCCGGTATCTACAAGGCGGTTGCGCGGCAGGTGGCGGTGTCGATTGCAGCGCGTAACAAAGATTTTTCGGGCAAGTTTCCGTCGATCACGATCAGCAAGGGGACTTGACGGCCACTTACTGGTCCTTCTTCAAGATGCGCGCGTTCAGGTCGACAAGATGCTGTTTGAATTCTGAGAACAGGGGATCGTTGCTGGCCTGCCCCACATTCACCGCTTTTTCACACTGGGTCTTGGCCTCCGCCAGTTTGGCAGCGCCCGTCAACACCTCGCAAAGGCTGTCATAGGTATTGGCGGACGCAGGGTAGTTTCGGGTGTTCCATGTCAAGACATTAATGGCCTCGTCAAATTTGTCCTGCTCCATCAGGGAATAGCCCAACTCGTTTGCGGACTGCTCTGGCACCATGATGGAATACCCCAGGCGTTTGGACCATGTGGCGTAGTGGTCCTGCAACTGCTGGAATGTGATGTCGCGTGGCTCGCGCCAACCATTGAAGACTTGTTTCAGGCCCTGGTAGTGGGCGCGCAACACTACGCTCACGTGGGTTTCATCGTCAAAAGCTTGTGATGACCAATGCAGGTCGGGGTCGGCGCTCTTTTCCAGTATGGCTTTGAAACCGTCGAATGGTTGCCGCAGGAGTTTCCCTTCGTCACCCACAGCCAGGAAAACGACGCCCGCGGCTTTGCGGTCCGCAAAAGCCGCCTCGGCCCGGTTCAACAATAGGCGCCCATCCCACCACAGCGAAGGACTGACAGCGATATACGCATCGAAGGTCTTGGGGTGGCTCAAATAGGCGTGGATCGCGAACAAGCCGCCCAATGAGTGTCCGGCAAACACCTTGTAGGGAGCAGTGCGGTAGCGTTGGTTGATGGCCGGGATCAATTCCTCCTCCAGGAACTGCAGAAATTTATCCGCACCGCCCGAGATTTTTTCCATCGGACCGGTGGAATGGGTGGGCGTCAAATCGTGCATGCGATCCGTGTGGGTGATACCCACCACAACCATCTCCGGCATGCTGTTGGCGCGCGACAGAAAATCGACGGTGCCACTGGTGTGCAACATTTGCGTCTCGGCGTCGGTCAGGTACAGCACCGGAAACCGGCTTTGGCCCTTTGCATAGCTTTGTGGCAAGTGCACCAGAATATGGCGCTTTTCACCCAAGACTTTGCTATCCAGGTCAAAGCTTTCTATGGAGCTGATGTCCTTCGCGTCAGCGGCGAATGCCATCGCGCCGGTCAGCCACAGCAGGCAAATCAAATATTTGAACGATGTCGTCACAATCTATCCATTTCGATGAGGGGAAATTTGGCAGCGCAGATTGTGCCGCGTTCAGCCTATCGAAACGGCGACAACTCAGTGCGTTCGTAGTCTCCGTCGTCACGCCCTGGCGGGGTTGATGGCGCTTTTGGAGCTTGCGCTGCAGTCTTGGGCGGTCGTCTTGCATGGCGCCTGTCCAGTACCGATGTCGGTTCCTCAGCGACCGGTTCCGATGGGGTTTCGTGCGACCAGACCAATGGTGGTGGCATCACGGTGAAGGGACAGCCGCAATCGGGTGAGAAGCGCCAGGAGATGCTGTATTTGGAATGGTCCACCGCAGGCTCAAAGCGGTCCAGCCCGCGCAGCAATTGGTGCTCTAGCGCGGGGGCGTAGCGCAAGAACAGCTCGTGCCATTGCAGCAGCATCAGCTGGATGTGCAGCTCTTCTACGTTTGGGCCGTGTGTGATGGTGACAACGTCGCACGCCAACCAGTCAAAGGGGATGCCGTGGCGGCGCAGAGTGTCTTTGAGCACGACGCGGACCAGTTCGCGCTGTATATCGGCATGGGGTCGGACACTTGTACTAGCGGTTGTCGGCATGGAGTGCGGCACCGGGCGAGATTCGGACGCGTCGATGGGGGCCGCGCTGCTGTGCCTGAAAAATTTGAACATTTGCGTTCCTCCTTGACCTTACACCGCTGACTGTACCGGATCGCCCCGGTTTAGAACAGCCACTGACGGTCAGCCGGGCGCTATTTCTTCCCGGATAAGGGAATGACGATTTTCTCTTCTGGCGCCTTGTGGGGTAGCACCTTCCAGAGCCCGAGAGTGCCCAACACGACGCCCACTAACACCAAGACCAGTACCAGCCCGTTCGCATTGCGTTGTTGGCGGTCCTCAGCGCTCAGGCCGTCCAGCGCCTCGCGCACATTGCGAAGTGCAATCTTCTCAGCCGCCCGGTGGGCGCGGGAGCGCACTGCGTCAGGGTCGCGCATTTCTATCAAGCCGACCGTGTTGCCAAACGGGTCCAGAAAAGTCGCTGTGCGCGTGGTGGCGTCCAGCGTGGCGGGCAGTGTCTGGGGTCGCATGCCCGCGGCGTCCAGGCGTCGCAACTCTTGCTGCAGGCTGTCCACGCCCCAGTAGACCAGCAGGCTGCCCGTCGCTTCGGTGCGCGTCTCCACCAACTCCAGCCACGAGCCGTCGACACAATAGCGCAGCACCGAGCTGGAGGATTTATAGGGCTGCACGTCCAGCAACTGGCTGTACCAGTGTTCTGCCAGGGCCAGGTTCTGTACCGTGTAGCGGACGGATCGCAGACCTTCAATCATGGGCGGGTGTCCTTAGAAGGAGGGCGGTTTTCGTTTGATTCTAGGGTCGCCTTGCATTCCAGCCCCTATCTTGCGCAATCCGTCGCAACTGGATACCGTTTTCGATTGGGGCTGGCGCAAGGCCTGCCGGCCAACTTTGTGGGCTACCGCCGCCACCTGGGCTCCAGGGTTCTGGAGGTGGATGCCGGACCAGTGGATACCGGCGACCTGCTGGAAATGCCTTAAAGAGGAAGCAGCAGCGTGCCTACTTCGGCATTTTGGTGATCTGCACGCTGGCGATCTTCCACACCCCGTTGGACCGCACGTAGATGTCGATGTAGCGGTAATGCGACGCAAATGGTTTGCCGTCGTAGCTACCCGTCATCTGCGTGCGCCCACTGAGCAGGGCCACGTCGCCATACAAGCGCACCTCAAAATCTTCGACCGTGTAGGGGTTGATAGTCAATTTGGGCGAGACCAGGCCAGTCACAAATGCGGTCTTGGTTTCGATGTCCGCATCGCCATCGATCTGCCGAAAGTCGTCTGCCATATTTGCCTCGATGGCGGGGCGGTCCTTGCGCACAATAGCCTTGTCCCAGGCGTCGGCCTGGCGGCTCAGTTGGGCGATGTCTCTGGTTTGTGCGTCCTGGGTCGACGCGACGGTCACGCTGCAGGCAACCAGAGCTACCACGGCCAGGGCCGCGAAGAAAAGAACCATGCGACGGGCTACAAGGTGCAACATAGGGTTGGCGTGCAGTTGAACGTGCCGTGATCCTACTATGGTGGCCGGTGCGCGCCAGGCACGCATAATCGTTACGCCCTAAACCGCTGGATGCTGCGCCATGAATCTGCTGTCGTCAATGAGGTACCTGGTCGCTCTGAATGAGCACCGTCACTTCGCGCGTGCGGCCGAGGCCTGCCACATCACACAGCCCGCGCTGTCCAACGCCTTGCGGGCGCTGGAGGCAGAATTCAGCGTAGTCATCGTGCGCCGCGGCCGCACCTTTGCGGGCCTCACGCCGGAGGGCGAGCAGGTGCTGGCAGCGGGCCAGCGCATGCTGCACGAGCAGCAGGTGCTGCAGCAATCCCTCAAAAGCACGGAGCACAGTCCGGCCGGCGGCCTGGTCATAGGGGCTGTGCCGACTGCGGTTCCTATTGCCGCGCGCTTTGCGGCGATGTTGCAGGCGCGACACCCTCTCCTCATGCCGGTGGTGCTGTCATTGAGTTCATCGGAGCTGGAGGCGCGGCTGGACAACCTGTCCATTGACCTGGGTCTGGGCTACACCGAGCGCATGGCCCATGGCGGAGCGAAGCTGCAGGCCGTGCAGCAGTACATCGAACATTATTTTTTGCTGCGGCGCGCGTCCGTGCCACACCCGCAAGAGCTGCAAATTGGCGAGTCCATCAGCTGGCAAAGCGCCGCACAGCAGCCCCTGTGCCTGCTGACGCCGGAGATGCACAACCGCACCATCGTCAATGCAGCCTTTGCCAGCGCAGGTTGCGCGGTCACGGCCATCATCGAAACCAACTCCATCCTGACGATGGCGCTCAGCGTGGTGGCCGGGCAGGTGTGCAGCGTGATGCCGGGTGCGTTGGTGGCGGCCGTACGGGGCTACCGCGAACTCGAAGCCCTACCCCTGGTCAGCCCCCAAGTGCGCACACCGATAGGCTTCATGCGCCACGCCCAGGCTCGCGCCTCCCGCGCCATGGAGGCAGCATTGGCCCTGGCAGAAGACGGGCACTGGTTACGCCATGCAGCGACCCACAGCGGGTTGATGGTGGCCTAGAGCCTGCGTGGCGGCGCGCGAACCAGCATTTCTCATGCTGCGTCGCCGCATTTATTTCTTGAATGTGTCAATGTCTTGAAACAATTGGATTCCTTGGGCCAAACCGGTGAAACTGCGCGTGGGTTAAGCGTTGGAGTGGATTGACGCAATCCTCAAAAAACAAGGAGACAAAAACATGTCAGGAATCCTCGACAAGGAACGGATCATTGCCGGCCCTGGTTTCAATCGTTGGCTGGTGCCGCCGGCCGCCCTGGCCATCCATCTGTGCATTGGGATGGCCTATGGGTTCTCGGTGTTCTGGTTGCCGTTGTCCAAGGCGCTGGGCCTGAAAGAAGCGATCAAGTGCGGCCCAGACGTCGGCTTCTTTATGCAGCTATTCACCACCAGTTGCGATTGGCAAATCTCCACGCTGGGCTGGATGTACACCATGTTCTTCGTGATCCTCGGATCAAGCGCCGCCGTCTGGGGCGGTTGGCTGGAACGTGTGGGTCCACGCAAGGCCGGTGTGGTGTCTGCGGTCTGCTGGTGCGGCGGCATGTTGATCTCCGCTCTTGGTATTTACCTGCACCAATTCTGGATGATGATTCTGGGCTCCGGCGTCATCGGTGGTATCGGGTTGGGGCTCGGCTACATCTCGCCCGTGTCCACGCTGATCAAGTGGTTCCCGGACCGCCGGGGCATGGCCACTGGCATGGCCATCATGGGTTTTGGCGGCGGTGCCATGATCGGCTCGCCGCTGGCAGCCGACCTGATGAAGTACTTCGCCAGCCCCACCGGCGTGGGCGTGATGCAGACCTTCGTGGTCATGGCGTTGATCTACTTTGTGTTCATGATGGCTGGGGCCTTTGGCTACCGCGTGCCAGAGACCGGCTGGAAGCCCGCGGGCTGGACGCCACCGCCCGCACAGGTGAACAACGCCATGATCACGGCGAAGCACGTGCACGTCAAAAAGGTCTGGGGCATTCCCCAGTTCTGGCTTATCTGGATGGTGCTGTGCATGAACGTGAGTGCGGGTATCGGAGTGATCGGCATGTCTTCACCCATGTTGCAAGAGGTTTTTGGCGGCAGTTTGATTGGCGTCCCCGCCAAATTTGGCGCGCTCGACAAGGCGCAGTTGGCCGCTATTGCCACCGTGGCCGCCGGCTTCACCGCACTGCTGAGCCTGTTCAATATTGGTGGCCGCTTCTTCTGGGCCAGCCTGTCGGACAAGCTGGGCCGCAAGATCACCTACATCGTCTTCTTTGTGTTGGGCGGCCTGATGTACTTCAGCGTACCTGGCAGCGCCGCGGGTGGCAGCATCGTGCTGTTTGTGGGCGCATTCTGTGTGAT
>NZ_JANXUQ010000068.1 GCF_025356155.1 Rhodoferax sp. | reverse complement strand
TCGCGCGGTCCGCGGTACGTGCCAGACAAACCGAATAAGATTCAGCCTATGGGCTCCGTTTTGAGCCCCATTTTTTTCAAGCAGAGGTTTCTCCATGGCACGCACCGTCAACTGTATCAAGCTGGGCAAAGAGGCTGAAGGACTGGATTTCCCCCCTTACCCCGGCGAGCTGGGCAAACGCATTTGGGAAGGCGTCAGCAAGGAAGCGTGGGCCGCGTGGCTGAAGCACCAGACCATGCTGGTCAATGAAAACCGTTTGAACCTGGCCGATGCACGTGCCCGCCAATACCTTGCTCGCCAGATGGAAAACCATTTCTTTGGCTCGGGTGCGGATGCAGCCCAGGGCTACGTGCCGCCTGCGGCCTGAGCCCGCTCTATCACATACTCCTCCCGTTGGTTGAGAACCTCGCACCCTGCAACGACTCGGCCCGCTGTGGCCTGCCAAGTGCGTGGGCCAACCAAGGCGCCTGGACGGTGTTGGACACCGACTTTCAAGACGGCGCGCACTTACTAAACACCTGGTTGGCTTGGCAGTGCGACCCGTTGCGCCCGCGGATGCTGCACTACGTTGGCATCGCGCCCGTAGCACCAGCCCTTTCCTCCATCGCTACTGCACAAACCAACGGGAACCAGGCACAGGAATGGCAGTCTTTGGCTGCGCGATGCGAGGGTCTCGGGCCGGGTTTTCACCGTTTGATTTTGGACGGTGGTCGGGTCTCGCTCACGCTGTGTATTGGCGATGTTCAAACTCTATTGGGGGAGCATGTTTTTCAGGCTGATACGGTGTTTGCCAGCGCGCCGACGGACAAATGGGGTGCGCAATTGCTCGCACGCCGCTGCAAGCGCGGCACGCGGTTTTGTATGCCAACGGCGACGCCAGCCCCCAATGAAGCAGCAGCGCGCACCCAACTGCACACGCTGATGCTAGCCGCCGGTTTTCGGTTGGATGATTCCGCGTCTGACCACAACATTTTGTCGGGCAACTTCAATCCACGTTGGGATATTCCTACCAGCCGAGCGGCCAAGCACCGCGCCCTGCTGGGCCCCGCCCGCTGTGCCGTTGTGGGCGCAGGCATTGCAGGTGCCAGTGTGGCCCATGCGCTCGCGCTGCGGGGATGGGATGTGACGGTCTTTGACACGGCGTCGACACCGGCGGGGGGCGCATCGGGCTTGCCGGTTGGCTTGGCTGTGCCCCACGTGTCCGCTGACGACAATCCGCGCGCACGTCTGTCGCGCAATGGCTGCCGCATGCTGGCGCAGAACGCTGAGCGTTTGTTGGTGCTGGGGCGGGATTGGGACCCCTGCGGTGTGCTGGAGCGCCGCATTGACGGCAGCACGCTATGGCATCCGCAAGCCTGCTGGATCAAGCCGGCCAAGCTGGTGCAAGCATGGTTGGCACAACCGGGCATCTGCTTTGTTGGAAACAGCACCGTAGCCGCACTTCAACACGCCGCTGATCTTTGGCAATTGTGCGATTCGGAAGGTCAGGGCTTGGGGCAGTTTGAGTTGGTCGTGTTGGCCAATGCCATGGGCAGCCAAGCCCTGCTAAAAAACCTTCCTGGCGATGCGCCGCAGGGGTCAGACTTGCAGGACAAACTACCCGCTTTGCAAGCGATGCACGGCACGCTGAGCTATGGTAGTTATGCGAAAACCATTGCTGGTTTGCCAGCCACACCGGTCAACGGAAATGGTTGCTTCGTCCCCCATGTGCCAGGCAAAGATGGAGACCAGTGGTTTGCGGGTTCCACCTTTGAGACCGATGCCGTGCGCGCGGCCAACAGTGCAGCTCAGCAAGCAGCCAATATGGCTCGCCTGCGGGAACTGCTGCCTATAAGCGGCATGGATCTGGCAAACACACTGGAGCAGGGGCCTATCGCACATTGGTTGGGCACACGTTGCGTCACACATGACCGCCTACCATTGGTCGGCCCCGTCGATACTGGGTCTGGCAACGGGCTGTGGCTGTGCGTGGGTATGGGATCAAGGGGGCTGAGCTTTTCGGCACTGTGTGCCGAATTATTGGCCGCGCGTTTGAGTAGCGAGCCATTGCCAACCGAGTTCAGCCTGTCACGCAGTCTGGATGCCAACCGCGTCCGGCGGCGAGCATCTGCCAAAGCCCAAGCCTAAACCTTTTGCAGCAGGCCCATCACCTGGGGTGGATTGAATGGAATCTCCAGCAAACCGGCACAGCCCGCTTGCTCGGCCCGCTCCATCGCAGACCAGGAAGGTTTTTCGGTCGTCACGATGATGGAATGGGGGGGCGCCAGCGTCGTTTTGAAACTCTGAACCAAGGCCCAAGGATCGGCGTCGGTCAGTTCCATGCTGATGATGACCACATCGTAGTGGCGCTGGACCATGCTTCTGCCGGCTTGTTCGGCCGTATCTACCGCGTCCACATCGGTCAGACCCGCCAACGACAACCGCGCGCGCAAGTACATGCAATCTTCGGGGCGCATACCCACCAGCAGCGAGACGCGCACGCCGGGTGGCACGGTCAGCTCTTCCAGCTCATCAAAACCGGTCACCACGTCCACGTACGTCTGTGATGCAAATAGCCCGTCCAGCACCTGCACCATGGCATTCCAATCCACCGGGCGGTGGAAGGAACGCCAGGCTTGCGAATGTGTCCTGGCTCCTACACAAATGATCTTGAGATTGGGGTTAAAGGTAGGCGATGCCAGTTCGACTTCTGCCTCATGGCAATCCAGATCGATCAGTGATACATGGGGTGGTGCGGGTGCATCCTGCGTCCACAAGCAGTAGGCCGGCGTCTGGCGCACCGAGAGGCGAAACAGCGTGTTGAGCGAATGCCGCTCAATTGCGCTGAAACCGACTACTTTGACCCAAATGCTGGATGACATGCTGGTGGTGGTGCGATGGTAGAACTAAGGCGGACTCTAGCAGTGTTTGTCATCGATTTCTTGACTTCCGTATGGGCCGCGGCATCTAGCGATCCTTGCTATAGGGCCGACCCAAAGCCTTAGGGGCCACCGCTGTGCCAATGAAACCGGCCAGCAGCACCACCGTCAACACATACGGCAAGGCCTGAATGGCCTGCACCGGTACCTCCCCAATCAAGGGCAAAGCGACGCCCTGCATACGAATGGCTGCAGCGTCCAGAAAGCCGAACAGCAGGCAAGCCCACAAGGCGCCCACTGGGTACCAGCGGCCAAAAATCAAGGCAGCCAGTGCCATGAAGCCCCGTCCCGCCGTCATATTCGCCGAGAAATTGGCGCTCTGCGCCAGCACCAGGTAACTACCCGCCAGACCGCACAGCACACCATTCAACGCGAGCGCGGTGTAGCGCAAGCCCGTAACCGAGACGCCCGCTGCATCCACCATTTGGGGGTTCTCACCGACAGCCCGCAGGCGCAAACCGAAGCGCGTGCGGAACAATATCCACCAGGACGCGGGGACCAGCGCCAGCGCCAGATAGACCATGGCGTTGTGGCTCAACAAGCCTTCGCCCAGCAAGGAACCGATCCATGGCAGGCCCGATAAGCTGGCCGCTGCCTGCGGAAACAGGGGCTGTATGCGCACAGCCGTGCTCACCGACGGCGTCTGCCCGCCCTGGGCAAACCAGGCAATACCCAAGACCACGGTCAGGCCTGAGGCGATGATGTTGATGGCAACACCCGACACCACCTGGTCGCCGCGGTGGCTGACGCAGGCCAGGCCATGCATCCACGACAACGCAATCGCAACGCCCATTGCTGCCAGCACCGCCAATGTGGTCGAGCCCGACACGGCGCCTACGGCTCCAGCGGCAAAGGCGGCAAACAGCATCTTGCCCTCCAGGCCAATATCGACGACACCCGATCGTTCCGAAAACAAGCCCGCTAAGGCGCAAAAAATAAGCGGTGTGGCCAGGCGCAGCGTAGACGCCAGCATGGTGCCCAACAGTGCGTCATCCATGGGCGGCTCCCGATCCAGACGCTGCAGGCTTGGGCAGCATGCGCATGACCAGCGCGAGCACTCGGGCCAAGATAGGCGCTATGACATAGACCATGGCACCGGAGAACAGCACGATGAAGCCCTGCAGCATGACCACCATGTCGCGACTAAAGCCGCGCACTTCAAAGGCCACCTCGGCACCGCCCTGGAACAGCGCACCAAACAGGATGCTGGCCAGCACAATGCCGACCGGGTGATTGCGCCCCATCAAGGCCACGGCAATACCGGTGAAGCCGGCGCCGCTGACAAACTCCAGCAGCAACTTGCCATTCACCCCGGCGATCTCGTTCATGCCGACCAGGCCGGCTAAAGCGCCCGAAACGGCCATCGCAATCATGATCTGGCGCTTGGGGCGAATGCCTGCGTATTCGGCCGCGGTTGCGCTCGATCCGACCGCACGCAGGTGATAACCCGCGCGGGTGCGCCACAAAAACAGGTAGACACCCACGGCAGCCAGCAAAGCCAATAGCACGCTGAGGTTAAGCGGCGAACTGGGCCACTCGACACCCAGCCATGCCAAGGCTTCGTGCACACCGGGCAGCTTGGCTGAATCGGCAAAAGGCACGCTTTCCACCGACATGGATCCCGCAGGCCTCAGGTGATTGACCAGCAAATACACCAGCAAACTACTGGCAATGAAGTTGAACATGATGGTAGTGATGACCACATGGCTGCCACGGTAGGCCTGCAAATACGCTGGCACTGCGGCCCAGGCCATGCCAAACAGGGCGCCCGCGACCAGCATCAACGGCAACATGATCCACGCGGGCAAAACGGGTGACAACCACAGGGCAACCAGGCCGGTGCCCAGGCCACCCAAAATCGCCTGCCCCTCGCCACCGATGTTGAACAGCCCGCCATGAAATGCAACCGCAACTGCCAAGCCGGTGAACACAAAGGTGGTGGCGTAGTACAGCGTGTAGCTGATGCCGCGTGCAGTGCCAAAAGCCCCGTGCACCAGTACCGCAATCACCTCGGCAGGACTCTGCCCCACTAAGGCCACCACGCCGCCCGCAGCCAGCAAGGCTACGCCCAGGCACACTGCCGGTAACAACACCAGATCGGCCCAACGCGGCAAGGTGTAAGTGGTACGGCTCATGCGGCCTCTCCCACGGCATCGCCCACCATCAACAGGCCAATGCTGGCCTCGGTGCACTCTTCAATCGCTAGCTCACCGGTTATGTGGCCCTGGTTCATCACAATCACCCGATTGGCAAGCGCCAGTATTTCATCCAGTTCGCTGGACACTACCAGCACCGCGCAGCCGGCGTCGCGCATAGCGCGCAACTGACCGTAAATGAATTCGATAGCGCCGATATCCACGCCGCGCGTGGGCTGCCCCACCAGCAGTATCTTGGGCAACTGGCCCAGCTCCCGGGCGAGCACCAGCTTTTGCTGGTTGCCACCCGAGAAGCTGCGGCTACGCAACTCGGGCGCACGGGGGCGCACGTCAAAACGCTCCATCATGTCTGCAGTCGCTTCCCGCATGGCCTTATGGTTCATCCAACCGCCAGCAGAGTACTCCGGCAAAGCTTCGTAACCCAAGACGGCCGATTCCCAGGCCACGAAATCCATGACCATGGCGCGTGCGTGCCGGTCCTCGGGCACGTGGGCCAGGCCTAGTGTGCGGGCTGTGTGCGGTTCCAGCCACGCTTTGGCTTCGAACTGGGTTCCTCCCATTTGGAGCAGTCCCTCGGTGGGCGCCAGCATGCCCGACAGCACTTCCAGCAATTCACTTTGGCCGTTGCCGGACACCCCTGCCACACCGACGATCTCGCCACCACGCAGCGTCAGATTCAGGCCGCGCAAGCGCACCACATCCAACGCGTCACGCACCAGAATATTGGTGGCCTGTAGCAACACTTCGCCCACCTGTTTGGTGTCTTCGTCCACACGGCCGGTTTGCACCTGGCGCCCAACCATGGCTTCGGCCAGCCCTTCACAAGAAGCCTGCGCGATCGGCAACTCATGCACCACGCGTCCGGCGCGCATCACGGTCACCTGGTCACACAAACGCATGACCTCTTTTAGCTTGTGCGTGATCAGCAAGATGGTCGTACCCTGCGCGCGTAGCACGCGCAGCACATCGAACAACTGCTCGGTCTCTTGCGGCGTCAATACGGCGGTGGGTTCATCCAGAATCAGGATCTTGGCGCCGCGGTACAAGGCCTTCAGAATTTCCAGCCGCTGGCGGTCGCCAACGGGCAAGTCAGCCACCAGGGTATCCAGCGCGACCTGCAGACCGGTGGATTGCATCAGCGTGGTCAATTGGCTACGCACCTGTGCATTCGCGCGCTTCAACAGCCAGTGCGGCTCGGCACCCAGCATCACATTTTCCAGAGCACTCAGCGTGTCCACCAACATGAAATGCTGGTGCACCATGCCAATGCCCAGAGCAATAGCGTCATCCGCATTGCGCATGGCTGCAGGTTTTCCGAACACTTCAATCGTGCCGCCGTCGGCCTGGTAAAAACCATAGAGCACCGACATCAACGTGCTCTTGCCGGCGCCGTTCTCACCCACAATGCCATGCACGGTACCGGCGCGGATGCTGAGGTTGACGTCCGCATTAGCAGCCACGGCGCCAAAGCGCTTGTGGATTCCGATCATGCGGACCGCGATGGCCGCAGGCGCGGCAGGTCCCGACATCAGTATTTGCAGGCGTTGTCGGCCATGTAGTCTGCAGCCTTGACCTTGCCGCTGATGATGTCGGCCTTGATGGCGTCAACCTTTTTCTTCATGTCGGCATTCACCAGTTTGGCGTTGTTTTCGTCCAGCGCATAGTCCACACCGCCTTCCTTCAGGCCCAACGCAGAGACGCCTGGCTTGTGGCCCTTGGCCACGTTGTAGACGGCCACGTCAACCTTCTTGATCATGGAGGTCAACATCGTGCCGGGTTGCAGATGGTTCTGGTTGCTGTCTACGCCAATGGCCAGCTTGCCACTGTCCTTGGCGGCCTGGTACACGCCCATGCCGGTGCCACCAGCGGCAGCAAACACCACGTCTGCGCCTTTGGCAAACTGGGCCTTGGCCAGTTCACCGCCGCGTGCGGGGTCGCTCCAGGCTGCACCGGTGGTACCGGTCATATTGGCAAATACCTCGGCCTTAGGGTTGGCATATTTGGCGCCCTGCTCGTAGCCGCACTGGAATTTGCGGATCAGCGGGATATCCATGCCGCCGACAAAACCGACCTTGCCGGTCTTGCTGGCCATCGCCGCCATGGCGCCGACCAAGAAGCTCCCTTCGTTTTCCTTGAACACGACGGACTGCACATTGGGCTGGTTGACCACCATGTCGATGATGGCGAATTGCAGCTTGGGGAATTCCTTGGCGATCTTCTCGATGCTGGAGGCCTGCCCAAAACCGATGCCGATGATGGGGCTGGCGCCACGCTCTGCCATGCGTCGGATGGCCTGCTCGCGCTGTGATTCGTTGGAGATTTCAAATTCCAGATAAGGCTTGCCGGTTTCCTTTTTCCATTGCTCCATGCCGCGGTAAGCCGCTTCATTGAACGACTTGTCGAACTTGCCGCCCATGTCAAACACAACAGCTGGCTCGGCCCAAGCCTGGAAACTGGCGGCCAGCGCGACGCCCAAAACTGTCAAGCGTGCCACATTTTTAAAACTCATATCGAACCTTTTGTTGACTAAATGATCAGGAAAAACGGCGTAAGGTTATAGTCCTTGCACGCCTCTTGCAATCAGGGTGTTTCCCTAGCGCAAAAAAATGAACCTCTGTATTTTCCACTACACAATGGACCCCCCCATTGCAACCGCCTAAGACTTCATGATACTGGTAGCTGGCTCCTCCAACCTGGACTTTGTGGTCCGGGCCCACCACATTCCCGCACCCGGCGAGACCGTGTTGGGCCGCGATTTCAAGACATTCCCCGGTGGCAAGGGCGCCAACCAGGCCGTGGCCTGCGCACGCGCAGGCGCTACGCCTACAACGCTGCTCACTGCCATGGGGGCTGACAGCTTTGCTGTCCCCATTGAGGCTTCGCTGACTGAGGCATCCGTAGCACTCCGCATTGTTCGCGTCAGCGACCAACCCACGGGCACGGCCTTTATCTGCGTCTCTGAAGATGCGGAAAACGCCATCACCGTGGCGCCCGGCGCCAACCTCTGCCTGCTAGAGCAACACCTGCCCAAGCTGCAAGATGTGAGCCACCTGCTGATGCAGTTGGAAATTCCGCTGGGTACGGTCATTGCCTACGCCAAGGCAGCACGCCAACAGGGTGTGACCGTGGTCCTCAATGCCGCGCCCATACAAACACTGCCTGCTGAATTGCTGGAATGGATAGACATTCTGGTCGTCAACGAGGGGGAGTTGGCCAGCCTGTCCGGGCACAGTGGCAGCATTGCCGAGTGCCTGGAACGTATTGCGGTGCCAACAGTGGTCGTCACCTTGGGGCACCGTGGGTGCAGCGCACGCTTTCAAGGCACATTTTTGGTGCAACCTGCCTGTGTGGTTACGCCGGTGGACACAACCGCTGCCGGTGACACCTTTTGTGGCAGCTTGGTGGCCGCGCTCAGCGAAGGCGCCAGCATGCCGCAAGCCCTGTCGCTGGCAGGTGCGGCGGGCGCCCTGGCATGCACACGCCTCGGGGCACAATCCAGCATCCCGCACAAGGCAGAAGTCGCCACTTTCCTGGCACAGCAGCCCCCCAAAACCAGCGTAGCGATGGATGCCCTGGGCGCTTATTGCGGCTTGCCGGTCGGCAGCTACTCTTGAAGAACAAACGATGAACAAACAAGTCCCCCGCAAAGTCATTTATGACACCGACCCTGGCGTGGACGATGCCATGGCGCTGTATTTCGCCATGGCCCACCCTGGCATCGAACTGGTCGGCATCACGACCACATTTGGCAATGTGTCGGTAGAGCAGGCCGCTACCAATGCGCTCTACCTAACCGCCATTGCAAACCAAAAGATTCCTGTCACCAAGGGCGTGAAATCGCCATGGGTCAAGCCCGGTGAGCCGCCGCCTGATTTCATCCACGGTGCCGATGGGCTGGGCAATCTGCCCAGCCGGGTTACGACCAACAATGCAGTGGACCCGCGCCCATCAGCCCAGCTTATCGTGGATATGGCCCGCGCCCAGCCTGGCGAGATCACGCTGGTGGCGGTTGGCCCGCTGGGCAATCTGGCATTGGCACTCAAGCTGGAGCCCGAACTGCCCAAGCTGCTGCGCGAAGTCATCATCATGGGTGGTACGGTCAACGAACCCGGCAATGTGTCGCCCGTGGCCGAGGCCAATATCTGGAACGATCCGCACGCTGCAGACCTGGTATTCACAGCGGGATGGAAGCTGACCATGGTGGGCCTAGACGTGACCCACGGCGTGGTGACCCATCTGGAATTGTTCAAAAAAATTGCGGACCACCATAAGCATGTTGCGACCGATGTCCTGCACCACGCGGTGGCCTTTTACTCCAACTTTTACAGCGGCTTGCACCCCCATCTGGCGGCCAAACCAGGTTGTTTTGCGCACGACCTGCTGGCTTTTATCTACCTGACCAATCCCGAACTGTTCAAGCTGGAAACCGGTGGCGTCCGCGTGGTGACCGAAGGCATTGCACAGGGCCAGACCATGCTGAACCGTCGCGGCTATATCAACTATCCCCAACCAGGTTGGGGCAACGACCTGCCCGCAACCGACGTCTGCATGCAGGTCGATGCACCGGGATGCCTGGCCTTGTTTGAGAAGACCTTGCTGTCCGACTGGCTGAAAAAGAACTAAGAGAGAAAGAGGCAAGCCATGCACTTACCCGTTGTCGACTTTCGCAGCCCTACGGCTGCTCAGGATTTCTGCCGCAGCCTACACGAGACGGGCTTTGGTGTGCTGCGCAACCACCCGTTGCAGCAGTCCATGGTCGAGGGCATCTATGCCGAATGGCTGGCCTTTTTCCAGACGGAGGCCAAGCACAAGTACTTGACCGACCCGGCCAAGCACGATGGCTACTTTCCGCCATCGGTGTCCGAGATCGCCAAGAACCACACGCGGCGCGACCTCAAGGAGTTTTTCCACATCTACCCCTGGGGTCAGTACCCCAGCGAGGTGTCCGATACCGCGCGGAGATACTACGACCAGGGCAATGCTTTGGCGCGCACACTGCTGAACTGGGTGGAAGAAAACTCACCGGCCGACGTCAAAGCCCGCTATTCCATGCCTTTGCCCCAAATGCTGGAAGGCAGCGACAACACCCTGCTGCGCGTCTTGCACTATCCACCATTGCGCGGTGATGAAGAGCCCGGTGCAGTGCGTGCCGCAGCCCATGGCGACATCAACCTGCTGACCATCCTGCCCGCGGCTACCGAGCCTGGCCTGCAGGTCTTGGGCAAGGACGAAGCCTGGCATGACGTGCCCTGCGACTTTGGCCTGCTGATCGTCAACATCGGCGACATGCTGCAAGAAGCGTCCGGCGGCTATTACCCGTCCACCGTGCACCGTGTGCTGAACCCGGTCGGCGATGCGCGCTTCAAGCCGCGTATCTCACTGCCACTGTTTTTGCACCCGCAGCGCGATGTGGTGCTGTCGGAGCGCTACACCGTGGGCAGCTACTTCGACGAGCGCATGCGCGAGTTGCGCGGAGAAGCTAAAGGCTCCTAGACGGGACTAGGCCAGAAGCTTGAACAACATCCACAGCATCAAGCCCAGCTGAATGCTCCAAAAGGTCGCCCGCACCAGCACATGCAGTTGACCCACACCGGTCAGGTGTGTCAGAGACTGGGCGATGCGGGCATACAACACCCAAGGTGCCAACGTGCTGATGACATCCAGGCGGCCTGTGGCTGCAGCGCCCAACACAATCACCGCAAAAACAGGCAGGTTTTCCAGGCAATTGGCATGGGCATCCTCCAGGCGCTTGACGAATGCCGCGTCACTGCTGGGCTTGGCACCGCGCGGCCAGTGGTTGATGGGTGTGCCGGTCACAAAGCGCAGTCCACGGTACAAAAACACGCCCAAAACGAGGAGCGCAGTCCACGCGGCAAAACCCAGAAGTGCTTGAATGGCTGTCATGTGCAGATGTCCCTACTGGTTGTTGAAGGGCATACGTTAACCGATCACACATGCGCTCTATATTCGATTTAAGAATAAGGAAATAGCTAAAAAATATTTTTCAATCTAAGCCTGGCGACCTACAGTCGCACCCATGCATGAATTAGCGTTTGTCTTCGCGGGCTTTTTTGTCGGATCCATTGTGGGACTGACTGGCGTGGGCGGCGGCTCGTTGATGACGCCGATTTTGATCTTCTTCTTCGGCATAAAGCCCTATCTGGCGGTCGGTACCGATCTGTTGTTTGCGGCCTTTACCAAGATGGGCGGCACCATCAAACTGGCACGCGCCAAGTCGATTGACTGGCCCGTGGTGTTCAATCTATCGGCTGGCAGCATCCCCGCATCCCTGATCACGCTGTACCTGTTACACAACGTAGGCGCAACCAGCCCGCAGGTCCAAAAAGTCATGACAACCGCGCTGGGCTTGGCCTTGCTGCTGACAGCCGCTGCCACGCTGTACAAGGTGCTGCGCGGCAAGATCACGCCCACCACGATTGCCAAAGGCCAGGAAGCCGCAGCCGCCCGTCCCCGCCACTGGAGCTTGCCTGTGCTGTTTGGCGCCATCATTGGCACGCTGGTCACGCTGACATCGGTAGGCGCCGGCGCCATTGGCGTTACCGTATTGATGATTTTGTATCCCAAGCTGCCGTTGTCCCGCATCGTGGCGGCCGATATTGCCTACGCTGTGCCGCTGACCCTGGTGGCCGGCTTTGGCCATGCCTCGCTGGGCTCGGTCGACTGGTCCATGCTGGCCTGTCTGCTGGCTGGCTCCTTGCCTGGCATCTGGGTGGGCTCGCACCTGATGTCCAAGACACCTGAACGCGTCATCCGTTCCCTGCTGTCCGTACTGCTGGCTTACGCCGGTTTGAAACTTATTGCTTTGTGAGACCTTGCGGGACAGACCAAGAGTTCACGCAGTGAACTTTGCTCTGTCCTCAACTAAATTTAAACTTTGCGGGACAGTCCGCAGCTGCGTAGCAGCAAGCTCTGTCCCCAACCATTAAAGATGTACCAATACACCGACTTCGACCGCCAGTTCATCCAAAGCCGCGCCGCGCAGCACCGCGACCAGCTAGAGCGCAACCTGGCAGGCACGCTCAGCGACGATGAATTCCGCCCCCTGCGCCTGCAAAACGGCTGGTACATCCAGCGCTACGCCCCGATGCTGCGCGTGGCCGTGCCCTATGGCGAGCTCTCCGCCAAGCAATTGCGCGCCCTCGCCAAGATCGCCCGCGAATACGACCACCCCAGCAAGGAAGTCTTCGACACGGCGATTGGCGCCCAAGCCGCCTGGGGCACAACCCACCTGCCCGTGGGTTACGGTCACTTCACGACCCGCCAGAACGTGCAGTTCAACTGGATTCCGCTGGCCAAGAGCGCCGACGTCATGGACCTGCTGGCCAGCGTGGACATGCACGGCATCCAGACCAGCGGCAACTGCATCCGCAACATCACCAGCGACGAGCTGGCCGGCATTGCGCCCGACGAGATTGCCGACCCCCGCCCGTTTGCGGAAATCATGCGCCAGTGGACCACGCTGCACCCCGAGTTCGCGTTTTTGCCGCGCAAGTTCAAGATTGCCATCACCGGCGCTACGGCCGACCGCGCTGCCACCTACTGGCATGACGTGGGCCTGCACCTGATTAAGAACGCAGCCGGTGAACTGGGCTTCAAGGTGCTGGTCGGTGGCGGCATGGGCCGCACGCCGGTTATCGGCATCACCATCCGCGAGTTCCTGCCTGCGCTGCAGATCATGAACTTCCTGGAAGCCGTGGTGCGCGTCTACAACCGCTGGGGCCGCCGCGACAACATGTACAAGGCGCGCATCAAGATCCTGGTCAAGGCCGAGGGCCAACGCTATATCGACGAGGTGGAAGCCGAGTACCAGCAAATCATCACCGTAGACGGCGCGCCGCACACCATCACCCAGGCCGAGCTGGACCGTGTCTCTGCATCATTTGTGCCACCAGCCCTCGCAGAACGTTCACATGCTGCTACTAAAACTGTAGCAGTCCCCGCTGACCGCCAAAAAGACTACGAACGCTGGTTGAAGCAAAACGTGGCCGCGCACCAGGACCCCAGCCTGCGCGCCGTGACGCTGTCGTTCAAACGCCTGGGCCAGGCCCCCGGTGATGCGGACGCCGATCAGCTCGACACCGCAGCCGCCTTGGCTGACGAATTCAGCGCCGGTGAAGTGCGTGTCACACACGACCAGAACCTGTTGTTGCCCTGGGTGCGCGCTGAAGACCTGCCAGCCCTGTGGGTGGCAGCCTGCCACGCCGGCCTGGCACGCTCCAATATCCGCCTGCTGACCGACATGATCGCCTGCCCCGGCGGTGATTTCTGTGCGCTGGCCAATGCCCGCTCCATCCCGATTGCCGCATCGATCACCGAGCGCTACCAAGACATGGACGAGCTGCACGACCTGGGCGAGATCGACCTGCACATCAGCGGGTGCATCAACTCCTGCGGCCACCACCACAGCGGCCACATTGGCGTGCTGGGCGTGGACAAGGACGGCAAGGAGTGGTACCAGATCTCGCTGGGCGGCTCCGACGGCTCCGAGCTGAGCGGCACCGCTGTCCCCGGCAAGGTCGTCGGCCCCTCCTTTGGCGCGGGTGAGGTGCCCGGCGTCATTGAGGCGCTGCTGGACACCTTCCGCCTGAACCGCAATGGCCGCGAAACTTTTATCGACTGCGTGAAGCGCGTCGGCTTTGACGCGTTCAAGACCGCCGCGAACAGCGCCCGCCTGGCCGACAAACACGAAGACCTGCACGCCCTGCCCAAGTCGGCAGGCTATGCCAAAGACGCACAGGAAGCCTAACTATGAAATTGATAGCTGCAAACTCAGATTCCACGAGGGCTACAGGCTCAAATATCGTAGAGCTTGCCAACGATGTGGACCCCCGCACGCTGGCGCTGGACGGCGTGGAGCGCATCGACCTGGTCTTCCCCAAGTTCACCGACGGCCGCGCTTTCAGCCAGGCCTTCCTGCTGCACCGCCGCCTGGGCTTCAAGGGCGAGATCCGCGCCACTGGCGACGTGCTGGTCGACCAGTTGGTGCAGATGCAGCGCAGCGGCTTCACATCTGCCGTGCTGCGCGAGGGCCAGGACATGGCCGTGGCCCAGAGACAATTGGACCGTTACAGGGCTTTCTACCAGGGCGACGCGGTCACCGTGAAACCCATCTTCGCAAGGAAAGCCGCATGAGCACGACAAGTACCCTCGATCTCGCACAGGTCAACACCCAGTTCGGCCACGACGCACCGGGTCTGGTGGCCTGGGCCCTGGGCCTGAACCAGAGCCCCATCGTCACCACCAATTTCCGCCCGTTTGAGGCAGTGATCCTGCACATGGTCACGCGTGTCAAACCCGACGTGCCGGTGGTCTGGATGGACAACGGTTACAACACCGAAGCCACCTACCGCTTCGCCGACGAAGTCACCAAGCAACTCGGGCTGAACCTGCGCATCTACCTGCCGCTGCGCACCCGCGCGCACCGCGAGGCCGTGGAAGGCCCACTGCCCGCTCTGGATGACCCGCGCCATGCCGCCTTCACCGAAGAGGTGAAGCTGGAGCCCTTTACCCGTGCGCTGCGCGAGACGGCGCCCAGGGTTTGGTTCACCGCACTGCGTGCGACTGACAGCGCCGTGCGCGCCCAGATGGAACCAGTGAGCATCAACCCCGACGGCCTTATCAAGGTCGCCCCGCTGCTGCACTGGTCGTCCAAAGACCTGTACCAGTACTGCGAGGCCCATGGCCTGCCCAACAATTTCGACTACGTAGACCCCACCAAGGGCGAAGAGCAGCGCGAATGCGGCTTGCACATTGCGCATTGACTAAGCTCACAGAACACGACAACGCCATGAACGCTATGACCGACACCTCGCATTTCAATTTACTGTCCAACCGCCACCTCGATGCGCTGGAAGAAGAAACCATCTTCATCCTGCGCGAAGTGGCCGCCGCCTTTGAGCGCCCCACGCTGCTGTTCTCCGGCGGCAAGGACTCACTGGTCATGCTCAAGTGCGCCGAAAAGGCCTTTATGGATTCGAATGGCCCCTCCGGTAGCCGGGGCCGTATCCCCTACCCGCTGTTGATGATCGACACCGGCCACAACTTCCACGAGGTAACCGATTTCCGTGACTTCCGCGCCAAGGAACTGGGCGCCGAGTTGATCGTGCGCAATGTCGAAGACTCGATGAAGCGTGGCACGGTGCGCTTGGCCCACCCCGGGGAATCGCGCAATGTGCACCAATCGGTGACGCTGCTGGAGGCGATTGAGGAATTCCGCTTTGACGCGCTGATTGGCGGTGCCCGCCGCGACGAAGAAAAAGCCCGCGCCAAGGAACGCATCTTCAGCCACCGCGACAGCTTCGGCCAATGGCAGCCCAAGGCCCAGCGCCCCGAGCTGTGGACACTGTTCAACACCCGCCTGCAACCGGGAGAACACTTTCGCGTGTTCCCCATCAGCAACTGGACCGAACTGGACGTGTGGCAGTACATCGAGCGCGAAAAGATCGCCTTGCCTTCGCTCTACTACACCCATAAACGCGATGTGGTTGAGCGCAAGGGCCTGTTGGTACCGGTGACCGACCTGACCCCTGCCAAAGACGGCGAGAAGATCGAAAGCCGCGACGTGCGCTTCCGCACCGTGGGCGACATCACCTGCACCTGCCCGGTGGACAGCTTGGCCGCCACTGCGGCCGACATTGTGGTCGAGACGCTGGCGGCCGACGTCAGCGAACGCGGTGCCACCCGCATGGACGACAAGACCTCTGAAGCTTCGATGGAAAAGCGTAAAAAGGATGGGTACTTTTGAACACACCAGACACTGCATGCCTTGGCGTGCGCGCGCCAAGCGGGCTGGGTGCATTGCACCGTTCGTGTCCCCCGGCCTGCGGCCTCCTCCTTGACCTCACTATGCAACACACCCAGCCCGCTTGGCCCGACAAAACCGTTGGTACAAGACGTCTGAGTTGAAGTCACTTTGACTCTGGATTGAATTGGATTGATAAAATGAATACCGCTACAAATACAATAGCTACATCCGCAGGTTCCACGAGGGCTAGCGGCCAGAATGGCTCAATCGTTGATACGCAAAGCGCCTTGCGTTTCATTACCTGCGGCAGCGTGGACGATGGCAAGAGCACGCTGATTGGCCGCCTGCTGGTGGACAGCCGCTCGGTGATGTTGGATCAACTGGCCAATGTCTCCAAAAGCGGCGAGGCCGATCTGGCCCTGTTCACCGATGGCCTGAGCGCAGAGCGCGAGCAAGGCATCACAATTGACGTGGCGTATCGCTACTTCAACACGGCCGAGCGCAAATTCATCATCGGCGATGCGCCGGGCCATGAGCAGTACACCCGCAACATG
>NZ_JANXUQ010000029.1 GCF_025356155.1 Rhodoferax sp. | reverse complement strand
TGAAATCGGCAATATTCAGCATGGGTTCGCCAAAGAACTTTTCGCCGCCTTGGGCTTCAATCTGCATCAGCCCGCGCTGGATGGCGCCTATGCTGGCCGCGCTGATGTTGCCGTATTCGGTGGTGTACTGGCTGGCGTTGTTGCCCACGTCCTGGCACATGGCGCGCAGGTCTTTCATGTCCAGCAGCAGCAGGCCGGCATCATCGGCGATCTTGAACACCAGTTGCAGCACGCCGGCCTGGGTTTCGTTCAGGTTCAGCATGCGGGCCAGTAAGAGCGGCCCCAGGTCGCTGACGGTGGCACGCACCGGGTGGCCTTGTTCACCAAACACATCCCATAGCGTGGTGGGAAAGGCTTGGTAGACGGGGTCTGGCAGGCCACGCTCCTTGATAATCTGACTTAGCTTGGGGCTGGGGCTGCCGAGCTGTGAAATACCGGTCAGGTCGCCCTTGATATCGGCCATAAACACTGGCACGCCCAGGCGCGAAAAGCCTTCGGCCATGGTCTGCAGCGTGATGGTTTTGCCGGTGCCGGTGGCGCCGGTGATCAGGCCGTGGCGGTTGGCTTTGTTCGGTAGCAGGCAGCACTGGACGGTGTTGTCGCCAGTGCCGTGCTGTGCAATCAGGATGCTGGTGTCGTCAAGAGCGGCCATGGGATTCTCAAAAAGTACAATTGAACCTGTAGCGTAACGATTTTTCTAAGGATTTCACGTGGCAGGACATAGCAAATGGGCCAATATTCAGCACCGCAAGGGGCGCCAGGATGAGAAGCGCCAGCGCGTCTGGACCCGGGTGATGCGTGAAATCATGGTCGCCGCGCGCCTGGGTGGAGGCGACCTCAGCATCAACCCGCGTTTGCGCCTGGCTGTGGAAAAGGGCAAGGCTGCCAACATGCCCGCTGAAAATGTGAAGTACGGTATCGCCAAGGCCACCGGCACGCTGGAAGGCATTGTTTACGAGGAAATCCGCTACGAAGGCTATGGCATCGGCGGTGCGGCCATCATTGTGGACACCATGACCGACAACAAGGTACGTACCGTTGCCGAAGTGCGTCACGCTTTTAGTAAACATGGCGGCAATATGGGCACAGAGGGCTCGGTGGTGTTTCAGTTCAAGCACTGTGGCCAGCTGATTTTTGCCCCCGGCACCAGCGAAGACAAGATCATGGAAGTGGCACTGGAGGCCGGCGCCGAAGACGTGGTTACCGATGACGATGGTGCCATCGAGGTGCTGACCGCCTATGTCGATTACGAATCGGTCAAACAGGCGCTCGAAGCTGCGGCCCTGGTTGCCGAAATTTCCGGCGTCACGATGCGTGCAGAAAACACGATTGAGCTGACCGGCGACGATGCTGTCCGCATGCAAAAACTGCTAGACGTGCTGGAAGACCTGGACGATACCCAAGAGATTTTCCACAACGCTGCGCTGTGAAAAACAATAATTGCAACTGCCTGACGGCGGATCGGAGGATGGTATGAATGTTCTGGTAGTTGGGGGAGGTGGCCGTGAGCACGCTTTCGGCTGGAAGTTGGCAGAGTCCGACAAGGTTCAAATGGTGTACGTGGCGCCAGGCAATGGCGGCACCGCGCTGGACAGTCGCTTGAAAAACGTGCCCATCACCGACGTGGTGGCGCTGCGTGAATGGGCGCAAGAGAACAAGATTGGGTTGACAGTGGTAGGCCCCGAAGGCCCGCTGGCTGCCGGCGTGGTCGACGAATTCCGCGCCCACGGCCTGCGTATTTTTGGGCCCACGAAGGCGGCCGCGCAGCTGGAAAGCTCCAAGGTTTTCTCCAAGGCCTTCATGCAGCGGCACAACATTCCCACCGCAGCCTACGAAGCCTTCACCGATCCGGTCGCGGCGCACGCCTACGTGCAGCGCATGGGCGCACCCATCGTCGTCAAGGCGGATGGTTTGGCAGCGGGCAAAGGCGTGGTGGTAGCGATGACGCTGGACGAGGCCCATGCCGCCATTGATTTCATGCTGCTGGACAACAAATTAGGCGTGGTACACAACGCGGGTGAGGGCGGCCAGGCCGTGCCGCGCGTCGTCATTGAAGAGTTTCTGGAAGGTGAAGAAGCCAGTTTCATGGTGCTGTGTGATGGCAAAGACGTGGTGGCACTGGCCACCAGCCAGGACCACAAGCGCCTGCTGGACGACGACCAAGGCCCCAACACCGGTGGCATGGGCGCCTATTCGCCCGCACCCGTGGTAACGCCCCAGGTGCACGCCCGCGCCATGCGCGAGATCATTCTGCCCACGCTCAAAGGCATGGAGCAGGACGGCATTCCGTACACTGGCTTTCTCTACGCAGGCTTGATGATCGACCCCCAAGGCCAGGTCAAGACGCTGGAATTCAACTGCCGTATGGGTGACCCTGAAACACAACCCATTCTGATGCGGCTCAAGACCGATTTTGTAGATGTACTGATGGCTGCTACCGAGCACGGCGGCTTGGAAAACATGGAGCTGGACTGGGATCGCCGTACCGCATTGGGCGTGGTACTGGCCGCTTCTGGCTACCCCAGCGCCCAGCGCAAGGGCGATGCCATTAAAGGCTTGCCGCTCGCACAAGAGACCTGCATGGTCTTCCATGCAGGCACCGAGGCGCGCGATGGCGCCACGCTGACCAGCGGTGGACGCGTGTTGTGTGTGACGGCCCTGGCCGAAAACCCCAAAGCGGCCCGCCAGGTGGCCTATGACGCCATCCAGGGCATTCG
>NZ_JANXUQ010000021.1 GCF_025356155.1 Rhodoferax sp. | reverse complement strand
TGCTGATGCGCCTGAGTGGCAAGAAGATCGCCCACCGCGAGTTGCCGTTGGAGGACCTGTACACCGGCTATCGCAAGAACGTGATGGCGGCGGACGAAGTGCTGGCATGGATCAAGATACCCAAAGCTACGGCGCCGGAGTTCAGTCGCGTCTATAAGATTTCGAAGCGTTTTGAAGACGACATCTCCGCCGTGTGCCTCGCCATCAACGTGCAGATTGCCAACGGCCAAGTGCGTAGCGCGTCCATTGGCGCTGGCGGCGTAGCCGCGACGCCGGTGCGTGCCCGCAAGACAGAAGCGGCACTGGTCGGCCAACCGTGGACACCAGCAACCGTGCAGCAGGCCATGCAAACCCTGCGCGCGGAATTCGCACCGATCTCCGACATGCGTGCGTCGGCGGCCTACCGCAGCACCGTGTTGGGCAACCTGCTGCAACGCTTCTGGCTGGAGAGCCAAGGCACGGTACAGACCGATGTGCGCAGTCTGGAGGTGGAAGCATGAACGGGCTGAACACGACCGGCACACCAGACCATCTGCTGGGTCTGCAACCCGCAGCCCCATCGCTGGCTGCAGGCGTCAGCCGCCCACACGAGAGCGCCGCCGCCCAGGTGGCCGGTGGCGCCACCTACATCGACGACATACCTGAAGTGCGTGGCACGCTGCAGGCCGCACCCATACTCTCCAACGTAGCGCACGGCCGCCTGCTGGGTGTGGACGCCAGCACCGCACTGGCCATGCCTGGCGTTCGTGATGTCATCCTGTCGCGTGACATTCCCGGCGACCCCATGCTGGCCGCCTTTGCCGGCGACGAGCCGGTGTTTGCGATGGACACGGTGCAGCACATCGGCCAGGTGATCGGGGTTGTGATTGCCGATACGGTGATGCAGGCACGCCGCGCAGCACGCAAGGTCAAACTCAATATAGAGGCTCGGCCCGCGATCCTGACGGTGAAGGATGCGCTGGCGGCGCAGAGCTATGTGCTACCACCGGTATATGTCAAACGCGGCGACGCCACATCCGCCTTGGCCCGCGCCCAGCACACGCTGAGTGGCGCGCTGGAAGTGGGTGGCCAGGAGCACTTTTACCTGGAAGGCCAAGTGGCTTATGTGCTGCCACTGGAGCAAAACCAGTGGTGGGTCTACTCCAGCACACAGCACCCGGGCGAGGTGCAGCACTGGGTGTCGCATGTGCTGGGCATAGACAACCACGCGGTCAAGGTGGAATGCCGGCGCATGGGCGGTGGTTTTGGCGGCAAAGAAACCCAGGCTGGGCATCTTGCAGTGTGGGCCGCCGTGGCCGCACACAAGCTGCAACGTCCAGTCAAGCTGCGTCTGGACCGCGACGACGACTTCATGGTCACCGGCAAACGCCACCCCTTCGCATTCGAATACAGCGCCGGGTTTGACGACACCGGCCGCCTGACCGCGCTAAAACTGATGATGGCCGCCAACTGCGGCTTCAGTGCTGATCTGTCCGGCCCGGTGGCGGACCGCGCCATCTTCCACAGCGACAACGCCTACTACCTGCAGGACGTAGACATCGCGTCGTTCCGCTGCAAGCTCAACACGCAAAGCCACACCGCGTTCCGCGGCTTCGGCGGGCCGCAGGGCGTGATCCTGATCGAAGCCATCATGGGCGATATCGCCCGCCACCTCGGCATGGACCCCCTGGACGTGCGCATGCGCAACCTGTACAGCGACGAGGCCATTGCCGGTACGGATGCCAAGCGCGACACCACCCACTACGGCATGCGGGTCGAGGACAACATCCTGCAACCGCTGCTGTCGCAGTTGGAGAACACGTCTGATTACCGGAAACGGCGCCAGGCAATAGCCGAATGGAACAAGACCAGCCCCATCCTCAAACGCGGCATTGCCATCACACCCGTCAAGTTCGGCATCAGCTTTACCGCCACGCTGTTCAACCAGGCCGGTGCGCTGGTGCACGTCTACACCGACGGCAGCGTGCAGGTCAACCACGGTGGCACCGAAATGGGTCAGGGCCTGAACACCAAAGTGGCGCAGATCGTGGCCGACGAACTGGGTGTGCCCTACCACCGCATTTTGTGCACCGCCAGCGACACCAGCAAGATACCCAATGCATCGGCTACTGCCGCGTCTGCCGGCACCGACCTCAACGGCCGCGCCGCCCAGTTTGCAGCTCGCCATGTCCGCGACAACCTGGCCGCCTTCGTCAGCGGGTTGGATGCCTGTGGTGCAGGCGCCGTACGCTTCGAGCACGGGCAGGTGGTATCCCCCGTCACCACGCGCCGCTTCGACGATGTGGTGAAGATGGCGTATGCGAACCGCATCCAGCTGTGGAGCGACGGCTTCTACCGCACGCCCAAGATCCACTACGACAAGACCACGCTGACGGGGCGGCCGTTCTACTACTTCGCCTATGGTGCGGCCTGCACCGAGGTTGCCATCGATACGCTGACCGGTGAGAGCCGGGTGCTGAAGGTCGACATCCTGCACGACGTGGGCCGCTCCATCAACCCGGCGCTGGACGTGGGCCAGATCGAAGGTGGCTTTGTGCAGGGCATGGGCTGGTTGACCACCGAGCAACTGGTGTGGAACGACAAGGGCCTTCTGACCACCCACGCCCCCAGCACCTACAAGATACCCACGGCGGGTGATGTGCCCAACCACTTCAAGGTGGACTTGTGGCCCGAACCCAACCGCGAAGACAACGTATTCGGCTCCAAAGCCGTGGGCGAACCGCCCTTCATGTTGGCCATCAGCGTCTACGAGGCGCTGCGTGATGCCATTTCCACGGCCGCAAGCCGTGGACCTGTGCAATTGCGTGCGCCAGCCACCGCTGAGAACGTGCTCGCTGCATGGGAACTACTCAGCGACAACGGATGAGGGCTGGTGCGAGCAATTGGTACGGTTTATGCGTTCCAGCCCGAAAGGGCCACCGTCCAAAGCTATCGCGGTAGCCCTTCAAAGCCCACAACACCTACATGCTCACACCGCAAGAAGGATACCGCCCATGAAAACAATTCCGAAAATCAGCCTGCTCTTGTGCGCGCTGCTGGCCGGCACCAGCGCCATAGCTGCCAACTGGAGCAGCGACTCTCTGGGCTACCGCTACGCGCCCAGCCAGTCCGAGCCCGGTGTCTCCGACAAGGTCTCCAAAAACATACTCTCCTTTACCCATGTCAGTGGTGATGCGACCGGTGGCAACTTCTTCACCATTGACCTGCTGAAGTCTGACAACAGTGACCCCAACAACGGTGGCGGGGCTGGCGCACAAGAGTGGTACGGCTTCTACCAACGCAGCTTTTCGCTGAGCGCCATGACGGGCAATAAAACCGGCTACGGTTTTGCCAAAGACCTGAGCCTGACCGCGCGTTTTGACGCCGGCACCAAGAACACCACATTCGCCCCATCACCATTCAAGGTGCAATTGGGCGTATCAGCAGCCATGCCGGTCAGCGCGGGCTTCTGGGACATCGGCCTGGCCGTATACAAGGAGAGCAATAACAACGGCATCGTCGGCAAGGCGGTCTCGTTTGATGCGGCACCCGCGCTGAACACGGCATGGGCGATTCCTGTCGGCGGAGTCGGCGCCTTCACCGGCTTTGCCAGCATCGTCGGCCCCAAGGGCAAGGACGGTTTTGGTGAGCAAACCAAGACCGAAACACTGATACGCGCCAACTTCCTGTTTGATATTGGCGGCGCCAAGAGCGGCCTGAGCGCAGGTGTGGGCGTGGAATACTGGGACAACAAATTTGGTTGCGACAACAGCAAGTCGTTCGTGCGTAACTCTTGCACTGCTACTACACCGCTGTTGCTGGTAGAGTACACGCTCTGAGTTTTTTTCGGGTTAGACGACAGCCGGTGGTAAAACACTGGCTGTTTCCATTTCTGGGCAGCTCTTTTTCACGCGCCGCTTTGTGCTGCGAAAATCCCCACCCACTATGACCGCCAACCCTACCCTTTCGCGTCGCCACCTGCTCGGCACCGCTGCTGTGCTGGCAGCCACCACCGGCCTGCCCGCCATCGCACAAACCAAGACCGTGCTACGCATCTCCACACCCGCCGTGCCCGACGCCTGGCACGCCAAGATGTGGACCGTGTTCAAAGACGCACTGGAGAAAACCGCACCGGGTGAATTCGATGTGCAGATCAACCTAAATGCATCGCTCTTCAAACAGGGTGCAGAGCCCACGGCCATGGCGCGTGGCAACCTGGAACTGACGTCTATGTCGGCGGCCGACATTGCCAAGTTGGTGCCAGAGTTTTCGATCTTCACTGCAGGCTACGTGCTGCACGACCCCAAGCACCAACAAAAGGTTTTTACCGGCCCGATTGGTGCCGAACTGTTCAAGACCGTATCGGACAAGATGGGCGTGACCGTGCTGTCCACCTGCTACCTGGGCACGCGCCAGGTCAACCTGCGCGAGGCTCGCACAGTCCAAACACCGGCTGATCTCAAAGGTATCAAACTACGCATGCCGGGCTCCAAGGACTGGTTGTTTTTAGGCAATGCACTGGGTGCCACTGCCACGCCGCTGGCTTTTGGCGAGGTTTACTTAGGCCTGAAGACCGGCACGATTGACGGCCAGGACAACCCGCTGTCCAGCGTGCGGGCCGCAAAGTTTTACGAGGTGACCCAGCAGATCATCCTGACCAGCCATTTGGTGGACAGCCTGTTCATTGCGATCTCCAACAAGAGCTTTGATGCCTTGAACGCGGCACAAAAGCAAAAGGTCACCGCTGCTGCCCAGGCCGCAGCTACTTATAACAACGACAACACCGTGCAGGAAGAAGCGCAGTTGGTCGACTTCTTCAAGAAACAGGGGCTGCAGGTCACCACGCCCGATGTGGCGGCGTTCCGCAAATCGGTGCTGGCCAGCTACCAGTCTTCGGACTATGCCAAGTCGTGGCCCAAGGGCTTGGTCGAACGCGTCAACGCCACGCAGTGAACATGCCCCCACGCTCCCCACTCCGCGTAGGTCGCTGGCTGCAACGCGGCGCCAACGCCGTGGGTGGCGGCCTTTTCCTGCTGCTGTTTGCGGTCTTCATCATCCAGATCGTGGCACGTTTTTTCTTCGACAAACCCCTGCCCTGGTCGGACGAAGCGGCGGTCATTCTGTACATCTGGGTCATCCTGTGGGCGGCCGCCTTTGTGGTGCCGGAGCGCGAGCATGTGGTGTTTGATCTGGTGTGGAACAGTGCGGGGCGCCGTGCCCGCCAAGTGATGCAGATCGCGGGCCATCTATTAATTGGCGGGCTGGCGCTGGTAGGGCTGCCGGCCAGTTGGGACTACGTGCACTTCATGGCGCGCGAAGGCACGCCTGTGCTGGACGTGCCGCTGATGTGGGTTTATCTGCCGTTTGTGCTGCTGATGGTAGCGCTCGTAGCGCGCAGCGCTTGGGGCATACGCAACGCCGTGCGCGGCGTGGGCCTGCAAGATGCCGAGCTGCGCACAAACTGACGGCCACGCATGATGAGTTCGGGAATAACAGTCTTGGTCTGTGTGCTGGTGGCGGGAATGCTCCTACGCATGCCGATTGGTTTTTCGATGTTGGTGTCGGGCTTCGCCTACCTGCTGGTCAAAGGGCAAGACTTGGGCCTGGTGGCCGAGCAAGTGGGCAA
>NZ_JANXUQ010000094.1 GCF_025356155.1 Rhodoferax sp. | reverse complement strand
TGAGACGCTGGCCACGCTGGGCTGGATGGACACCCTACGCGCGCGCCTGGGTGTGCGCTACCCGTTTGAAGCCTAGGCGCGCAGCGCTTTCTTCAGCTCCACACCCAGCTCGGGCTTGTGCGAAAACGGATCGGTCGGGTTGCGGGCTAGCATTACGTCTTCCATGCGCGTCTGCACCGAGCCAATGGCCTTGGGGTGGCTGTAGATGTAGAACTGGTTTGCGGCGATAGCGTCGAACACCATCTGCGCCACCTGGGCGGCAGTCACCTTGCCGCTGCCCACAGCCTTGTCGCTCATGGCTTGGCCGATCATCTGGCTCTGCGTGGGCTTGTCGTCTGCCTTGAGTTCTTCAGGCCGGTTGCGCTGGCTCTGGCTGATGCCGGTGGGCACGAAGAAGGGGCACAACACGCTGGCGCTGATCTGATCGGTGACCAGGGCCAGGTCCTGGTATAGCGTCTCGCTGAGTGACACGACGGCATGTTTGCTGACGTTGTAGATGCCCATGTTGGGCGCATTCAGCAGCCCGGCCATGCTGGCGGTGTTGACGATGTGGCCCTGGTAGGCCGGGTCTGCCTTGGCAGCGACCAGCATCATGGGGGTGAAAAGGTGCACGCCGTGCACCACGCCCATGACGTTGACGCCCAAGACCCACTCCCAGTCCTTCAGGCTGTTTTCCCAAACCAGGCCACCTGCTCCGACACCGGCGTTGTTGAACACAAAGTTCGGCGCGCCAAAGCGTTTGAAGGCAGCCTCGGCAAAGGCCTGCATTTGGTCGGCTTTGGAGACATCCACACGCATGGCCAATACAGGCACGCCTGCAGCCTGCATCTCGGCCACGGTCTTGTCCAGGGCGTCTTGCTGTACATCGGCCAGTACCAGATTCATGCCCAGTTTGGCGCCTATGCGGGCGCATTCCAGGCCAAAGCCGGAGCCCGCGCCGGTCAATACGGCGGTTTTGTTTTTGAAGTCAGTAATCATGGTTGGGGAAAGCTCCGGGTTCAGGATAAATTATTTTGGCGCTGTGGCCTGCCACACCATCTCCAGATGGTCGATACCGTCCTCGATATACGGAACGCCGACATCAACAAAGCCATGCTGGCCGTAAAAGGCCTTGAGTCGCGCCTGGGCACCAATGCGGATAGGTTGTTGTTCGCCCCAAAGCGTATGCACCGAACTCATAGCCCGCTGGATCAGCACATGGCCCAAGCCGGTGCCGCGCGCTTTGGCGCGGGTGATGACGCGGCCAATGCTGGCGTCGGCGAATTTGATACCGGCGGGGAACAGACGGGCATAGGCCACCAACTCGTCGCCCTGCCCTGGCACGCATTGACTGCCCAGCAGGTGCACGGCCTGGTCGTCCGCACCATCCATGTCCTGGAAGATGCAGTTTTGCTCGACGACAAACACCTCGGTACGCAACTGCAGCATGGCGTACAGCCCGGGCACGGTCAACGCATCCAGCGTGGCCAGTTTCCAGTCCAGAGTTGGCGCGGTAGCGCTTTCAGTTGCCGCACTCATGCAGGCTGCACCGCCTTGAGCACATAACCAATGCGGGGGAAATGCACGTGCACGGTGCCGGCGCGGTCGTCCACCCGCTTGAGCGTGTAGCGGGTGCGGGTGGCTGCGAACAGCTCGCCTGTCGTCGCCTCGGGGCCAAAGGTTTCGGACGAAATCGTGACCTGGCTGCCCAGTGGAATGCCGTGCTCGTCCTGGAAGGTTTCGCCAATATGGGCAGTAGCCCTCGTGGATGCTGCACATAGCGCTATCGCATCTGTAGCAGACATCTTCTCGGAACTGCCATGGCCCAGTGCCTCCATACGGTCCATCCACCGCAGCACCTGGGGCGTGGCCTCCAGAATACCGGCCATCACTGGCACGCGTGAGCGGGTGAACCACAGCGGGTGGTGGGTGGCGAAATCGGCTACGCAGGGCGTGTCGCCCATCAGGAAATCGTGTCCGCTGTCCAGCATGCCGGCAATGCGGCGCAGGTAGGACTTGTAGGCTGCTGCGGCGTCACCCGGACGCAGGCGCGTCATGCCGACGCTCATGGCACCGCGGTCTGCGCCAAAGGCCTTGGCCGTGTCCAGGGAGTCGAACATGGTCATCGCGCCCTTGGGCTGCAGGTTGTAGGCCATGGCGGCCCAGAACAGCGTGGTGTCGGCCCACTGGGCCAGCACGCGGGCCATGCCCTTATGGCTCTCGGGGTACAGCGTGGGCGCGGGCTGGATATGCTCAAGCACGTCGCAGATCAGCGCGCTGTCGCAGTACACGTCGGAGCCGATCTGCAGGAAAGGCGTTTTGCGGTAGCCGCCGGTCAACGCCTGCACATCGGGCTTGGGCATGATGGCGGGAACGATGACGGACTTCCACGGCAGCTTCTTGTAGCCCAGCACCAGCCGGACTTTTTCGGAGAAGGGGGACGTGGCGTAGTGGTGCAGGATGATGTCAGACATAGCGTCTCCTAAATAGTTGAGGACAGAGCTTCGCTTCGCTACGGTCTGTCCCGCAAAGTCTCACAGTAATTTCACGAGTTGCTTGCCAAAGTTCTTGCCCTTGAGCAGACCCAGAAACGCCTCGGGTGCGGCGGCAATGCCTTGGGCGATGGACTCACGCGCCTTCAGCTTGCCGGTGGCAACCAGCGTGCCCAGCTCGGTCAGCGCCTCAGGCCAGATTTCCATGTGTTCGCTGACGATAAAGCCGCGCACGGTCAGGCGGTTGGTCAGTATCAGCGCGGGGTAGCTCAGCGGCAGCGGAGCACCGTTATACCCGGCGATCATGCCGCAGACTGCTATGCGGCCAAAGGCGTTCATGCGGGGCAACACAGCATCCAGCACCATGCCGCCGACGTTTTCGAAATAACCGTCAATACCGTTGGGGCAGGCCTCCGCAATCGCCTTGGACAGCGAGGCGGCGTTGTCGTGCAGTTTGTAGTCGATGCAGGCGTCATAGCCCAGCTCTTCAACCGCGTATTTGCATTTATCCGGGCCGCCAGCAATGCCAACAGTGCGGCAGCCGCGTGCCTTGGACAAGGCGGCAAACGCGCTGCCAACGGCACCGGTGGCGGCGCTGACGACCATGGTCTCTCCGGCCTTTGGCACGCAGATTTTGACCAGGCCATACCAGGCGGTGACACCGGGCATGCCGACCGCGCCCAGGTAGGCGCTCAGGGGCACGTGCGTGGTGTCGACCTTGCGCAGCGCGCCGGGTTGTGTGGCATCAACCACGCTGTACTCTTGCCAGCCGCCCATACCGACCACCTTGTCGCCGACGGCGAACTTGGGGTTGCGCGATTCGGCGATCTCGCCCACCGTGCCGCCGCCCATGGTCTGGCCCAGGGCCTGGGGTTGGGCGTAGCTCTTGGCGTCGTTCATGCGGCCGCGCATGTACGGGTCCAGGCTCAGGAAGTGGTGGCGTACCAGCACCTGGCCGTCGGCCAGGGCCGGGGTTTCGGCAGTGACCAGCTTGAAGTTGCTGGCAACGGCTTCGCCCACAGGGCGGTTGTCGAGGTGGATTTGTTGGTTGCTTGGCATGATGGTGTATTCCTGTTGGAGGGTTGTGCTATAAATTTAGTAGCGTATACCGTAATAACGGCGAAGGCTAGAGGCCGGTTTAATCAGTGGATATTGTCCCCGGCGGGGTATTCAGCGGGTTCGTGGTCTTGGCCCCGGTGGGCAGGCGTTTGACGAACTTGAAGGTGCCGGTGGCATGCGCACAGGCGTGTCCGGCTCCGTCAAATACGGTCGCCTGCGTAAAGGCCATGGTCGCTGTGCGGTGCATCAACGAACCCTTGGCGACCAGCGGGCCAGAGCCTGGAATGGCAGGTTGCATGAAACTGGTCTTCATCTCGATGGTGACCACGCCCATCTCCGGCACCTGGCTGCGCGCCGCCGTGGCCATGGACACGTCCAGCAAAGTCATCAGCGCACCGCCGTGTGTCACCGAGAACGAATTCAGATGCTCGGGTTTGGGTGCGAACAAGATTTCAGACTGCCCCCCTTCGAATTTCGTCAACTCGAAACCCAGCAATGTGACGAAAGGGATGTCGACACCGAAGCCGACCGCCCTTTGCCAGATGGACTCTTTGGATTCAGCCACCGGTCACTACGCTAACGCCACCGTCGACCGCCAGCCATTGGCCGGTGATATGTTTGCCCGCGTCCGACGCGAACAGCAGGGTCAAACCCTTCAGGTCTTCGTCATCGCCAATGCGCTTGAGCGGCGCGTGGGCGGCCATCTTGTCTTCGCCCATGGTCTCGATCAGCACAGCCGCCATCTTGGTCTTGAAGAAGCCGGGGCAGATGGCATTCACATTGATGCCATAGGCGCCCCACTCAGCCGCCAGCGCACGCGTGAAGTTGATGACGGCGCCCTTGGACGTGTTGTAGGCAATGGTCTTCATCGCCGTAGGATTGCCGCCCAAACCGGCGATGGATGCGATGTTGATGATGCGGCCCGAGCGGCGGGCGATCATGCTCTTCTTGGCAATGGCCTGGCTTAGCAAAAAGTAGCCACGCACGTTGAGGTTCATGACCTTGTCCCACGCAGCTGCGGGGTGGTCTTCGGCCGGGGCGCCCCAGGATGCACCGGCGTTGTTGACCAGGATGTCCACATCGCCCATGCGCTGCAGCGTCTCGTCGGCTAGGCGGGTGATATCGGCGTCTTTGGCGCAGTCGGCGGCAATCCAGCGGGCGTCAATACCGGCTGCCTGCAATTCAGCAGCAGCCTGCTCCAGGTCTTCGGCCTTGCGCGAGCTCAGCATGATCTTGGCGCCTGCTTCGCCCAGGGCGTGGGCCATCTGCAGGCCCAGGCCGCGCGAGCCGCCGGTGATGAGCGCGGTCTTGCCGCTGAGGTCAAACAATTTTTGAATGGTGCGGGGGGTCATCGTTGATATCTCCAAGAAAACAATGTGCTGAAATTTAATGGAATCAGCCCCATGCGGCTGTCTCTGGCGCGATAGTGCGCAGGCGTCCGCAGTGTCGCCTAACAACGCGACATTGCGAAGGCTTCGAATTGGTCGATTGGTAGTGGGCGGCTAAAAAGATAGCCTTGTAGATAGTCGCAACTATGTCCCAGGCACAGCATTTCTCGCTGCGCCGAAGTTTCAACCCCTTCGGCCACCACCTTCAAACCCAGGCTGTGCGCCAAGCTGATAGTGGCGGAACAGATCGCCACGGCGTGGGCATCGGACTCAATGCTCGAGACAAAGGATCGATCAATCTTGAGTTGATCCAATGGGAGGCGCCCCAGATAAGAGAGCGACGAATACCCGGTTCCGAAATCATCCAGCGCAAAACCGACTCCATGGGCTCTGAGTCTGGACATCTTGGCAATCACGTCCTCGAAATTGGAGACCAGCAGACTTTCGGTTAGCTCCAGTTTGAGCTGGTTGGGGCTGGCCCCGGCCTGCGCTAAAGCATCCAACACCTGCTCGACAAAGTCGGGTTGGCGAAACTGGCGCACACTGACGTTCACTGCGAGGGTCAAACCTGCTAGTTCTGGCTGCTTATTCCAAATGGTCAGCTGCTGACAGGCGCGGCACAAGACCCAGTGCCCCAAGGGCAGAATCAAACCGGTTTCTTCTGCTGCGCCAATGAATTCAGCCGGTGCAACCGCACCGCGAACAGGGTGTTGCCAGCGTAGAAGCGCTTCTGCGCCGGTGACAACCCCTTCCGCGTTCAGGATCGGCTGGAAGTTGAGAAGGAATTCTTCGTTCACCAGCGCAGCACGCAGGTCCTTCTCAAGCGCAACACGATCGCTCACGGCTGCCTGCATGTTGGGGTCGAAAAAACGCACGGCATTGCGACCAATCGCCTTGGCTTGGTACATGGCGAGATCAGCGCGTTTGAGTGGCTCTTCCATCGACTCCGCGTGCCCCCCACCAAAGAGCGTGATACCTATGCTGCACGTGCTGCGGTGCGCATGGTCATGAATCTGGTAGGGCTGACTCACAGCATCGAGAACTTTTTCTCCTACCGCCTCGGCAGCAATCATGGCCACAGGCTCGTTCATACCCAAGCCGGCAAGCATCACCACGAATTCGTCGCCACCAAGGCGTGCCACCGTATCGCCAGCGCGAACACAACCCATGAGTCGATTGGCGACCTGTTGCAAAAGCACATCGCCCACATCGTGTCCCAAAGTGTCATTGAGCGACTTGAAGTTATCCAGATCGAGGAATAGCAAGGCGCAGAAGCTCTCGTCGCGTTGGCTGACCGCAATGGCTTGTTTGAGCCGGTCGCGCAGCAGGGTTCTGTTGGGCAAGCCGCTGAGCTGGTCGTAAAACGCCAGTTCAGCAATGCGTTCATCCGCTTGTTTTCGTTCGGTGATGTCCTGAGTGATACCCAACGCCCGCAGTGGCATATGGTCGGCGGCACGTTCGAACTCAGCCTTTTGGCGTATCCAACGCACTTGCTGACCGACCAAGATGCGATGCTCAAGATCGAATGCTCCGCCCTTCAATGCGACGCTCCAGGCATCGCGATAGTTTGCCCGGTCCCCCTCGTGAACACGGCCCAGGAATGCGTCAAAATCGCCTGCTGTGCCATAAGGTATACCGATAATTCGACAAGTCTCGTTGGATAGGTCAATGCGGTTCGTCGTCAGATCAAAGGTCCAACTGCCCACGTTTGCAACCGCCTGCGCCTGTTGCAGCGAGGCCCGACTCGACTCCAGATCTTCACCACGCTTTCGCAGTGACTCGCGCGATTGTCGCAATTGGTATATGTTCTTGCGGTATGCGCCAACCAATAGCGCGATCATGGCGCCAGCCAACACCGAGACGACAGCCAACACTGAGCCGTGCATTGCGGGCAGATAAAGCGGCGCCACGGGTAGCAGCCCACGCGTCTCAGCTACCACGAGTCCACCGATCACGACCACGGTCGCCCCCGTAGCTATCAGTGCAGCGCGGGCGCTAAGCTGCCAGCCACACATGACAATAAATATCGGATACGCGAAGACCACCGGGGCGCGCACGCCACCCGTGAGGGTGGCAACAGCGGTAAACGTGACCCACAACCCACAGGCCAGAAACCAGCGCGACGAGACGATACGGCCGGTTGCGGCGAGCCAAATACCAACCCAGCCAACCAAGGCCACCAGCCCAGGGCCAAGCAAACGCTCATGGCTCTGCGGCGCAAGCACCAACAGTGCAATAGCAACCAGGGCAGAACCGATCTGCAGCGCCGCCAACGTCATGTAAATGAATGTCTTGGACGGACCCCAAGCAGCGGCATCATCCCAGTCGGCCGGTGCCTGGCGGGCGTGGGCTGAAGCCTCAATCATCGTGCAGCAGTTTCAATGTTCATAAGCGCCATAGCCAACGGTTTTGGTCGACCCAACTATGACGACTATCGCGTGAAATGGCAATACTGCGACCCGGCCGACAGGCCATTTAACTGCTGTGGCTATAACATCGGGTCAAAAACCAGTTTCCGGGAAGTTTGCACAGGTGGTGTCGCGCGACGCGACTACGGCCAGCCATGCGCCGATCTTTGGCAGCTCGTAGTGGAAGAAATACTGCGCTGCACCGATGCGGCCTTGGGTCGCCACGTTGGCCTGGGCGGCGTCATTTTCCAAAGCCTTGGCGGCCACGTCCAACCAGATCCAGGCTAGTACGGTGTGGCCAAAGGCCTGCATATAGGGAACTGCGTTGGCCAGGGCTTCGGTCGGGTTGCCGGTGGCCCAGGCTTTTTGGGTGGCGATGGATACCTGTTCCAAGGCCTTGCCCAGCGCTGCCGCATGTGGTGCCAATGCGGGCACAGTTGTGGTCTTGCCGATGGTGGCGGCAATGCGCGCGGCCAGCAGTGTCAGGCCCCTTCCCTCCTCCATCAACACTTTGCGGCCCAGCAGATCGGTGGCCTGGATGCCGTGCGTGCCTTCGTGGATCATGTTGAGGCGGTTGTCGCGCCAGTATTGCTCCACCGGGAAGTCGCGTGTGTAGCCGTAGCCGCCGTGGATTTGGATGGCCAAGGAGTTTGCCTCCAGGCACCACTCGCTGGGCCAGCTCTTGGCAATGGGGGTCAACACTTCCAGCAGCAAGCGGGCATCGTCCGCTTCAAGGCCACCGGCCGTGTGGTGCTCGTCCACCAAGCGGGCGCAGTACAGCTCCAAGGCCAGCGCGCCTTCGCAATAGGCCTTTTGCGCCAGCAGCATGCGTTTGACATCGCTGTGTTCAATGATGGCCACCTGGGGCGCGGCCACGTCCTTGCCTGCTGCACCCATAGGGCGGCCCTGCGGGCGGTTGCGCGCATAGTCCAGCGACGCGTAGTAACCGGCCATACCCAGCATCGTGGCGGCAATGCCCACGCCGATGCGGGCCTCGTTCATCATGTGGAACATGCACTGCAGGCCCTTGCCGGGCTTGCCGACCAGGTAACCGACGGCACCGGCACCTTTGCCGAAAGGGCCTTCTTGCCCAACCGGAAACTTGCCTTCGCCAAAATTCAGCAGCGTATTGGTGGTCCCTCGCCAGCCCAACTTGTGGTTCAGGCCGGCCAACGCCACATCATTGCGCACGCCAGTCAGTTCACCCTGGGTGTCGACCATCTTCTTGGGCACGATGAACAGCGAAATTCCGCGCGTGCCGGGCACCAGCTTGCCATCAGCATCAGGGATCTTGGCCAGCACCAGGTGGATGATGTTTTCATTGAGCTCATGCTCGCCGCTGGATATCCACATCTTGTTGCCCTTGAGGCGGTAGCGGGCGCCCAGCGGATCGGACTCAAAGTCTGTTCCATCAGGCACGGCACGTGTAGCTACGTCGCTGAGGCTGGAGCCGGCTTGCGGCTCGCTGAGGCACATGGTGCCGGACCAGCGGCCGGCGAATTCGTTTTTAGCAAACACGTCCTTCTGCATCGCTGTACCGTGTGTCATTAGCAGGTTGGCATTGCCGGTGGTCAACATGCCCGAACCGATGCTGACCGACGCGCAGGCAAAAAATGCGTTGGAGGCAGCCTCTACGCTGTAGGGAAGTTGCATGCCGCCGATGTCGTAGTCTTGCGCGGCGCTCAGCATGCCGGACTCTGCATAGGCGCGGTTGGCGTCATGGGTAGCCTGGGGCAGGATGACTCTTTCACCGTCAAAGTGCGGCTCCTGCACATCGACCAGGCGGTTGAACGGAGCGTATTTCTCCCTGGCGATACGCTCGCAGGTATCGAGCACGGCGTCAAAGGTGTCGCGTGAATGGTCAGCAAACCGCGCGCGCTGGGTCAGGGCCTCGGTGTTGAGCCAATCGTTGAGCAGAAAGTCTATGGTGGGGCGCAAGTTCATCATGATTCCAACAGAAGGTGTCGGTAAGCGTAATGGAAACCCTGTGAAATCGCTGGCACCAAAGAGACAATTTACCCCACAAACAGGCAAAAAAAAGCTCCGACCATTCTGCTGGACGGAGCTTTTGAATGGGTCGAAACGTTACCGTCCGACCTGGAGCCCGAAACTAACCAACCAACCCGAAATCAGAACTCGTAACGTGCAGTCACCTGAAGTGCCCACTGCGACTCGCCCTTGGCTTGGCGCAGTGTCAGGTCGTCATCAGCAGACTTGACTGCATATACATAACGGCCCTGGGCGTCGATACCGCCGTAGTTCACGAAGGTACGACGGCTGCCGCCAGATGCCGAGAAGCCCATTTCGTTGATACGGCCCCATTCCTTGTTGATCAGGTTGCCGACGTTGAGGATGTCCAGCGAGAACACGCCTTTGTGCTTAGGCGAGAAGCCGGGGGTTTCCTGGCTGATGCGCATGTCAAAGTTGTGCACGACAGGCGCGTAGCTACCGTTGCGGCTGACGACGGTACCCTTGGCGTCCGACAATTCCTTGTTAGCAGCGACGATGGCCCAGAAACGGTCTTCGTTAGGGTGGTTGGCGGCGGTATCGCCCGCAAACACCACTTCTCCCGACTGAGGGCCCTTGGGGATGTACATCAAGTCGTTACCCGAGACGTTGTCGCCGTTCATGTCATTGGCGAACGTCCAGCTGTAAGGCTTGCCGGAGCGGCCTTCATAGAACAGCCCCACCGTGGTCTTGTACTTGCCAACAAATGCGGTAGACCAGTTGATGGAAGCATTCAGACGGTCCTTGGTCAGGTACGCAGAATTGGACGCCACTTCTTCATTGGGATTGAAGATCGAACGCGCATTGAAGTTGGACGTAGAGACGGACGATGTCAGAGGACTGACTTCGGTTGCATCGGTGCGGGTGTAGGCGACATTCCATTCCATGCCGTACACACGGGGTCCGGTCAAGGACAGAGTGACGGCATTGCCACCGCCTTCGCTGGTCTTGGTAGCCTTCAACACGTCAGCGAACGCCAAGTTGCTCATGGCCTTGGTAGCGACACCGCAGGTGCTGACGGCGGAGCCGTTAGCCCAGCAAGCAGTGTTGTAACCCGCAGCGTTGTAGAACATCTGGCGACCATCAGGTCCGGTACGTGTAGCACTACCCAGGTTCAAGTGTTGGTAATAGATACCGTTCTTGTTCTTGGTGCCCAGCCATTCAGCACCGACAACCAAGCCTGCCCACGGTAGTTCAGCATCGATCGCCAGGTTGGCCTTCCAGACGGACGGTTGACCTAGGCCATTTTCGATGAAGTCCACGTTGGATGCGGGCGACGCACCTGCAAAATTGGTGGGCTGGTTGCTGGTATTCGTTGAGAAGATACCGCCACCAGGAGGGCACGCGGCAAAGCCCAAGGTTCCGCAGGCAATGATGCGGGTTGCCAATCCAGTGTTGGAGTAGGGGTTGGACAACCATACGTTGGCCGCAGCGCCCTGGAACAGGCCGAATCCGCCACGCACCTGGGCTTTTTGTTTGTTCTCAGCGTCCAACGCGTAGTTGAAACCCACGCGTGGCTGGAACAGCTGCTGACCATCGACGGTAGCCGAATTGTCCAGTCCAAAACCTCCGGTATTGCGGGTCACCACACCAGCGGGCGTGACGCTGCCGGCCACGGTAGGCGCGGCTGCAGCCGCGTTGAACTGCGGTTTGTCGTTGGTCGAGAGCTGGTCCAGACGCACACCGGCCGTCAACGTCAGCTGCTTGCTGGCTGTCCAGGTGTCTTGCAGGAACAGGCCGGTGTTGCGAAGTGTCCACTGAGCCGTGCCGTTGTCCAGCGATCCGCCCGCCACGGGAACCTGCACCTGGTAGCTGGTTGGGCGACCGCGGTTAAAGTTTTCCAGAATGGCCGCTTCAACCTGGGCTGCAGTGGCGGTCGCGCAATTGATGGCGCCAAAGCTGTAGACGTAGGTTGCGCTGCTGTTTTGGCAGCTGAAGGTGTAATTGCCCTTGGAGTTCTGGAAGAAGGCGTTGTAGACCTTGTTGTTATCCAGATCGCCACCGAACTTAAGTTCATGTGCATCCAGCGTCCAGGTCGTGCCGAAATAGGCATTCAGGGTTTTGGTGTCCAGCACATTGGTGTGGCGGCTACGCTCAGTACCCACGTTCAGGAAACGGCTACCGGTGTTGACGCCAGCAGGCGCGCCATCCGGCGCTGCACCGGTGTACTGAAAGGAAATGGCGGGCAAATCGCTGTAGTTCAACGGCACGCTGTTGTAGTCACGGTTGGAGAGCTTGAATTCGGTGGACACATTGGGCGTCCAGTCGGCAAACCATTGGGCGACTACGGTGTCAATTTTCTTCTTTTGGTCCCACCACTGTGAGGTCAGCTGCAAGCCGGTCGCGCTATAGGTGGTGAAAGAGCCGTTATTGGTATCAGACTGCTCGGTGCGCGCAAAACGGATGTTGGCGCGGTGTTGTTCACTGATATTCCAATCCACCTTGAACAAATAGTCTTTGGACGATAACGTAGTGGGGGCTGTCAAGTCACCAGCAGCGAAGCCGTAGCGGGCGTTGGCCGCGTTCTTGATGGCGTCGATGGAAGACTGCGAAATCGCCACATTCGTAAGCTGGCTGCCCACGGGGCCGAACTCGGGCTGCGCGCGGTTGCTCTTGAGCTCTTCGTAGCTGGTGAAGAAGAACAGCTTGTCTTCAATGATGGGGCCGCCCAGCGTAAAGCCTTTGGTGTCTTCCTTGAAAGGCAGGAAGCTGAAGTAGCTGTCGTTGGTCTTGTTGTAGCGCTGGCCGCTCATGCTTTCGTTGCGGTACACGTAAGACACAGTACCCTTGATTTCATTGGTACCAGACTTGGTGACCGCATTGATGTTGGCACCGGTGTAGCCCTGTTGCGTCACGTCATAGTTGGACAGATTGACCTGCACCGACTGGATGGCGTCGATCGAAATCGGCTGCTTGGTGGTGGGCAAATTGTTGGCTTCAAGACCAAAGGTATCGTTGACGCGAACGCCGTCAATAGTGATGGAGTTGTAGCGGCTGTTTTGGCCGCCGGCGGAAATCTCGCCGCGCTCTTTGTCGGTCTGCGACAGGCGTGGATCTGCACGCGCGTAGTCTTGCAGGTTGCGACCAATGGATGCATAGGCCTCCAGTTCCTTGCGTCCAATATTGGTGCCCGCGCCCATATTGCTGGTATTGAATTTGCTGTTGGCTGCACCGGTCACCACAACGGTGTCCAACGCTGTGCCCAGCTTCAAATCCAAAGAAAAGGTCTCGGCTAGTTGCAAAAATACGTCATCGCGGCTGCTTTTGTCGCTGCCCTTGGTCACGATGATGGTGTACGGGCCGCCAACGCGCAGTCCGCGGGCTGAGTAACGGCCCTCTGCATCGGTCGTCAACTTGTTGGCGGAACCAGACTCCGCGTGAACAATGCTCACGCTAGCACCAGCAACGGGTTTTCCGTCGGAGCCAGTGATCTGGCCACCGATGGCTGCGGTGGTGTTTTGCGCCAACGCGGGCGCGGCGATAACTATTGCAACGGCCGCGCTAAGCACCGTCCTGGAAAAGGTAGAAAAAACGTGATCGTGACTGCTGCGCATCCTGATGGCTCCTAAGCGAAATGGGGCCCCAACGGGGGTTTATTGGAAGAAGTAAACAAACGTAAAGAATTGTGATACTACCCATTAAGTTAACCATATAGTCAGGAAAGTCTTGTGACAACTGTTGTATTCGTGTCACCGCCGGTATGATTCACCACCCCCCACACCATGTCCCCGAAAACGGGTCCCCACTTTGGAGCAAATCCCTTGCAAATGCCCCGCTTTGCTGCACTTTTAAAGTGCGTTTCTATGCCCGTACTAGGGTTTGTCCTGAGCATTTTTTTTATAGGTTGCGCTACCCAATCGCCGACGATGGTGCCGTCTGCGGCAACGCCATCGACGATCGAAGTGAGCATTTTTTCGATTAACGACTTCCACGGTCACATCCAGCCCAAGCTGCCCACGCCTATATCCCCTCGCCTGCCCGACCCAAAAACCGGCGAGGTGAAACCCCAGGCGGCGGGTGGCGTGGCCTACCTGGCAACGGTGTTGAACGGATTGCGTTCGCAACGTAAGAACCAGGTGTTTGTTGCGGCTGGCGATTTGATGGGCGCATCTCCGCAGATGTCATCGTTATTGAACGATGAACCCACGTTGACCGCGCTGGGTGAACTCGGTTTGCTCGCCACATCGTTAGGGAACCATGACCTTGACCGGGGCATACCCGAGTTGCTACGCAAGACACGTGGCGAATGCCCTGCTGGTGCCTGCGCCTGGCCCGAATTCAAGGGCCCTGGCTTTCCGTATCTGGCTGCCAATATGTTTGACATCGAGAGCGGCAAGCGCGTGTTGCCAAGCCACATCATCAAGGACGTGGGGGGTTTGAAAATCGCTTTTGTCGGTGCCGTAACACGGGACACACCCAAGGTCGTCATCCCCAAAAGCATTGTCGGCATGCGCTTTGCCGATGAAGCCGACACGCTGAACGCATTGATCCCCGAGCTGCGTGCACAAGGTGCGCAGGTCCTGGTAGCCATCATGCACGAGGGCGCCATGTACGACGGCGCTGCTACCGACCCCACGTATGCCTGCTCGGGCCTGCAAGGCCGTGGCATCGATGTAGCCAAGCGACTGGACCCAGCCTACGCCATCATCATCAGCGGCCACACGCACCAGGCTTACACCTGCAAGATTGACGGGCGGCTGATGGTGCAAGCCGGCAGCTTTGGTGGCTGGTTGACCGAGAGCAAATTGACCTTCGACACCGAGGGCAAGCTGCTGGAGGCGCAGGCCGTCAACTATCCGGTGCTGCAGGGTGAATACGCACCCAATCCAGCCTTTGTGGCCTTGGTGCAGCGCGCGGCAGCCCTGACCACCGCCGCGCGCAACAAGCCCGTGGCCATGTTGTCGCGCGGTGCCACACGCATGGCAAATGCGCCGTTTGGTGATTCAACACTGGGCAATCTGGTGGCCGATTCGCATCTGGCCTTCGCCAAGAAACGGGGGCCCGTGGATATTGGCATGACCAACTCGGGCGGCATACGCGCCGACCTGACGGTGATACCCGGCCAGACCGTGACACTGAGCGATTTGTTTGCGATCCAGCCGTTTACCAATGAGCTGATTGCCCTGACGATCACGGGCACGCAGTTGCAGGAATTGATCCGTCGGCAACTGCACAGCCGGCGGGTGGGCGGCCCTGCCACCTTGCAGGTGTCCAATAACCTGCGCTACCAGTGGCA
>NZ_JANXUQ010000296.1 GCF_025356155.1 Rhodoferax sp. | reverse complement strand
GCTGGACGACGGCACCCATCGCGATCTGGACGAAGACGCACGCGCGGCACGTCGCAGCTATTTCAAGGAGCTGTTTCGCATGCAGGGCGAGCTGGTCAAGCTGCAGGACTGGGTGGTCAAGACCGGTCATAAGGTGGTGGTGATTTTTGAAGGGCGCGATGCAGCCGGCAAGGGCGGTGCCATCAAGCGCATCACCCAGCGGCTGAACCCCCGCGTGTGCCGCGTGGCGGCGCTGCCTGCGCCCAATGACCGCGAGCGCACGCAGTGGTACTTTCAGCGTTATGTGTCCCATTTGCCAGCGGCGGGTGAGATCGTGCTGTTTGACCGCAGCTGGTACAACCGCGCCGGGGTCGAGCGGGTCATGGGGTTTTGCAATGACGAGCAGCTGGAAGAGTTCTTCCGCAGCGTGCCCGAGTTCGAGAAGATGCTGGTGCGCTCCGGCATACAGGTTATCAAATACTGGTTTTCGATCTCGGATGAAGAACAGCACAGCCGGTTTCTGGGCCGCATCCACGACCCGTTGAAGCAGTGGAAGCTTAGCCCCATGGACCTGGAATCACGTGCCCGTTGGGAAGACTACACCCGTGCCAAAGAGGTGATGCTGGCACGCACCCACATCCCCGAGGCGCCCTGGTGGGTGGTGCAGGCCGTGGACAAGAAGAAGGCGCGGTTGAATTGCATCCACCACTTGCTCCAGCAGATGCCGTATGAGGAGACCGAACATCCGCCGGTGGTACTGCCGCCACGCGTAAGACACGATGACTATGAGCGCCAGCCGGTGAGACAGGACATACTGGTGCCGGAGATTTACTAAGGGGCTAGGAGACTGGGCGGCCGGGCGGCCGGGCGGCAAAGCGTTCTGCTCCGTGTCCCCCGCCCTTCGGGCTCCTCCTTTACCTGCGCAGAACGCTTTGCCGCCCGGCCGCCCAGTCTCCTAGAGCTGCGCGCCTTCAACCAGAAAGCGCACACGACGCACACCATTCCACTCATCGGCATCCAGCCGGAAAGCGAGGGTTACCTTTGCTGGCAGCGGTTCGGTATGGCCAAACCAGATGCCGTCCACCGGCTGGCCCTGGTGCTTGAGTTTCAGGGCCAAATGCTTTTCACCGACCAGGCGTTGTGACAACACTTCCACCTCTTCGCTGAACGTCGGCGCGGCAAAGCCCTGGCCCCAGACTTCCTTGTGCAAGGTGTCGACCAGGTCCACGCGGCGGTATTCGGGCGCCAGCGGGCCATCGGTCTCCAGGCGGCGGGTCAGGGTGGCGGCGTCCAGCCACTCTTGTGCGACCTGGATCAAGCCTTTCTCGAACGTGTCCAGGCCGTCTTCGTGGATGGTGCACCCTGCCGCCATGGCATGGCCGCCAAAACGCAGCAACACGCCGGGGTGGCGCTTGGCCACCAGGTCCAGCGCGTCGCGCAGATGGAAGCCGGGGATGCTGCGGCCCGAGCCTTTGAGTTCATGCTCTTTGCCAGGTGCTTTGCTTTCGGCAAATACAAAGGCCGGGCGGTGGAGTTTGTCTTTGATGCGGCTGGCCACAATGCCGACCACGCCCTCGTGAAAGTCGGGGTCAAACACACAAATGGCGGGTGGCGCTTCATCGCCTTCATCAAACAGCGACTCGGCAATCAACATCGCTTGCTCGCGCATGTCGCCCTCGATGACGCGGCGTTCGCGGTTGATGCCATCCAGCGTTTTGGCCAATTCATCGGCGCGCGCGGGGTCGTCGGTCAACAGGCATTCAATGCCTAGGGTCATGTCGCTCAGGCGGCCGGCTGCGTTGATGCGTGGGCCCAGGGCAAAACCGAAGTCGAAGGTGGTTGCGACCGGTGCGGATCTGCCGGATGCTACAAAAAGGCTAGCTAGACCGCTAGGCATAGCGAGGGCTCGCACCCGTTTTAGTCCTTGGGCTACCAGTCGGCGGTTGTTGGCGTCGAGCTTGACGACGTCGGCCACCGTGCCCAGCGCAACCAGGGGTAGCAGCACGTCGAGCTTGGGTTCTCCCGTTCGGGCTGAGCCTGTCGAAGCCTGCCCTTCGACAGGCTCAGGGCGAACGGAGTTGAACACGCCCCGCTGGCGCAGCTCGGCGCGCAAGGCCATCAGTACATAAAACATCACACCGACACCGGCAATGGATTTGCTGACAAAACCGCAACCGGGCTGGTTCGGATTGACGATGACATCCGCTTGGGGCAGCTCAGCGGCAGGCAAATGGTGGTCCGTCACCAACACCTGCAGCCCCAGCGCGCGGGCGTGCGCCACGCCGTCGATGCTGGCAATGCCGTTGTCCACGGTGATCAGCACATCGGCTCCGCTGTCCTTGACGCGCTGGGCGATCGGTGCCGTCAGGCCATAACCGTCGACGATGCGGTCCGGCACGATGTAGGCTACGTGTTGTGCGCCCAGCAGCTTCAGGCCGCGCATGGCGACGGCGCAGGCGGTGGCGCCATCACAGTCATAGTCGGCAACGATGCACAACCGCTTATTCTGTGCAATGGCATCGGCCAGCAGCGTGGCCGCTTCGGGTAGGCCCAGCATCGTGGAGGGCGGTAGCAGCTTGGCCAGCGCGTCGTCCAGCTCGGAGGTAGAGGTGACGCCGCGCGCGGCGTACAGGCGCGCCAGCAGCGGGTGTATCCCCGCTTGCTCCAATACCCACACGCTGCGCGGCGGGATGTCGCGGGGAATGATGTTCACAGGGTTTGCAACAGTTGCTGCGATGACGCGGTGGAGAAGCGCTGCTGGATGCGGCCCCACCACGGCTTGTCTTGGGTTTCCAGCGTGACCGCCGTGCGCTCGCCGCACAGCGTCAACTGCTCGGCCTTGCCAGCCTTGAGGCGTTGCAACTGCTCGGCCAGGTGGGTGCCGTCCAACTCTTGCCAGGCCTGCATCCAGGCATGGGCATCGTCCTGCAGTGCGGATTTGCGCAGGCCGTCCAGGTGGTCCATGCGCCCTGGTGGCTTGGCGGGTGCGGGCCCAGGGGTGCCGGTGCCGCTAATCCAGAACGCATTGATGGTGGCCAGACCGCGGGCCGTGCGGCTGTCATTGACGGCGTGGGTGTAGAGCAGCATCTGCATCTCGTTTTGCAGGCGGCGCAGGTGTTTGGCGTGTTCCTGCTGCGGCATCCAGGCGTCGATGCTGCTGCCGGCCACGCGCTCCAGCGACGCGGTCGGCAGGTTTTTGAAGATGGCGCCAAAGGCCAGCCAGGTGCCATTGGTCAGCGGGTGCAGGGTGATGTTGTCCTCTTCAAAATAGCGTTTCATCGCGCCGCGCAGCGTGTCGCACTCTCGCGTGCTGATGTGCAGATCCAGCGGGTCGTCCATGCGCACATGGGTGGATTGGGCGGTCAGGTGGCAGGGCGTGATCCAGGCCCAACCGGCATCGCCATGGGTCTTGGTCAGGCCCAGTTGCTGTGCGTCGGTGGCGGCCCAGGGGATCAGTCCGTCCGGCCCTTGCAGGCCCAGGCTGTTGGCCCGCATGCGTTCGGCCAGTGGCGTCAGCGTATCGGGCGAACCCAGCATGGGCGGGGTGGGCGACAGCTGGCCCAGCAGTTCATTCAGGTTGGGCAGGGTCAATTCGGCAATAGCGGCCTGGCAGTTGGGGCCAGTCGGGGCGGCGTGGGAAATAAACAGGTGCATGGGTAGATTGTCCCGCATGGATGCCACAATCCGGGAATGTTGAAATTTCCTTATGAGTTGATCATCGGCTGGCGCTATACACGGGCTGGGCGTAGCACCCGGCGCAACGGTTTTATCTCGTTCATTTCGGGTGTGTCCATGCTCGGTATTGCACTGGGTGTGGCGGCGCTCATTATCGTCCTGAGTGTGATGAATGGTTTTCAAAAAGAGGTGCGCGACCGCATGCTGGGCGTGGTCTCGCATATCGAGGTCTATGCCAAGGATGGCCAGGCCCTGCCCGATGTGGCGCAGACGCTGAGCCAGGTGCGTGCCAACCCCGAGGTGATCGGTGCTGCACCTTTTATAGCAACCCAGGCCCTGGTGGCGAGGGGTGAGGACGTGAAGGGTGCGATGGTCCGGGGTGTAGACCCGGCCCAGGAGCACTTGGTGACCGACGTGGCGGGTGGCGCGCAGACTGCGGTTCTGGCCAAGCTGGTGCCGGGCGAATTTGGCATGGTGCTGGGTGTGGAGCTGGCTCGCTCCTTGGGCGTGCGCACGGGCGATCGCGTGACGCTGGTAGCACCCAGTGGGCAGGTCACACCGGCGGGCGTGGTGCCGCGCCTGAGACAGATGACGGTGGTCGGCACGTTTGACTCCGGCCATTTCGAATACGACTCGGCCCTTGCTATGGTCCATGTAGACGATGCCGCCAAGATTTTCCGTCTCGAAGGCCCGTCCGGCGTGCGCCTCAAGTTGCGCGACCTGCACGAGGCCCGGCGCGTGGCCGACGAACTGAGCCGCACGTTGACGGGGGACCTCTACATCCGCGACTGGACCCGCCAAAACCGCACCTGGTTTGCCGCCGTGCAGGTGGAGAAACGCATGATGTTCATCATCCTGACGCTGATCGTCGCCGTAGCGGCCTTCAACCTGGTAAGCACGCTGGTGATGACCGTCACCGACAAACGCGCCGACATCGCCATTCTGCGCACGCTGGGTGCCAGCCCGGGCAGCATCATGGGCATCTTCGTCGTGCAGGGGGCCATGGTGGGTGTGATTGGCACGCTGGCCGGGCTGCTGCTGGGGCTGGGTGTGGCGTTCAATATCGATGTGATCGTGCCGGCGCTGGAACAACTGCTGGGCGCTACCTTCCTGCCCAAAGACATTTACCTGATCAGCCGCATGCCCAGCGAGCCGCAGCAGGCCGATATCCTGCCGATTGCCGTCATCGCCCTGATCATGGCCTTCGTGGCCACTTTGTACCCCAGCTGGCGCGCCAGCCGCGTCAACCCTGCCGAGGCCCTGCGCTATGAGTGAAGTGATTGTTCCCGCCGCTGTTGGCACCGCACATTACCGCATGGTGGCTGGCTTGAATGCCGGTGCCAGCCACCCGAGTGTCAACACGGGCGAAGTGGTGTTGCGCGCCCAGGGCCTGACCAAACGCTTCAGCGAGGGGCGACTCGACGTCACCGTGCTGCACGGCGTAGACCTCCAGGTGCGTGCGGGCGAGACGCTGGCCATCGTCGGCGCATCGGGCTCCGGCAAAAGCACGCTGCTTCACCTGCTGGGCGGGCTCGATGCTCCTACCAGCGGCACCGTCTTATTGCATGGTCAAGACCTGGCCAGCCACAGTGCGGCGCAACAAGGCCGCTTGCGCAACAAACACCTGGGTTTTGTTTACCAATTTCACCACCTGTTGCCAGAGTTCAGCGCATTGGACAACGTTGCCATGCCTTTGACAATTCGGCGTCTAGCCCTCGCGGAATGTGAGCAGGCGGCTATGAAAATGCTAGCAAGCGTTGGACTGGAACACCGCGTGCACCACCGCCCGGCCGAGCTGTCGGGTGGCGAACGCCAGCGTGTGGCAATTGCCCGCGCACTCGTCACGCAGCCCGACTGCGTGTTGGCCGATGAGCCCACCGGCAACCTGGACCGCAGCACGGCCGACGGCGTGTTTGACCTGATGCTGGAGCTGGCGCGCGCGCATGGCACGGCCTTTGTGCTGGTCACGCACGACGCAGCGCTGGCCGCGCGATGCGGACGCATGGTGCGCCTGGACGGCGGGCGGTTGGCGTAAGTTGTTTCCCGGAGGCTGGGCGGCAGAGCGTTTTGCTCCGTGTCCCCCGCCCGCTGCGGGGGCTCCTCCTTTACCTGCGCAAAACGCTCTGCCGCCCAG
>NZ_JANXUQ010000267.1 GCF_025356155.1 Rhodoferax sp. | reverse complement strand
TACCTTGATCTTCCAGCCTTTTAGGCGGTGCCCGTAACTTTTTTCTGCCTTAGGCTGCGGTTAATTCGACTGGTTTGTCGAATTCTGCAAGTCCCTCATTTGTAAGTCAAATTTGCCCGCAGCCCTCGTGGATCTTGCGTGAGCAGCTTCTTTTTTGATAGCGTTCACAGCTCAACGACCCGTTCGGCTGGCGCCGCCTCCTCCATTTCGGCTTGCCGACATGCGGCAACGGCGCGTACAGTTATCAAACCAACCGCGAAGCACTTGACACTCAAAGCAGACTGCGATGACTGCTATTAGCAACCGCCACGGTACGCCGATCTGGTGCGAATTGATGGCCAAGGACCCTTTGGCCGCACGACGCTTCTACAGCGCCGTGGTGGACTGGGAGATTGACGAGTCTGTGCCAGCCGGGTCCGCCATGGATTACCGCATGATCAGTGCGAAAGATGGCTTAGTTGGCGGCGTTTTCAGGCTGACCGAAGACATGTGCAAAAACGGGGCCGCCCCATGCTGGATGATGTACATCGGCGTGGACGATGTGGATGCGAGCGTGGCCGCAATCACCGCGGCCGGTGGGTCGGTGCACATGCCGGCATTCGACATTCCCAATGTCGGGCGTATCGCGATGGTCGCGGATCCGCAAGGCGCCCCGTTCTACGTGATGCGGGGCGCAAGCGACGATGTGAGCACGGCGTGCGACCCTGGCCGGGCCGGACACGGTGCCTGGCACGAACTGCATGCTTCCGACGGCCCGAAGGCGACGGACTTCTATTGCGCCCAATTCGGCTGGAGCAAGTCACGCGCGGTAGACATGGGGCCAATGGGCATGTACCAGTTGTTTGGCATCGGTGGCCGCGACCTGGGCGGCATCATGACGGACACCAATTTCCCGCGGCCGGCGTGGCTGGTCTACTTTCGCGTGGACGGGATAGAGAGCGCCGCGCAGCGCGTCGTTGCGGCCGGTGGCAAGGTCATCCATGGCCCTATGCAGGTGCCCGGCGGTGGTTGGATCCTGAACGGACTGGACACTGAGGGCGCGATGTTCGCTTTGACGGGCACGAAATAGCCAGTCTCGCTGCCCTCACCCTTTGCGTGCCTTCAGGCAATCGTGCGTATCTCTACGCCGTCCATCGCGTAGCGCGCGTACAAGAAATCCTGGATATCGGCGACGCGATCGCCAGCAAACTCCAGCGCAACAAAATAGGCCGGGGTGTCGAGTGACACCTCGCGATCAAACACCAGCATCGCGGCGCGCCCTTCCACAGTGCAGGCCGCAAACACCCATCGCGTAGCGGCGGCGTAAGCGCCGAAATAGACACCGACCTCGCCCTTGCCGTGCCACTTCAGCTTGGCCACCAAGTCCAGTTGTACATCTTCGGCCAGCATGGCGCGCACCGCGTCGAAGTCACCCGTCTTGAACCCGTCCACATAGGCAAGCAAGCGCACGCGGATGGCGTCGTCGATGGCGGGAAAGGCTGCCTCCTCGGGCTCGTGTGCGATTGCGCGCAGCCGTTCACGCCCGCGCTGCAGCGCCGATTTGGCGGCCGGTTCGCTGGACCCGATGATGGCGGCCGCCTCCTCCAGCGAATGGTCCAGCACGTCCTTCAGAATCACCGCGCTGCGCTGTAGCGCGGGTAGCCGCAGAAAGCTGCGCAGGCTGGCCGCGGCTATGGCGGGGTCGGGGATGTCGGGGGCAGCAATTGCGTCGAGTTCCACTTCACCCTCCATCAACGGGATGCGCGCACGGTGCCGCAGAAAGTCGAGCGCGGCGTTGTGCGCAATGCGGTACAACCAGGCACTGGGATTGTCCAGCGCGCCGAAGGATGTGCGCGCAGCGAAGGCCTTTATCAGTGCGTCTTGGACGATGTCTTCGCCGTCAATCACAGACCCGGACATGCGAGCGCAGTAGCGATGCAGCTTGGGCCGCATCTCTGCCAACAGTTTTTCAAATTCCTGCGCCGCATCGTCCATCGTGCCGGTCTCCTTGGGATCAGGCCTTGGCCGCGAAAGCGACTTCGCCCATGATGGCTTCGATCTTAGCGACGGCGGCGAGCTGGGGGTGGTAGGCGACCATGCGCGGATCAGCTTGCATGGCGGCGACAGCGCCAGCATTGCGCCATTGCGAATGGATGACGATGCGCGTTCCGTCTGCACTGGAAATCAGGTCGGTGGCAATCCACCCGTCCAGCGTGCGGATGACGGTATCGATGTTGTCGCGCAGCATGTCCAGAATGCGGCTCTGGTTGGCGGGGTCAATGGTCAGGGTAAGCAGCAAGGTTGTCATGGCGTGTCTCAGGTAAGGCAGGCCCGACTATCAGGCGCGTCACCTCTAAGACGATGAGCGACTGCAAAACGGATCGGTTTTCAGAAAAACAATCACATCGCAAATCAGTAATTCTGGCTTAGCAGCGGTGGCACCAGCCGTGGGTCCCGCAACTTCTCCACCCACGCCGCTGTATGGCGGGCTGGGCCTGGCGCCCGATCAGCTGCAGGCCATGGCCGCCAGCATCCAGACGCAACAATCAGCAGCTAGCCCTCGTAGAATATGGTCAATATGCTTCTGCTTTGATAGCAATCAGACCCTGATTTCCCCAGACTCCCCAATGTGCGGGCGCTCGTCCGTCACTGCGGCTTCGGCCATCAGGAACAGCTGGGTCAGCTTGCTCTCCTTCACATCCCAGTAATGTCCGTGCACGACAGAAACCTCGACCAATGCCAGGTCGGGGTCATCGGCGCCGCCCTTAAACCATGCATCGTTCATCTTGGACCACAGCTCACGCACTTTGGACCGGTCGTCCACCACCCGCGCCACCGCCGACAGTGAAACGTACTTATCGTCGCCCGGGTCCACAAACGCGACGCCGACGTTGGGAGACGACGGCAGTTCACCGACGGTATCGCCGGTGCGCGACATGAAGAACCACAGCTTGCCGTCGTCAAAGTTCTTGTTTTGCATGGTCATGGGCCGCGCATGCAGGTGATCCGACCGGGCGTGGGTGGTCACCATGGCGAAGCGCATCCCTTCAATGAGGCTCCACAGTTGTTTGGTGCTGTCTTGGTCGTGCTGGGTGTCCATAGCATTCTCCTGAGTAGATCAAAACTGCAGAGCCTACGGACTGGCACGCTCGCGGTCTGTGGGCCGCAACACGTAAGCGGCGCCCTACCGCTGCAGCTCCGTCTTGCGCTCGATGATCCGCGACACCAGCCCGTACTCCACCGCCTCCTCGGCCGACAGCCAGCGGTCACGCTCGATGTCGACCAGCACGGCCTCCAGCGACTTGCCGGTCTCGCGCGCGATGGTGCGGGCAATGCGTTCGCGCGCCTTGACGATTTCGCGGGCATGGATGGCGATGTCGCTGGCCGGGCCGCCTGCGCCGCCGCTGGGCTGGTGGATCAGAAATCGCGTGTTGGGCGTGCAGTAGCGCCGCTCGCGCGGCACGGACAAATACAGATGCGTGGCCGCGCTGCCGACCCAGCCGGTGCCGACCATGTTCACCGGTGCGGCGATGAAGCGCACGATGTCGTGGATGGCGTCGCCCGACTCCAAATGGCCGCCCGGCGAGCTGACCAGCATGTCGATGGGCTCGGCGCTATCGGCGTCCAGCGCGATCAGCCGACGCGTGACGTCGGCCGCCATTACGTCGGTGACGGTGCCGAATACCAGCAGCGTGCGCGATTTGAAAGCCTTCTCCTCCAGGTAGGAGGTGTGTGGCTCGGTGGCGGTGGCTGCGGGTGGGGTGGTGTCTGAGGTTTCCATGCTGAAGTCCTGGTTGTCGTGTTGAACTGCCATGACGAACGGCAGGCCACTTTCGTGACACCCGGCACCTATAAAGCTTTGTGGCATGCTGCGCCCATGTACGACGAACGCACCCTGAACCTGCTCGACTCTGACCGCCGCCAACTGGTACGTGCGGCCTCCCGCCTGCTGGGGGCTGTTGACGCTGAGGATGCTGTGCAAGACGCCTACGTCCGCGCGCTGGAGATGGACAACGCCCCCGCGTTCAACGCCGCGCAGGCCTGGCTGCACACCGTGGTACGCAATCTGGCCATCGACCGCCTGCGGCGGCGCCAATGGATGCAGCAGTGGCTGGCAGAAACGAACAACAACAACGGCGAAGCAGCGCAGGCATCGCCCTCTGCGGAGATGGACGCCGCTCTGGCACAAGAAGCCGCGCTCGCCCTGCATGTGCTCGCGGCCCACCTGACGCCGGCCGACGGTGCGGCTGTGCTGTTGTACGAAGTGTTTGAAGCAAGCCATGCCGAGATCGCACAGGCCAGTGGCAAGACAGAAGCTGGCAGCCGACAGCAATTGCGCCGCGCGCTGTTGCGGCTACGCCAGGCGCGCGGCGCCCCAGAGCACGCGCTGCAGGCTGAACGGGACCCGCCCGAGGAAGCTGTCTTTCGCCTCTACTTGCAGTCGCTGCAGCTGCGCGACCCGCAAACGCTGTGGGCCATGTTGCGCCATCCGCCGATCACTGCGGTGAGCGCCAGTTCTAATGTTTCTGCCGCAGCCGCCGAAACCGAGCCATCGCCGCAGGGCGTCACCTGTGGCGTGGTGCAGGTAGGGGGTCAGTTGGGCTTGGTGCTGACGTTGGACGGCATCAGGCTGTGCGTGGTGCCGCTGGCCGTGCGCCCGGAGCGCACACTAGAAATTGCTATCAATTGAGGAGCTGCTTACGCACGCTGCACGGGGGCTAGCGGCCTATTTTCCCACTAACGTTTGCTCACCAGGTAGACCCCGGGCAGGATCAGCGCGGCACCGGCCAGGTGGTGCCAGCCCAGCGGTTCGCCCAGCACGCCCCACGCGGCAACGGCGGCGTACAGCGGCCCCAGGTACAGCGTGACGGCCACGCGGCTGGCACCCAAAATCTTCTGCGCCCAGCCGTAAATCCAGTAGGCGGCCAGCCCAGGGGCCAGCGCCGCAGTCATCACCAGCCCTGTTGCTGCCCACGACCATGGCGGTGTGCCAGGTTGCAACGACTCCCACACCGCACAGGGCAGCAACACCGCCACGCCACCGACGCAAATCGCCGCCAGCCGCGCGGTGGACCCCAGCGGACTGGGCCACAGCTTTTGCAGCAGCGCGTACGCAGCCCAGGACACCATGGCCGCCACGATCCAGGCGTCTCCGGCCACCCACTGCACCTGGCTCAGCGCCGTCCACTGCCCTTTGACGACCACGTGCACCACGCCGGCCAGCGCCACCGCCACACCCGCCACCTGCAGCCAGCGAAAGCGCTCGCCCAAAAAGAGCACGGCGCCCAGCGCAATCAGCACGGGGCTTGCGGAGTAGATCAACGCAATGTTCATCGCCGTCGTGGTCTTGGCGCCTATGTAGACCCAGGCCCCGCAGACCAGCATGCCGCAAAAGCCCAGCACCACGTACTGGTACCAAGCGTTGGCAATGGCGCGGCGTTGCGTCCACAGCTCCTGCCGCGCAGCCAGCCCCAGCAACAGGCCAGCCATGGCCCAGCGCCCAAGGGCCAGCGCATAGGGTTCGACGACGCCGGGCGCGCGCCGAGCCACGATGTAGTTCACGGCCCACAACGCAGGCACCAGCCACAGCGCCAGCCGCGCCAGGCGCTCCAGCCGTGCGTGCCTCGCCAGGTCCGCCAACGCCGTGGCGTCAGGCGTCTGCTGTTGCGGCTGCAAAGGCGTGTCCGTGGGCTAGGGCCATCACCTGGTGCGGTGGCGTGGTCTTCAGGTGGTGGTCGCTCCACACCTGGCGCCAGTGCCGCGAGCCGGGCATGCCGTGGCGCAGGCCCAGCATGTGGCGGGCGATGTGGCTCCACGGCGTGCCGTGCGCGGCGGCTTCGCGCGCCATGTAGTCCACCATCTGCTGCTCCACCGATTCGCGTGTGATGTCCGAGGGTGCTGCGCCGTAAAACGTGGAGTCCCACTCGCTCAAAATCCAGGGGTTGTGGTAGGCCTCGCGCCCGATCATGACACCGTCCACGTGTTGCAGTTGTTCGGCAGCCAGCGCATTGCTGTTGATGCCGCCGTTGATGGCGATGGTCAGGTGCGGGAACTCGCGCTTGAGCCGGTGCACCAGCGCATAACGCAGTGGCGGCACCTCGCGGTTGGCCTTAGGGCTCAAACCTTTGAGCCAGGCATTGCGCGCATGCACGATGAAAACCTGGCAACCCGCCTCACCGACCGTGCCGACGAAATCGCGGACAAATTCATAACTCTCGGTCTTTTCGATGCCAATGCGGTGTTTGACGGTGACGGGCACATCCACCACATCGACCATGGCTTTGACACAGTCGGCCACCAGCTGCGGCTCCGCCATCAGGCAGGCGCCAAACGCGCCGCGCTGCACGCGTTCGCTGGGGCAGCCGCAGTTGAGGTTGATCTCGTCATAACCCCAGTCTTCGCCCAGCTTGGCGCAATGCGCCAGATCGGCTGGTTCACTGCCGCCCAGTTGCAGGGCAACCGGAAACTCCTCGGCATTGAAGCGCAGGTGCCGCGCCACATCCCCATGGATCAGCGCGCCGGTGGTCACCATCTCGGTGTAAAGCAGGGCCTTGCGGCTGAGCAGGCGGTGGAAATATCGGCAATGTCTATCGGTCCAATCCAGCATCGGGGCGACGGACATACGCCAGGGGTTAGCTTCAGGCATTTTTTCTGCAGAATCAAATAGTTGGCTGATTTTCGCAGATGCCACTGCGCACAGAGCCGATGCCTCAGTGTGACAAATTCCAGTCCTTGACCCATGCCAGATAGTCTTCGGCCGCCATGGGTCTGGCAATCAAATAACCCTGCACGGTGTGGCAATCCAATTGGTGCAGCATGTTCCAATCCTCCTGGGTCTCCACACCTTCTGCCACGGCGTTGATATTGAGTTTCTTGGCCATGCCTAGGCTGGCTTCCAGTATCACCCGCGCAGACTCCTGCCTGGCGGCATTGGCTACAAACGATTGATCAATTTTTAGCTCGGTGAACGCAATGCGGATAAGTTGTTGCATGGACGAATAGCCCGTCCCGTAGTCATCGATCGACAGGCCGAACCCTTTCATGCGCAGCCTTGCAAGGTTCTCCAGCGTGTGGCCCACGTCCGTTGTCAGAGCGGATTCGGTCACTTCCATCACAATATCGCGCGGTTGAACCTGTTGCACGCGCAAAAATCCGACGAGGCGGTCGGCCGTCTGGACATCTGCCAGCGATTTGACCGACAGGTTGATAGACACAGTCCCACCTATACCGCAGGCGTGCCAAGTATTGCGAAAGGCAACGGTCTTTCGAACCATGGTGTCGGTGAGTACGTCAATCATTCCCTTGTCTTCAAGCGTTGGAATGAAGGCATGGGGCGCGACAAGCCCATGCTGCGGATGATGCCAGCGCGCAAGCGATTCGGCGCCCGCCACTTTTTGCGTGGCCATTTCAATCTTGGGTTGGTAAAACGGTTCGAACTCGTCATTTCTCAGCCCTGCAAGAATCTCCTCCAGGGAGAACACTGGGCACGGCGGGTGCTGCTGCCGGTTTGGCAAGGTCTTGTGCCGCGCAATCAAAGGGAGCAATTTTTCGGGTGTGATGGGTTTTTCCAAAACACCCAACAAGTTGATGCCGTAGGCCTCAGACATCATTTGTATGGAAGAGAGCAATTTGCGATCCAACGCACTGGCAAGAATGATGGACACGCTGATCCCGCTCTCGCCCAGATTGCGAACAAAGGCCATGCCGTCCATACCAGGCATATCCAGATCGCTAATCACAATATCCACTGGCCTCGTAGAGTCCCGCAGTATCGCAAGTGCGCCCATCCCGTCGCCGGCTTCGTGGACGGCATGTGCCCCTATGCCTTTGAGAATTCTGACCAGCACTCTGCGCTGAAAATTATGGTCTTCAGCAACCAGAAAATTCAACTTGGTGACCGTCATTTCACTCTCCGAACTGTTCATTGCGCTAGAGGATTGAGTCAGGTTTGCTCAATCACGTTCGTCAGGAACGCGTTCAACTTTTGCCATTCTTGATCGAACGCGGTCATCTCAGCAGAAACCTGAGTCCAGTCATTGACACGACTGGCTTCTTCCATGCGCACACACACTGCGGCAAGACCCATTCCACCCACCGTTTGGCTGGCACCCCTGATTCGGTGGACAGCGCGTGTGATATGCATGGTGTCATTGTTGTCCATTGCATGTTTGAGCATGGCAATATCCTCTACATTGGCGCGCCGATAGTCTCTCAGTATTTCGCGCTCATCGGCGGCATCTCCACCCGAGATCGCGATCAAGATGGTGGGGTCGAACACACCCACATCTACTGCGGCAAAGGTGGGTCGGTCCATTTCGCCAAGGCCTTGGTCCGGTGGGATAGGCAGCCAAAGGTCTAGCTTCTTCAGAAGCTGGGCAAGCTCCACCGGCTTGACCAGATAGTCGTCCATGCCAGCGGCTAAACACTTATCGGCTTCACCGCTCAACGCATTGGCAGTGCAGGCAATAATGGGCGTGCGCGGCTTGCCTGTACTGGCTTCCGTCTCGCGTATGCGCTGCGCCAGTTCGTAACCGTCCAATTCGGGCATGTTGCAGTCCGTGATCACCATCGAGAAGCGTCCTGACTTCCATTTCTCCAGGGCATCAGCACCGTGCACGGCACTTTCAGCCGCATAGCCCAAGGCGTGCACTTGGCGCACCAGCACAGCGCGATTGGTCGGGTGGTCATCTGCCAACAGCACCAAGGTGCCCTCCGCCTCCGCCTGCTTCGCGCTGGGCGCGGCGCGGCGCATACTGGTTGTCGTGCTGAGCCAGTCGCGCCTGCCGTGCATATCGCGGTCAGGCAAATCACTGGGGTCGGCGATTGGCAACCACAGGGTTAGGTACATCGTCGTGCCCTTGCCCAGTTCGCTTTGCATTTCGACCGAACCACCCATCAGATCAGCAAGCCGCCGACAAATCGTGAGGCCCAACCCGGTCCCCCCCACTCTCGGCGCGGCCTTGTTGTCGGCCTGGCTGAAGGGCTGGAACAAGCGTTTTTGGTTTTCTTCCGAAATACCGATGCCGTTGTCGACCACCGAGAAGCGCACCCGCTGGGAATCGGTAGTCTGCTCGATAAGTTCTGCCTTGACCTCGATCACGCCCTGCGAGGTAAATTTGAGTGCATTGCTGACAAAGTTGTTGAGAATCTGCCGCAGCCGGGTGGGGTCTACCCGAACCGCGAGACTGATGCGAGGATCAACTTTGCGTTTGATTAGCAGACCCAAGCTGCTGGCATTTCCAGAGTAGATGTTGTGTACCTCTTCGACCACGTCCCGAATCGAAACAACCTCGGAACGGACTTCCAATTTGCCGGCTTCAATTTTGGAAAAGTCCAGCACGTCGTCGAGGATGCGCAGCAGAGATTTACTGGACATCCGCACAATAGACAGCGAGGCGTACTGCTCGGCAGTAAGGCGCGTCAGGCTCAGCAGTTCGAGCATCCCGAGCATTCCATTCATCGGGGTACGAATTTCGTGGCTCATCGTGGCAAGAAAGGTACTCTTGGCGCGACTCGCAGAATCCGCGGCCTCCTTGGCTTGTTGCAGCGACTGCTCAAGCCGCTTTTTGCCTGTGATGTCGGCAACGTATACGTTCATCACAACGCTGCCATCATTTTCTCGGTCAAATGAGGCCTCGTGGTGCAACCACCTGTCGTTGTTGTCGCCGTGTTTGACACGGTAGTCGTGCCTGAAAAAGGACAGGCTGCCTTTGGCCTCTTCGAAGCTTGCGAGGAATTCACCTCTGTCCCCGTCATCTATGGCGGCTAAGATCTCATACCAGCCCAGCCCACCATCGGTGCCATGGCTGAAGGTAATGCCATGGACGCTGGGAAGCTTGGCACTCCAAAAGCTGATCTCGGGCTCCTCTTGCAAATATTGCCTCCACTGGTACATGGCCCCTGGCAAACTATCTGCCATCGCACGGAGTTTGCTTTCGCTATGCCTTCTTGCATGTGCTTGCCATGAAAAGCCCAGATAGCCCGGGATCAGAATAAGCACGCCTATCAGCGTGGTGCCGATCAACACGAATAGCGATATTTCTTGAAGATGCTCGGCACTCGCTTGGCGCAGCTGCAGTAGTTCGAGCTCCTCGCGGCGCAGCCCTTCGGTTATTTCCAAAATTTGATCGGTTGTCTGTTTACCCATCGCGGGCACGGCCAGCGCAGGATCGATGGCAGGCCCTTCGCTGCGCCTAAGTTCAGCGCTGTCGTGCATGATCGCAAAGCGCTGTGCGATCAACTCCTCTAGTAGGGGCATGTGTACCTGCTGCCTGGGGTTGTCGGATGTCAGTTGCTTGACACGTTGGACCGCATTGTTGACCCGCGCTATCGCCAGGTCACGGTCACCCAAAAACACATCGCTACCCGATAGGAGATACCCGCGCTGGGCAGACTCCGCAGTGCTAACTGCACCGTTCATTTCGGAGATTGCCTGCAACGCTTCATGGGTGTGGTTAATCCACTGTGCAGATGCAATTTGGTTATTGCGAGCCTCAAAGAGCGTGCCACCCATGGTGAGCATCATCAATACAGCGATCGCAAAGCCTATATGGACCAAATACCTCTTTGGAGTTGCCGTCATATTGGCTCCAAACGTGACACGTTCCAGCATGGTAGCTGTAACTGCCCCTATATGGGTAGAAATTGCAAGTTTCGGCGCTTTGGCTGTAGGCCAGTCATGGTGGGCCTGTGCTGTGTGACTGTCACTTGATCTGGATCAAGCTGCGGTTAAGCGATAGCTCCCATCATAGAGATGCATTTGAGATGACTTTTTATAGTCGCACGACGACACTACCCAAGGAGAAAGCCGTGAGTCACATAGTGAAGAACATGCTTGCCGGAGCCCTGGTGGCGCTCGGCTTGGCCAGCACTATGCTGGCATCCACAGCCTACGCGGCTGGACAGGCCGCATCTGCCAAATCCACCGGCGACTTCGGGCCTCCACAGGGTGCACCCATACACGCCGTGTTGACCAGCCCACCCAACGTGCCCCCGCCCACCAACCGCAAATACCCCGCAAAGGTGATTGTGGAGTTGGAAGTGGTCGAGAAAGAAATGCCGATTTCCGAAGGCGTGTCTTATACCTTTTGGACCTTTGGCGGTACGGTGCCCGGTAGCTTCATCCGCGTGCGCCAAGGCGATACGGTGGAATTTCATCTGAAGAACCACCCCGACAGCAAGATGCCGCACAACATCGACCTGCACGGCGTGACTGGCCCTGGCGGCGGAGCAGCCTCCAGCTTCACCGCGCCGGGTCATGCCTCGCAGTTCACCTTCAAGGCTTTGAACGAAGGCATTTATGTGTACCACTGCGCTACCGCGCCGGTGGGCATGCACGTGGCCAACGGTATGTATGGCCTGATTTTGGTGGAGCCACCCGAAGGCCTGAGCAAGGTCGACCACGAGTACTACGTGATGCAGGGCGACTTCTACACCACCGGGAAATACCGCGAAAAGGGCCTGCAGGCCTTCGATATGGAAAAGGCCATTGATGAGCGCCCGACCTATGTGCTGTTCAACGGTGCAGAGGGCGCGCTCACCGGTGACAAGGCCATCACCGCCAAGACCAACGAGACCGTTCGATTATTTGTCGGCAATGGCGGGCCTAACCTGGTGTCGAGCTTTCATGTGATCGGCGCCATCTTCGACAAAGTGCGCTTTGAGGGCGGCTCCATTGCCCAGAAGAACGTGCAGACCACACTGATCCCTGCTGGCGGCGCAGCCATCGTGGAATACCGAACCAAGGTGCCGGGCAGCTATGTGCTGGTAGACCACTCCATCTTCCGCGCCTTCAACAAGGGTGCGCTGGCCATCATGAAGGTCACAGGCCCTGAGGACAAGAGCATCTACTCCGGCAAGGAGCTGGACTCTGTCTACTTGGGTGACCGATCGCAGCCCAATATGACAGCGGTGACCACGGCCACTGCCAATGCAGCCAGTGGCAAGCTAACCGTGCAGGACCAAGCACAAGCTGGCAAGGCGCTGTTTGCCGGTACCTGTTCGGTGTGCCACCAAGCCAATGGCGTGGGCCTGCCTGGCGTGTTCCCACCACTGGCCAAGTCGGACTTCCTGGGAGACATAGGCCGCGCCATCAAGGTGGTGCTGCAGGGTCTGAGTGGCAAGGTCACGGTAAACGGCACCGCCTATGACTCTGTCATGCCACCCATGAACCAACTTAATGACGACGAGGTGGCCAACATCCTGACCTACGTACTCAACGAATGGGGCAACCCTGGTGGCCGGGTGTCGGCTGACGACGTGAAGAAAGTGCGCGCCGCCAAGCCCGGTGTGGCCACCCAGGCCGAGCACTGATTGATTGGCTGAGACTACCACCGTGTGCAGGGCGCAAACCCAACACATCCGTCGCTGCAGCCTGTCGCGGCGCGGCTGGCGCCAGATGCTGATTGCACTTGCAATGGGGGCCAGCCTTGCGGCACATTCAGCCGACTACGTCACATTGCCCGGCGGCACGCTCTCCAGCGTGCTAGCCAATGATGCCGACAAAGAGCCGGCCTCGATTGCACCATTCGCTCTGCGGGTGACGCCGGTCACGCAAACAGAATTTCTTGCGTTCACACGCGCGAATCCCGAGTGGCAACGCGACACGATCGCACGCACGTTTGCAGACACCGGGTATTTGAAAGATTGGTCCGCAACCCAGAGCCTTGGCAACGCGGCCACCGGCCAACAACCCGTAGTCAATGTCAGCTGGTTTGCCGCCCAGGCATTTTGCGAAGCAGAGGGCGCCCGTCTGCCAACCTGGCAAGAGTGGGAATACGCGGCAGCGGCCGACGCCACCCGGCGTGATGCCCGCGGTGACCCTGCTTGGCGCTCCCGCATCCTCAACTGGTATGCCAGGCCTGCCACCAAGGCACTGCCAGACGTAGGCTCGCAAGCCAATGTCTACGGTGTCCGCGACCTGCACGGCCTAATCTGGGAGTGGGTTGACGACTTCAATGCACTGCTGGTCAGCCCCGACAGCCGCTCGCGCGACGACCCCGATAAATTGAAATTTTGCGGCGCCGGCGCCATCAGCCTGCAAGACCGCGAAAACTATGCCGTGCTGATGCGCATTGCACTGCTGTCGTCGCTGAGTGCATCCGACAGCACCAGCAGCCTGGGCTTTCGCTGCGCGCGCCCACTACCTTAGGAAACACCGTGAACCGTACTCTGAATCTGACCAAACGCTTTGTGTGCTGCAGCCTGTTGGCTCTGCTGGCTCTGGGTGCCGTTCCCGTCACATGGGCGGTGGATGCAAGTGCGCCGCTGCCTACCGACTCCATCTACCAGTTGAAGGCGCAGATGACGGACCAGGCAGGCAAGTCTTTCGCCATTGCAGAGCGCCGTGGCCACCCGGTGTTGGTAGGCATGTTTTATACGTCCTGTCAGTTTGTCTGCCCCATGCTGGTCGACGCCCTGCGTGACACCGAGTCCAAGTTGACACCGCAAGAGCGCGCCAACCTGGGCGTCTTGCTGGTCACCATAGACCCTGTGCGCGACACCGTGGCCGTGCTTAAACGCACCGCAGAACAACGCGAACTAGACCCTATGCACTGGACAGTGGCCCGCACCGATACCAAGACTACGCGCAAATTGGCAGCCGTCTTGGGCGTGCAGTACCGGGCTCTGCCCAATGGCGACTTCAACCACACGACCGACTTGATATTGCTGGATGCGGATGGCCGCATTGCCGGGCGCACCGCGCAGTTGGGTAGCGCGGATCCAGCATTTGTGAAACAGGTAAAGACCGCCGCCCAATAAGCTGCGT
>NZ_JANXUQ010000263.1 GCF_025356155.1 Rhodoferax sp. | reverse complement strand
CATAGCGTTGGTACGCGGCCACAATGGCACGCACAAAGGCCATGGGCGTAGCGGCAATGGGGGGTGATGCGACCATGCCCTTAGTGTGCCGCAATTTTTAAGCAGTGGCGCAATTTGCAACCTTTATGACCTGCACGACTGGCCCCACCCGGCTGACAATGCAAGCTATTTTCTGAAAATCTCTCCCCTTCTACCGGAACCCGCCCATGTCCATTCTGGAGACCCAACTCAACGCCCGCTCGGCCGACTTCGTGGCCAATGCCAACGCCATGCGCGCGCTGGTCGCCGACCTGAACGCCCAGACCGACAAGGCCGCCATGGGTGGTGGTGACGCCGCCCGCGCCAAACACACGGCCCGTGGCAAACTGCTGCCGCGCGACCGCGTGCACAACCTGCTGGACCCAGGCACGCCGTTTCTGGAACTCTCGCCACTCGCTGCCATGGGCATGTACCCGGACCGCGACGGCACCGACAGCGCGCCCTGCGCCGGCGTCATTGCCGGTATCGGCCGCGTGTCGGGCGTGGACTGCATGATCGTGTGCAACGACGCCACGGTGAAGGGCGGCACCTACTACCCCGTCACCGTCAAGAAGCACTTGCGCGCGCAAGAGATCGCGCAGCAAAACCGTTTGCCTTGCATCTATCTGGTGGATTCCGGCGGCGCCAACCTGCCCAACCAGGACGAAGTCTTCCCGGACCGCGACCACTTTGGCCGCATCTTCTTCAACCAGGCCAACATGAGCGCCGAGGGCATTGCGCAGATCGCCGTCGTCATGGGCTCATGCACGGCCGGTGGCGCCTATGTGCCGGCCATGAGCGACGAGACCATCATCGTCAAGAACCAGGGCACGATCTTTTTGGGTGGCCCGCCGCTGGTGAAGGCGGCCACTGGTGAGGTGGTGACGGCCGAAGACCTGGGCGGCGGCGATGTGCACACACGCCTCTCTGGCGTGGCCGACCACCTGGCGCAAAACGACCTGCATGCGCTGTCCATCGCCCGCACGGCGGTAGCCAACCTCAACCAAAAGAAGGCGCTAGCCCCCGCGCTGAAAGCACCTATTGCTCCTAAATTTGCAGCAGAAGAGTTGTATGGCGTCATTCCCACCGACACGCGCAAGCCGTTTGACGTGCGCGAGATCATCGCCCGCATCGTCGATGGCAGCGAATTCCACGAGTTCAAGCCCCGCTTCGGCACCACGCTGGTGACCGGCTTCGCGCACATCGAAGGCATGCCGGTGGGCATCATCGCCAACAACGGTATTTTGTTCAGCGAATCGGCGCTCAAGGGCGCACACTTTATCGAGCTGTGCTGCCAGCGCAAGATCCCGCTGATCTTCTTGCAGAACATCACCGGCTTCATGGTCGGGCGCAAATACGAAAACGAAGGTATTGCCCGCAACGGCGCCAAGATGGTCACGGCTGTGGCCACGGCCAATGTGCCCAAGTTCACCATCATCATCGGCGGCAGCTTTGGCGCCGGCAACTACGGCATGTGCGGCCGCGCCTACTCACCCCGCTTCCTGTGGATGTGGCCCAACGCGCGCATCAGCGTCATGGGTGGCGAGCAGGCGGCCAGCGTGCTGGCGACCGTCAAACGCGACGGTATCGAAGGCAAGGGCGGTGCCTGGAGCAAGGATGAGGAAGAGGCTTTCAAATCCCCCATCCGCCAGCAGTACGAGGTCCAGGGCCACCCTTATTACGCTACGGCCCGGTTGTGGGACGACGGCATCATCGACCCCGCCGACACGCGCCGTGTGCTGGCACTGGGTTTGTCAGCCACGCTGAACGCGCCGATTCCGGATGTGAAGTTTGGCGTGTTCCGGATGTGATGTATGGACGCGCTTTGGTCCTTTCTGGTTCAGTGGTTCCATACCGTCGGGTTGGCGTCTGGCAGTGGCGTGCAGGTGAGCGACAAGCTCGACTTCCCCAGTCTGCTGGCTTTGGCTGGTGTGCTTGGGTGGGCCAGTGGCTTTCGGCTGTATGCGGTGGTGTTCCTCACCGGGTTGGCGGGCGTCATGGGGTGGGTTGTGCTGCCACACGGGCTTCACATGTTGCAGCACCCGGCCATGTTGGTGGCCAGCGGTTTTATGCTGTTCGTGGAATTCTTCGCCGACAAAATCCCCGGAGTGGATTCGTTGTGGGACATCGTGCACAGCGTGATCCGCATCCCGGCCGGTGCTGCACTGGCGGCCGGCGCCTTGGGTGCCGATAGCGGAACGATGACGATGGTGGCCGCGCTGATGGGCGGCACGTTGGCCGCTACCAGCCAGGCGGCCAAAACCACCACGCGTGCGGCTATCAATACATCCCCTGAGCCCTTTTCTAACGTAGCGGCCAGCTTGTTCGAGGATGGCCTGGTTGTTGGCGCCATGTGGCTGGCCACGACCCATCCTTTGGTGTTTGGCCTGGTGCTGTGCGTGGTGGTGGTGCTGATGTGGATCGTCACCTGGGTGCTCATCAAGTTTCTCAAGGCGGTGTTCTACCGCGTGTCCCGGCTCTTTTCCGGTGTTCCAAAGGCTGCCTGAATGTTTACCAAAATCCTGATCGCCAACCGAGGCGAGATCGCCTGCCGCGTAGCTGCCACCGCCCGCCGCTTGGCCATCCAAACCGTCGCGGTCTATTCCGATGCCGACGCGGGCGCCAAACATGTGGCCGCATGCGACGAAGCCATTCACATCGGTGGCAGCGCGCCCAAAGACAGTTACCTGCGCTGGGAAAAAATCATTGCCGCGGCCAAGGCTACTGGCGCGCAGGCCATCCATCCCGGCTACGGCTTTTTGAGCGAGAACGAAGAGTTTGCGCAGGCTTGCGCCAAGGCCGGTCTGGTCTTTATCGGACCACCCGCGTCGGCGATCCAAGCCATGGGGTTGAAGGCTGAGTCCAAACAGTTGATGGAAAAAGCCGGCGTGCCGTTGGTGCCCGGCTACCACGGCTCCGACCAGGACCCCGCGCTGCTGCAGCGCGAAGCTGACGCAATAGGCTACCCCGTATTGATCAAGGCCAGCGCCGGCGGTGGTGGCAAGGGCATGCGCGCGGTGGACAAGGCTGAAGACTTTGCCGCCGCCCTGGCGTCGTGCAAGCGTGAAGCCATCAACAGCTTTGGTGATGACGCGGTGTTGGTCGAAAAATATGTGCTGCGTCCGCGCCATATCGAGATACAGGTGTTTGGTGACACCCATGGCAACTACGTCTATTTGTTCGAGCGCGACTGCTCGGTGCAGCGCCGCCACCAGAAGGTGTTGGAAGAAGCCCCTGCACCTGGCATGACACCCGAGCTGCGCGCCCGCATGGGTCAGGCTGCGGTGGAGGCTGCGCGTGCGGTGAAGTACGTGGGTGCCGGCACGGTGGAATTCATCGTCGAGCAACCGGGCGGCTATGCGCACCCCGAGCAGATGAAGTTCTACTTCATGGAAATGAACACACGTCTGCAGGTGGAGCACCCGGTTACGGAAGCTATCACCGGGCAAGACTTGGTGGAGTGGCAGTTGCGTGTGGCGTCGGGCGAGCCCTTGCCTTTGCAGCAAGACCAATTGCGCATCCACGGCCATGCGATCGAAGCACGCATCTGCGCCGAAAACCCCGACAACAACTTCCTGCCCGCTACCGGCACGCTGCATGTCTATGGACTGCCAATGTGCACGACGTTCGAGCGTGCGGACGATGCGGTGCGCGTGGACTCCGGCGTGCGCCAGGGCGACAGCATCAGCCCGTTCTACGACTCCATGGTCGCCAAGCTCATCGTGCACGGTGCCACGCGCGAGCAGGCACTGGCCCGCATGGACACTGCGCTGGCCCAAACCCATATCGTCGGCCTGACGACCAATGTGCAGTTCCTGCGCCATGTGACGACCAGCGCGTCGTTTGCACAGGCCCAACTGGACACGGCGCTGATTCCGCGCGAATCGGCGGTGCTGTTCAAGCAGGAGAAGGTCGGTCTTCAGATGGCCACCGCTGCGATGGTGGCGCAGACGCTGGTTAGCGAACACGACCAGGCGACCAAGGCAGATGCCGGTGGCTGGATAGACCCGTGGGCGCAGCGTGACGGTTGGCGCTCGCATGGCGCGTCGCACCGTGAGTTCATGCTGGAGTTCCATGGCGAGCCGCATACGGCGGTGTTCACTCGTTTACATGGCGGCGGTTTGCAGTTGACGGTAGACGGCAACACTGAGACGCTGCACTACACAGCCTTGTCGGGTGGCGCGTTGGATGTACGTTATGGCGACCTGCGTTCCACGCTGCACCTCTACAAAAATGGCGAGGTAGCCCACGTATTCACTGGACATGGCGCTACACAAATCGTAGCAATCGACGCACTGGCGCACGCCGGTGAAACGCATGCCGAGGTCGGCCGCTTGACCGCACCCATGCCCGGCAAGGTCGTGTCCTTTGCCGTCAAGGCGGGTGACGTGGTCAAGAAGGGTCAGGCTCTGGCCGTCATGGAAGCCATGAAGATGGAGCACACCATTGCCGCGCCGGCCGATGGCACGGTTGCAGAGCTGCTGTTTGCGCCCGGCGACCAGGTTACCGAAGGTGCAGAGTTGCTGAAGCTGACGACAGTGGCCGCTAGCTGATATGCGCATCACCTTTTGCTGCACCGATACCGCGTCCGAACCCTGGCTGCAAGGCCTGCGCGCGGCGCTGCCGGATGCCCAGATCACGTTGTGGTCGGCAGGCGCACCCGCCGCTGATTGCGCAGTTGTCTGGGCACCGTCCCAGCAGTTCTTTGACGAGCAACCGCAGCTCCAGGCCGTATTCAATATCGGTGCCGGGGTCGATGCCTTGCTCAAGCTCCAATTGCCGCCCAATGCGAAGATCGTGCGGCTGGACGATGCCGGTATGTCGGTACAGATGGCGGAATATGTATGCCACGCCGTCATCCGCCACTTCCGCGAATTCGATGGCTATGAAGCCGATACGCGCCAGGGCAAGTGGTCGTTTCGCAAGCCGCGTGCACGCGCCGATTTCCCGGTCGGCATCATGGGGCTGGGGGTCTTGGGCGAAAGGGTTGCCCGTGCGCTGTCGCAGTTTGAATTTCCGGTCAATGGTTGGAGCCGCTCGCCCAAAGCAGCGGAGGGTGTACGGTGTTTTTCTGGGGCAGACGGCTTCAAGGATTTTCTGGCGGCCAGTCGCGTGCTCGTCTGCCTGCTGCCGCTCACTGCTGACACGCGCGACATCATGAACAGGAAGACTTTGTCCCAGTTGCAGCCCGGCGGCTACGTCATCAACGTAGCGCGGGGCGCGCACCTGGTAGACGAGGATTTGCTGGCGTTGCTGGACAGCGGCCACTTGGGCGGAGCCACACTTGACGTGTTTCGCAGCGAGCCCTTGCCTGCTGAGCACCCATTCTGGAAGCATCCCAAGGTTACGGTCACGCCCCATACGTCGGCGCGCACTCTGCGCAGCGAAAGCATTGCGCAGATTGCTGGAAAACTGGCGGCGCTGCAGCGCGGTGAAGCGGTTGCCGGTGTGGTGGACCGCGGGCAGGGGTATTGAATGCAGAATAGGTATTGCATGCGCATTGCACTTTTGACGATTTTTGTTTTCTTGACCGGCTGCGCTGCTGTGCCTCCGCAAGCGCCGTGGTTTGAAGGTCACTTCACCGCAAGTTATGCGGATGCGCGCAGCACGTCGGACTTTGCTATCGCCTGCTCGGCGGTGCCTGATTGCGAGACCACCATTGAAGAGCTAACACCGCGCAAAACTGCGCCACAGAAAATAGTGTCCAAAGGCGCTCGGCGCGTCGACCTGGATGTGCTGAACAACACCTTGCAGGCGGTGCGCGCGGCGGTTGTGGTGACCCCGAAGTTATACGAACACACGAACGATGGGCCGCTGTTGCGCCGCCTGCGCCCCCTGCTGGAGAGCAGCAGCAAATTTACCGAATGCCTGGGCGTGGCGCCGGATGGCGGTGACTCGATTGCCCTGTGCCGGCTTGGCAGTGGTGCCCAGGCAGCCCCCGTGCTGCTCTTTTCGACGATGAAGCCAGCCTGTGCAGACAACAGCGCATTCTGTGCCTACTATCTTTTACCGCTGGCGCGCCACCAATGAAAGCCGGGCGTCTTGCCCATTGCCGCCCCAAGGGTTCCATGCCGGTGGCAAAATCGACCTGCCGCCTAGCTCTACAGCCAGCACTTTCGCAACAAGTTTGCGTTGTAGTTGCGGCCCCGATTCCTGCACTGTGAAGAGTAATGTATGACTATCCCCTCCCGCGTCAAACTGGTCGATGTTGGTCCACGCGACGGATTGCAAAACGAAAAACAGCCCGTACCCGCGGCCATCAAGATCGAGCTGGTGCACCGCCTGCAGGATGCGGGCCTGACCGAGATCGAAGTCACCAGTTTTGTCAGCCCCAAGTGGGTGCCGCAGATGGCAGACAACGCCGAAGTCATGGCCGGTGTGCAGCGCAAGGCGGGCGTACGCTATTCAGTGCTGACACCCAATATGCAGGGCTTTGAAGCCGCGCTCCAATCCGGCCCGGACGAGATCGTCGTGTTTGGCGCGGCCAGCGAGGCGTTCAGCCAGAAGAACATCAATTGCTCCATTGCCCAGAGCATCGAGCGCTTTCGCCCCGTGGCGCAGGCAGCATTGGAAAAAGGCATTGCGGTGCGCGGTGCCATTTCCTGCGCTGTGGGTTGCCCGTATGAGGGTGAGATTGCACCCGAACGGGTCGAGATGGTGGCGCGGCTGATGCGCGACATCGGCGTGCAGCATGTGGGTGTGGCCGACACCATTGGCGTGGGCACACCGAGCAAGGTGCAAAAGGCGCTGGAGGCGACGCTGAAAATCTACGGTGTCGACCACGTATCCGGTCACTTTCACGACACTTACGGCATGGCACTGGCCAACACGCTGGCCAGTTTGCAAATGGGCATCTGGAATTTCGACACGTCGGTCGCCGGCCTGGGCGGCTGCCCGTATGCCAAGGGTGCGACCGGCAATGTGGCGTCCGAAGATGTGGTCTACCTGTTGCACGGCATGGGCATCGATACCGGCATCGATCTGGACAAGCTGGTCGATGCCGGCAAGTTCATCAGCGACTTCTTGCAGCGCAAGCCCAATTCGCGCGCGGCGACCGCACTGCTGAACAAACGTTTGGGTTAACCATCTATTTCTATGAATAGCCTGGAATTACAAAATCTGCCCGAGGGCGTGCAGCGCGTAGCCGCTGCCTTGAAAGCGAAAAATCATCCGCACCCCCCGGTGATGCTGGACGATGCCGCGCGTACTGCCCAGCAGGCCGCAGACGCATTGGGCATTGCTGTGGGCCAGATCGCCAAGAGCATCATCTTCCGCCGCAAGGAAGACGACGCGGCCGTGCTGGTCATCACCTCCGGCGACCGGCGTGTGGACGAGAAGAAGGTGGAGGCCTTGGTGGGCCGTATCGGCCGGGCCGATGCCGATTTCGTCAAGGCCAAGACCGGCTTCAGCATCGGGGGTGTGTCGCCCCTGGCGCATGCCCAGCCCCCGGTGACGCTGGTGGACCAAGAGTTGTTTCGTTTTGAAGAAATCTGGGCTGCGGCCGGCCATCCGCACGGTGTATTCAAGCTGCACCCACGAGATTTGGCGCTGCTGTCCGGTGCGCCCACGGCAGATGTGACACAGGCGGTGCAAGCATGACGGTTGAGTTTGATGCTACACAATCAATAGCAACACGCGCAGCATTGGTGAGGGCTATGGCCGAAGAGATCCCATCGCCCTGTATCTCCGTGTGCCGTATGGACCTGCAGCGAACGTATTGCGAAGGCTGCCTGCGCAGCATTGACGAGATCCGCGTCTGGCGTGGCAGCAACGACCTGGAGAAGAAAGCCATCTGGGCGCTGATTGCCGAGCGTGCTGCCACCCTCGGGCAGGCCCTCAGCCCTGTGGTGCCGTAACAGCGAGTCAACCCATGAAACACATCAGCTTCTACCTGGACTTTATTTCTCCCTACGCCTACCTCGCGTTTGAGGAGATGCCACAAGCCCTGGTCGGGCTGAGTTATTCGGTCACCTACAAGCCGTTGCTGTTCGCTGCCCTGCTCAAGCACCATGGCCAGTTGGGCCCGGCCGAAATTCCCGCCAAGCGTGACTGGACCTACCGCCAGGTGCAATGGCTGGCCCACAGCAGAGGGCATGCGCTGGATATGCCGGCTGCTCACCCTTTTAACCCGCTGGGGCTGTTGCGCCTGGCCATCGCCACCGACCGCAACGGCCAGCCCAACCGCTATGTGTGCGAGGCCCTGTTCAAGCACGTATGGGCGGGTGGTGCCGATGCGGCCGATGCCACCCGCCTGGCTGCCATCACCCAGCAGCTTGGCCCCGCGCGTGACCCAGCCGATGAGGCCATCAAGGCGCAACTGCGCACCCATGCCGAAGAGGCCATCGCCAAGGGCGTGTTTGGTGTGCCAGCCTTCGAGGTTGATGGCAAGGTCTTCTGGGGGCTGGACGCCCTGCCCATGTTGCGCGCCTACCTGCAAGGGGATGCCTGGTTTGAGGGGCCGCAGTGGGAATCCGCGTGCGCAGTGGGTGCAGGCGTGGTGCGCGAGCACAAACCCGGCTGACGACCGCGCCCAATGTCCTTACGCCTCTGTTGGGAATACGGGTGCTTTCCCTAGGTGAGCTTGCAGGCGCCACGGTGAATTCTCAGCCGCTTCAGGGTTGTTCCAGGTCGAAATTCCACATCAAGAAATGCAGGACGCGGGTAACTACTGGGTCTGTAAGTTCGCGTTCAGGTCGCGGTAAGTTCTTGTTGGCAAGGTGTCAGAACTGGGTCAGACCGGGGCCGCATAGTCCGGCCACCCAACTGCGTCACGTGGACGCAAACACTTTTAATTGGAGACAAAACCATGGCAACAGTAGCCCCACGGCCGATGACGGCGGAAGAGAAGAAAGTCATCTTCGCTTCCTCGCTCGGTACCGTTTTTGAGTGGTATGACTTCTACCTCTACGGTTCGTTGGCAGCCATCATTGCCAAGCAGTTCTTCGGTGGTCTGGACCCTACGTCAGCCTACATTTTTGCGCTGTTGGCCTTTGCTGCCGGTTTCCTGGTGCGCCCGTTTGGTGCGCTGGTGTTTGGCCGCTTGGGCGACATGATTGGTCGCAAATACACCTTCCTGGTGACCATCCTGATCATGGGTCTGTCCACCTTCATCGTGGGTATATTGCCCAACTACGCCAGCATTGGTCTGGCCGCCCCCGTGATCTTGATCGCGCTGCGCCTACTGCAGGGCTTGGCGCTGGGTGGTGAGTACGGAGGTGCCGCCACCTATGTGGCCGAGCACTCGCCACAGGGCAAGCGCGGTGCCTACACGGCATGGATCCAGACCACCGCGACCCTCGGGCTGTTCCTGTCACTGCTCGTGATTCTGGTCACCCGCGAATTGACCGGTTCGGACTTTGATGTCTGGGGCTGGCGCGTTCCGTTCCTGGTGTCCATCCTGTTGCTGGGTGTGTCGGTCTACATCCGTTTGAGCATGAATGAGTCGCCAGCCTTCACCAAGATGAAGGCCGAGGGCAAGACATCCAAGGCGCCCTTGTCCGAATCCTTCGGTGAATGGAAAAACCTGAAAATCGTCATTTTGGCCTTGGCCGGTTTGACCGCTGGCCAGGCTGTCGTCTGGTACACAGGTCAGTTCTACGCCTTGTTCTTCCTGACCTCCGTCGCCAAGGTGGACGCCAAGACGGCCTATCTGTTGATCGCCGCTGCCCTGGCTATCGGCACACCGTTCTTCATCTTGTTTGGTTCGCTGTCCGACAAGATTGGCCGCAAGCCAATCATCATGGCCGGCTGCCTGTTGGGTGCGTTGACCTACTTTACCGTCTTCCCCATGTTGTTGGGTTATGCCAACCCCAAGCTGGTGGCTGCACAAAAAGCGGTGCCTGTAGTGGTGACGGCGGACCCCGCACGTTGCTCTTTCCAGGGTAGCCCGATTGCACGCCCGATCGACTTCACTAGCTCGTGTGATATCGCCAAGCGCACCTTGACGGAGAACTACGTTCCTTACCAGAACGTGGCGGCTCCTGCAGGCACGGAAGCCACGGTCAAGATTGGCGAAACGCTGATCCCGTCGGTTGTCGGTTCCCTGAACGACAAGCGCGATGCATTTGCGCCTGACAGTGCCAAAGCGATCGGTGATTTCAAGAAGGCCGTTGTGGACGCAGCCAAAGCCGGCGGCCTGACCACCAAGGCAGACGAAAAGGTCATGAACATCCCCATGGTGCTGGCTGTGCTGGTCTACCTGGTGATCCTGGTGACCATGGTCTACGGTCCTATTGCCGCCATGCTGGTGGAAATGTTCCCCACCCGCATTCGCTACACCTCGATGAGCTTGCCTTACCACATTGGCAATGGCTGGTTCGGCGGCTTGCTGCCCACCACGGCTTTTGCGATGGTTGCGGCGACCGGTGACATCTTCTATGGCCTGTGGTATCCGGTCGTGGTGGCGGCCGGCACCTTTGTCATCGGCATGATCTTTATCAAAGAAACCAAAGACGTTGACATCTACGCCAACGACTAACAACTGGTAACACAAACGACCCCGGGCCGTTGTGGTCCGGGGTCTTTTTTTATACTTAAACTGTTGCGGAACAGACCTTTAGCTCTGTCCCCAACTGATCAGGGATGTGCATGTGGAAAATTGCACTTGGTTTTGTTGTGTTTGCCGCGGTGGCTTTGTTTATCCTGAGCAGGGGCGGCGATATTGATATGGGAGGAGAGAAGCATGGCACCGATTCGGCACCTGCCCATCCCGAAGTAGCGGCATCGGCGGCACCTGCATCGGCTGCGTCAGCGCCCGCATCGTCGGCCAAACCCTGAGGTTTGACGGCTGGCGGCCGGCGTATATCATCGAGCAGGGTATTCGGCCTTGTACAGGTCAAAGTCCCAGAGTTAGGATATACGGATGAAACTCATTAAAACAGAGACGGGTCAGCAGGCTTTTAAAGCGCGTTCCCCACTGTTTTCGGCGCGTCAGCGCACTGCGTTCATCATGTTCGATGGCAACAAGACGGTGGACCAGGTATTGGCGGCGGCTGTTAGCCTGGGGTTGACCGCAGAGGATGTGCAACACATGGTGGAGCACGGCGTTTTGGCGCCTGCCGCCGGAGAAACCACACCTGAAGAAGCGGCGGCCGAACACCTGCAGGTAGCGCAAGCCGCGCTCACTGCATTCAATGCGAAGACCATTCAGGAGCGTTACTCCGAGGCCATGCCTATTGCCACCAGATTGACGGCCGGGCTGGGATTGCGTGGCTTTCGTCTGAACCTGGCCGTTCAAGCGGCCGGTGGTTATGACGAGTTATTGGTGCTGTTGCCCAAGATTCAGGAGGCCGTGGGTGTGAAAGCCAGCGAAGATCTGGAGCGCGCCCTGACAGGCTAGCGCATGAACTTGCCGTCGGCCCCGATGATGGACAGATCGGCAAAATCCAGGCCACTGTGGTTGGTTACGCTGTAGCTAACCTCCAGACCACCCAGATCAAACTTTTGCAAAGTCTCCAGCGCATCACGCAGGCCGCTGGGCGTGGGCTTGGGGCCAGCGCGTCGCAGACCCTCTATCAATACCTTGGCCGCGGCAAAACCCTCGATCATGGCGGGTGAGACACCCGCCAAGCCCTTGGCCTTGGCTAGTTCCTGCGCCTCCTTGATCAAGCGGTAGTTCATGGCCCGCTCATTGGGGAAAACCTGGGTGACGATAACGCCGCGCGCATGTTCACCCAGCAACTTGATGAAGCCTTCCGACGCATTGTTGGACAGGGTTACCACCTGCACCGTCAGACCCGCCGCGCGCAGCGCCTTGACGCCGCTGGCTACGCTGCCGCTGGACCCGATGTACAGCACGGCCTGCGCATCGCTCGCCTTGACCTTGGACGCCAGCTCGGCAAAGTCCGGTTTTTCGCGTGGAAATTTTTGCAACAACACGGGCTTGAGACCGGCGGATGCAAAGCCCTTCTCCGCGCCGATGGCGGCGTCGGCACCGAAGGAGTCATCGGTCTGCAACACGGCAATGCGGGTCATTCCCAGGCTGACCAAATGGCGAATGGCCTTGATCGCCTCGCGTTGGTAGGTGGCCCGCACGTTGAAGACCCACGGCAACACCGGCTCATGCAGCGCCATAGCGCCGGTGCTAGGCCCTATCAATGGCACATGCAGCTCGGCCAGCACCGGCAACAGTGCCTGCGCATGGGGTGTGCCGCGGTTCAAAAACAGGGCCAGCACATGCTGTTCGGTGATCAACGCGCGCCCTACGACCGCGGTAGTGGCAGGGTCAAACTTGTCGTCCATGGTGATCAACTCGACCTGCTGGCCGTGCACGCCGCCACGCCGGTTGACGGAGTCGATGTAGAGCTTGGCGCCCTCGGTGTTTTCTTTGACACCGGCCGCAGCCGAACCGCTAAAACCCGAGGGCTGGCCTATGCGCAATTGCGCCTGGGCACCTGTGGCAAGAAGGGCGATGACCACGGTGCCGCACAACGTGTTGACGATGCTTTTCATGGAAAGGTCTCCTGGTGTTCTTTTGCCGAGTGCCGATTGTGTGGACGGCAGGTCCAGCGCGCCAGTTGTGGACTTCCACATCTAGGGTTTGCCCTCGGCTGTTCAGCACAAGACCTTGCGCCGGATGACCCTCTCTTAAGTCCCTAGAATGATTGGCCTCACGCAGAAAGACCGCACGCTATGACCCAGGGAACCATCCGCATCCGCGGCGCACGCCAGCACAATCTGAAGAACCTGGATCTGGATATCCGTACCGGCGAATTGACCGTGGTGACCGGCCCCAGTGGCTCGGGCAAGTCCAGCTTGGTGTTCGACACGCTGTATGCCGAGGGCCAGCGCCGTTACGTGGAAACCTTTTCGGCCTATGCCCGCCAGTTTCTCGACCGCATGGACAAACCGGCGGTCGACAAGGTGGAAGGCGTACCACCTGCCATCGCCATCGACCAGACCAACCCCGTGCGCTCGAGCCGCTCCACCGTGGGCACGATGACGGAGCTGAACGACCACGTGAAGCTGCTGTATTCGCGTGCTGCGCAGTTGTTTGACAAGGTCACGGCCTTGCCCGTGCAACACGACACGCCAGAGACCATTTACGCAGAGTTGGCGCGGCGTGCAGCGGTGAATAGCCCCACAGCAGACCCACGGTTGGTGCTGACCTTTCCAGTGGAACTGCCAGCCAGCACCACAGCAGAAGAATTGACGCAATGGTTATCCGCCAGCGGCTTCACCCGTATCCACGCCGAGCGCGAGGTAGAGGTGGGGTCAGCTGTGAAATTGGGGTCAGATTCCGATTCAGTACGCGGTTCTTCCGGCGCGAAAAAATCCAAAACGAAATCGGACTCTGACCCCCATTTCGCAGCTTCCAGCCGGAGAAAAGTGCTCGACGTAGTCGCCGACCGCTTCCGCATCACCAGCGTAGAAAAAGCCCGCGCCCTGGAAGCCATTGAAGTCGCCCTCAAGCGCGGCAGCGGCCGGCTCAATGTCTATGTAGTCAATGAGGCTGTAGCCCTCGCGGAATCTAGTGATGTCGCTACTGATTCTGTAGCAACGTTTGAGCCGGTCGTGTGGCGCTTCTCCACTGGCCTGCATTGCCCACAAAGCGATATTCGTTACACGGACCCCATCGCGTCCATGTTCTCCTTCAACTCCGCCGTCGGCGCCTGCGAGGCCTGCCGCGGCTTTGGGCGTGTGGTCGGTGTAGACCTGGGCCTTGTCATTCCCAACGACAAGCTCACGCTGCGCGCGGGCGCCGTCAAGCCCATGCAGACGCCCGCCTGGCAAGAGGCCCAGGATGACCTGATGCGCCACGCCGAGGCAGCCGGCATCCCGCGCGACACGCCCTGGTACAAGCTGACACCGGAACAGCAGGGCTGGGTCATCAACGGCTCGCCCAACTGGAACGGCAAGTGGAACCAGCACTGGTTCGGCATCAACCGCTTCTTCGCCTACTTGGAGACCAAGGCCTACAAGATGCACATCCGTGTGCTGCTGTCCAAGTACCGCAGCTACACGCCGTGTGGCACCTGCGGCGGTGCGCGGCTGAAGACCGAGAGTCTGTTGTGGCGCATTGGAACCAAGGCGCAGGCGGATGCTGTGTTGTTGCCCTCCAAACGGTTTATGCCGCGCGGAGTTACGTGGTCGCGTGAGCAGTTGGAGGCTTTGCCCGGGTTGTGTCTGCATGATTTGATGTTGATGCCGATCGACAAGCTGCGACGGTTTTTTGATTCGCTGCAAGCGGTATTGGGCGATGCCGGGGGCGCCTCATACGGGTACACGAAATCGGCACCCCCGGCATCGCC
>NZ_JANXUQ010000075.1 GCF_025356155.1 Rhodoferax sp. | reverse complement strand
GCAACGCGCCCTTTATCGTATTTGACGATGCTGATATCGACAGCGCGGTCGAAGGCGCTTTTGCCAGCAAATACCGCAACGCGGGTCAGACCTGCGTCTGCACCAACCGCTTCTATGTGCAAGAAGGCGTGTACGACCAGTTTGTCGAAAAGTTCGCCGCCAAAGTGCGCACCGCCAAGGTCGGCAATGGCTTTGAGGATGGCGTCAACCAGGGCCCATTGATCGAAGAGGCCGCGCTGGTCAAGGTACAGCGCCATGTGGACGATGCAGTGGCCAAGGGCGGCCGCGTGGTGGTGGGCGGCAAGCGCCTCAAGTCATTGGGTTCGGGCCAATTTTTCGAGCCTACCGTGGTGGCCGATGCCACGCCCGACATGCTGTGTGCACGCGAGGAAACCTTTGGTCCCTTTGCGCCGGTGTTCAAGTTCAAGACCGAGCAAGAAGCCATTGACGCCGCCAACGCCACCGAATTTGGTTTGGCCAGCTACTTCTACAGCCGCGACATCGGCCGCATCTACCGCGTAGGCGAAGCGCTGGAATACGGCATGGTCGGCATCAACGTCGGCATCCTTGCGACTGAGCACGTGCCTTTCGGCGGTGTCAAACAATCCGGCCTGGGACGCGAGGGATCGCACTTTGGTCTGGATGACTATGTAGAGATCAAGTACCTCTGCATCGGCGACATCCAGAAATAACGCTATTGCGAAACTGGCGACTGCATGCCCAAGACATCCTTGACCAAGGCACCGACTCTGGGCAGTGACTCGTCCGACCGCCGACGCCTTCAAATGGCCGACATTGCCCGGCTAGCGGGGGTATCCGTTGCCACGGTATCGCGCGCGCTGAGTGGCAGCACGCTGGTCAATGCCGAGACCAGCGAACGCATCAAGCAATTGGCGCAATCGCTGAACTACTCCATCAACCTGGGTGCACAAAACCTGCGCCTGCAAAAAAACCTGACCGTCGGCGTGGTGGTGCCCTATGACGCGCAGTCGCGCCAGCACATTTCAGATCCGTTCTTTTTGTCCATCATCGGTAGCATCGCAGATGCGCTGACCGACCATGGCTACGACATGCTGCTGTCGCGCGTGGATTCGGAGCGGCTGGACGCGGCCTCGCAACTGTTTGATTCGGGCAAAGTCATAGGCGTCATCATCATTGGCCAGTGGCGCCACCACGACCAGCTCAACCAGTTGGCCGCGCGCAATGTGCCGCTGGTGGTGTGGGGTGGCGAGCTACCGCAGCAGTTGTATTGCAGCGTGGGTGGCGACAACCGCGACGGAGGCGAGCAGGCCACCGCCCACCTATTGCGCGCCGGTCGCAAACGCATTGCTTTCCTGGGTGACGCCGCATTGCCCGAAGTGTGGTTGCGCCGCGAGGGCTACTGGCGGGCGCACGCGCAAGCCACGCAAACACCCGATCCGCAGTTGGAGCTTGCCGTGCCGTTTGAGCCCGATGCGGCACGCCAAGTGATAGATCGCCTGTGCAGCAGCGGCGTGGCATTTGACGGCGTACTGGCGTGCAGCGATTTGCTGGCCATCCACACGGTGCAGGCGCTGCGCGCGCAGGGGCGCACAGTGCCCGTGGACGTGAGTGTGGTGGGCTACGACGACATGCCCTTGGCCGCGTTTTGCGAGCCCACCTTAACCACCGTGCACCAACCCGTGGTGGAGGCCGGTGCCGAGCTGGTTGCGGCTTTGCTGCTACTGCTCAAGGGCGAGCGTGCGCCTGCACGCACGCTGCCCGTACACATGGTCGTGCGCGCAAGCGCGCCTTAAAAGCCTGTTAGGGCTGCATACCAACGTCCTGTGCTGCACAAATAATCAATCGATTGCATAGATTTTTAAAAATCTCTAACTCAACTCCGTGTTCGATAGTTTTTTATGAATGTAATTCGGAAATATTCCGGGTTAACACCTAAATGCAATCGATTGCAATAGGTCTAACATCCGCTTCAAGCAACTTGAACCGGCCTTGGGTCGACGGGTTGCTTGCCTTCCCAACGCGCGTTTTCAATCAATAACAGACTGGTCGCTGGTTCAATCGATATCAGCAGTCAACAGGAGACTTTATGCAACATCACGCCTTCAAACTTCGTCCGGTCGCGGTCGCGGTTTCTCTTTCTTTGTTGGCACTTGGTTCGGCGTGGGCACAGACTGCGGCCAACGCCCCGCAAGACACAAACAAAGACACGATGAAGTTCGACCAGATCGTCGTAACGGGAACATCGACGGCCAAATCAAAAATGAAGCAAAGCGTTTCCGTCAGCACGTTGGACTCGGAGCAAATGGAAAAGACTGGTGCTTCAAGCGTCGCCGAACTACTGCGCTCCATTCCGGGCATACGTTCAGAGTCTTCGGGTGGCGAAGGCAATGCAAATATAACGGTACGAGGCGTACCGATCTCGGCCGGTGGATCACGCTACATGCCAATGCAGGAAGACGGTTTACCGGTCCTTCTGTTTGGTGATTCAAACTTTGCGACGTCAGACCAGTTTTTGCGCGCTGATTTCAATATTGACCGGGTAGAAGTGATTCGGGGTGGATCCGCCTCTACTTTGGCGAGCAATTCTCCGGGCGGGATTATCAATTTCATCAGTAAGACAGGCTCTGAGAACGGAGGGGCAGCAGCTATAACAACAGGTGTATTGCAGCGACAGAACCGACTGGATGTGGACTATGGTGGTAGCCTGGGGCCAAACACCACATTTCACATTGGCGGTTTCCAGCGTACTGGAGAAGGTGTGCGCCCAGCTGGCTTCAGCGCGGAGAACGGTGGACAACTTCGTGCCAACATCACCCAAAATTTAGATAACGGTTATGTCCGCTTTAGCGTCAAGCAGCTCGACGATCGCACTCCCACTTTGCTGCCCGTCCCAGTGACTGTATCCAATGGTCAAATTAATACCATTAACGGCATTGATCCTCGTACGGCCTTTTTCATTACGCCCTCGCTATCGACCGATCGTACTCTGAACCACGACGGAGGGTTTACCAACAGCAATACCAGTGATGGTTTGCGCATCAAGAGCACCGCCGTGGGCTTTGAGGGAATGTTGAAGTTAGGAGATGGTTGGAAATTGGAAGAGAAGTTCCGCAAAACCGAGAACTCTGGCCGGTTTATAGGGGCCTTCGCTTCAGACAATGGCAAGAATGGAACGAGTCCATTTTTCTCGGCTGTGTTGTTCAATACTTCGCTTGACGATCTGGGAAATACCTTTAACGACATCAAGATTTCCAAGGAATTTGATGTGGGGACGAGCAAGGTCACTGCCGTAGGCGGGATTTTTACAGGCTTGCAGACCATTGCAGAAACTTGGTTCTGGAACACTTACAACATGACTTTGACCGGCACAGGCGCGCAGGTAGTCGACGCACAGGGTGCACCTACCTCGAAGCCCGCCATCTCCGGGTTCAACACCTTTGGTGGATGCTGCGCCCGAACCTGGAATGTGCAGTACAACCAAACTGCTCCGTACGCGGCGCTAACGCTGGACTCTGGCGCACTGAGTTTGGACGCGAGCGTGCGCAGCGACCGTCAAACCGCGAATGGCTACACGCTATCGGCTAACGGCACGACGCAGACATGGGATACAAACTCACAGAAAATCGTGAATTATTCTGTTTCGCACAACTCCTACTCTATGGGTGCTAACTACAGCATCAACCGCGACTTATCCGTTTTCGCGCGTGCCAGCGATGGAGTGCAATTCAGTGCTGATCGCTTGTTGTATGGCAATCCTTTAGACGGATCTGCCCCTATTTCCCTGAATCAGATTCAGCAACAGGAGGTGGGTGCGAAATGGCGAACTGGTGGTTTTAGTCTGTTCTCCACGTTGTTTAGCGCCAAAACCTCGGAGAGCAACTACGAGGTCACTACGCAGACATTCACCGCGAACAAGTACTCTGCAAACGGACTGGAAGTGGAGGCCGTATGGACTGCAGGTGATTTCCGTCTTGCGGGTGGTGGTACATGGACGGATGCGAAGATTGACGATTCAAAAGACCCGACAACGGTCGGTAAGGCGCCACGCCGACAGGCAAAATTTGTATATCAACTCGCTCCCAGCTATAGCTTCAACTCTTTTGATATAGGTGCCGCACTGGTGGGTACAGGCGATTCCTATGGAGATGACGCAAATACCATAACGATGCCAGGCTTCACCAACGTCAATGCCTTTGTAACCTACCGCATCAATGCCAAGGCGCAACTGTCATTTCGGATGAATAACTTGTTCAACACGCTGGGCTACACAGAGATAGAAGGTGATGGCCATGCGGCACGTGCCATTAGTCAACGCTCCGCTACGGTTCAGTTGAAATACGCGTTCTAGGGAGCCGAGAAACGTCTGATCGCCTATCGCTATGAATGAAGCAGTAGTCATCCCGCTAGCACCAGCCGTGCAATCTGGCCACGAGCCGGGCTCCATCCTGGTTTTAGGTGAGGCATTGGTTGATCTGTTTGACAGCGGGCCACAGGCGGGTGGTGCACCGTTCAATGTAGCGCGGTCGCTGGCCGCGCTACAGGTGCCAGTCACATTCATCACCCGAGTTGGCGACTGCGATCGGTGGGCTGAAGTACTGGTGCAAAGTGCACAAGACTTTGGCCTCTCCACACTGGGTTTTCAGAGAGATGCCTTGCACCCCACCGGCACCGTCCACGTTGTGCAAACGGGTGCGACACATGCCTTTCGTATTGCCGATGACGTTGCTTGGGACTACATGGATATGGCTCAGGCCAGAGCTGATACGGAGCTGTCTGCGCCTCCCGCCTTTGTTTATTTTGGAACTTTGGCACAACGCCATGCAGTGTCCAAAAGTACGATCCGCGCAATGCTTGGCGAGACCAGCGCAGTGCGTTACCTGGACCTGAACTTGCGCGACGGCCCCGACAATCGGCGCCTAGCAGAAGAGTCTTTGGAACTGGCAGACTGGGTCAAAGTCAACGATGAAGAACTCGTGCAGTTACTCGCATGGCAGGACGGTTTCGCTATCCGATCCGAACCATGGGGATCTCCCGCATTCAACCGCGGCCTTGCCAATCTGGTAGATCGCTTTCAACTGAAAAGGCTCATCGTAACGCGTGGTCCGCAGGGCTATGCCAGCTTCGATGCATCGGGCCAATGCGAGTCGGATGGCGCAGGTCTGATAGTGCCTGAATTAGTAGACACAGTGGGCGCCGGTGACGGTTTCACCGCCATGTTGATTGCTTGTCAATTGGCGGGCTGCACGCTGCAGTCGTCACTGCGTTTGGCCAACGAATATGCAGCGTCAATCTGTGGCCATCGCGGCCCCATGGACCACGACATGCAGGTTTACACCGCATGGCGCAGGCGCTTGGCCGCCAGCACTGCGGGCAATGCCGTTTGACGCACCCCTTATCAGAGAGTGATTTGATGTTCACAGCAAAACCCGGTTTGTCGATCTGGCAAATCATCAATATGAATGTCGGCTTCTTCGGCATTCAGTTCAGCTTTGGCCTGCAGCAAAGCAATATGAGCCCGATCTACAAATACCTGGGCGCCAACGAGGCAGCGCTGCCGCTGTTGTGGCTGGCGGGGCCTCTCACCGGTTTGCTTGTCCAGCCCATCATCGGGGCAATGAGCGACCGCACCGTGTCGCGCTGGGGCCGCCGCACGCCCTACTTCATGATCGGTGCCATTCTGTGCAGCCTGGGTTTGCTCGCCATGCCTTTCAGCCCCACGCTGTGGTTTGCGGCTGGCTTGTTGTGGATACTGGACGCAGCCAACAACGTGACCATGGAGCCGTATCGGGCCTATGTCAGCGACCGCCTGAACCGCGACCAACAACCGCTGGGCTTTCTGACCCAGAGCGCCTTTACCGGCCTGGCACAAACACTGGCCTATCTGATGCCGTCCATTTTGATAGGCATGGGCATGAACCGCGATGCAGTGGGCGACAACCACATCCCCCAGGCCACGATGGCCGCGTTTGTGATGGGCGCCGTGTTCTCGCTGTTGACGGTATGGTGGTCGGTGCGCAAAGTGCCCGAGCTGCCGCTGTCGGCCGAAGTCATACAAGAGATGCGCGCGCGGCCAACAGGTGGTGTGGCCACACTGCGCGAGATCTGGCTTGCAGTCAAGGAAATGCCCGGCACCATGCGCAGGCTGTGGTGGATGAAGCTGTTTCAGTGGTACGCCATGATGTGCTATTGGATCTATATCGTGCCGAGCTTGGCCAAGACACTATTCAATACCGCAGATGCGACCACTGCGGGCTTTCGTGAGGCGGGTTTGCTCAATGGGCAAATTGGTGGCTTCTACAACTTTGTCGCCTTTCTGTCCGCCTTTGCTATGGTGCCGTTCACGCGCCGGTTTGGCCCCAAGGTGGTCCATGCGGTATGCCTGACTTTGGCGGCAGCAGGCATGTGGGTCTTGCCCGACATCACGAATAAATGGTTGCTGTTTGTACCCATGGTAGGCATTGGCCTTGCCTGGGCCAGCATCATGGGCAACCCCTACATTTTGTTGGCAGGCTGCATTCCACCGGAACGTGCCGGCGTCTACATGGGCATCTTCAACATGTTCATCGTAATACCCATGTTGATCCAGATGCTGACCCTGCCCCTGTACTACGACACGCTGCTGGGCGGCAACCCCGACAACGTGATCCGTCTCGCCGGTGTGCTGCTGCTGTGTGCTGCGGTGGCAGTATTGATGGTGGACACCAAAAGCACAAACAGCGCTACGCCGAAACACAACAACTAATAATGAAAAATCAGGTTCAACTCATCACCTATGTAGACCGACTGGGCGCAAGCAATCTCCGGCAACTGACCCAATTATTGGAAGGCCCGTTGCACGGTGTATTTGGCGGCGTGCACTTGCTGCCCTTCTTTGACGCCATCGACGGCGCCGACGCAGGTTTCGACCCAACCGACCATACTGAAGTGGACCCGCGCCTGGGTAATTGGGACGATATCCGCGCTTTGACTAAGGTGGTGGATGTGATGGCGGACGCCATCGTCAACCACATGTCATCCGCATCGCCACAGTTTCAGGACTTTTGCACTCGGGGAGATGCATCGCCTTACGCAGGGATGTTTTTGACCATGGACGGCGTCTTCCCAAACGGCGCACGCGAGCAAGATCTACTAGCCATCTACCGACCCCGCCCAGGTCTGCCCTTCGCACCTACCGTGTTGGGCAATGGGCAGAAGAAGATGCTGTGGACCACATTCACCCCGCAACAAATCGACATCGATGTGCAGCACCCGCAAGGCCAGGCTTACTTGCACAGCATCTTGCAGCGCTTTGCCGACAACGGCATCCAGATGATCCGCCTGGACGCCGCCGGTTACGCCATCAAGAAAGCCGGCACCAGTTGCTTCATGCTGCCTGAGACCTTTGACTTTATTGCCCGCTTTGCCGAGCAGGCGCAAGGCATGGGCATGGAGGTGCTGGTCGAGATCCACTCCTACTACCAGCGCCAGATGGAGATCGCCAAGCGGGTGGATTGGGTCTACGACTTTGCGTTGCCGCCGTTGGTGCTCAACACGCTTTTCTTCGGTAACAGCAAGGCCCTGAAGGAGTGGATACGTATCCGCCCCGAGAACGCACTGACCGTACTGGACACACATGACGGCATTGGCATCATTGACATTGGCGCCGACCCGGCAGACCGCGCGCGCCACCCCGGGTTGCTGCCTCCCGAGCAACTGGACAAATTGGTCGAACGCATCCACGCCAACAGCGGTGGACAAAGCCGACAGGCCACTGGCACCGCTGCATCCAACCTTGATCTTTACCAGGTCAACTGCACTTTCTATGATGCACTGGGCCGTAACGACCGAACCTACCTGCTGGCACGCGCCATCCAGTTGTTTATGCCTGGAGTGCCGCAAATCTATTACGTCGGCCTGCTGGCTGGCGAGAATGATATGGACCTTTTGGCGCGCAGTGGCGTAGGCCGCGACATCAACCGCCGACGCTTTAACCTATCGGAGGTTGAAGCCGCAATACAGAAACCTGTTGTAGAAGGTTTGCTGCAACTGATTCGTCTGCGCAACATCTGCCCAGCTTTCAACGGAAGCTTTGCGATGCAGGAGTCGCCAGATACGACGCTGCACCTGCGCTGGACGTTCGGCGCATCAAAGGCCGAGCTGTTTATAGACTTCAGCGACATGAGCTACCAGATCCTCAATGAGGAAGACGCCAGCCAAAAAGCCCTCACGTTCCGCCGCTAGTGCGTATGGGCCGCTAGCGCTCATTCAAGTCGTTAGAATCTGCGCTTTATGAATCGGCCTGCGAGTGGCAATATTGGAAAGCACGATGGCAGAAACACTTGCGTTTGACGCAAAGCTCGAACTATTTGACATCAACCACGGCAGTTGCGTATTGCTGACCATGCGGTCGCCAAGCGGCTTAAAACGGATCATGATCGACTGCGGCCACAGCGCTGCCAAGGACGCGGTGAAGTGGTCGCCGGGACGATATTTGCAAAGCATTGGCGTATCACACCTGGACGTGTTGTTCATGACGAATTACGACGAAGAACACGCGTCGGGTTATGTCGATCTGCTGGAGAACAAGGTCGCCGTAGGATGCATCTTTGGTAACCCCACGGTTCCGCCCGAGGCCATCGTCCAGTTGAAGACCTCCGACGGCATGGGCCGCGGCATTGCGACGCTGGCGGCGTCCATGGCAGAGCGCAAGAAACTGGGACACACCGAGAACTTCCCCGTGGTGCCGGGCCTGGGCATTGGCTGGTGCTGCAACTCATACCCCGAGTTCTCCGACGAGAACAACCTGAGTCTGGTCGTGGCGTTGGATATTCTGGGGATTAAATTTTTGTTCACCGGCGACATGGAGCGCGCAGGCTTCAGCCGTTTACTGCAGACTTTTGAGCCCTTCAAGGCCATGGTCAAGGAAGTTGACAACCTGATCATTGCCCACCATGGTCGCGGCAGCAATGTGTGCACCGAGCTGTTTGAGCAACACGGCTGCAATCCGATTGTGGTCATCATCTCCGATGACTACCGGCAATACGTGTCGCAGCAGGTTACCAACTACTACGTCGACAAAGCCAAAGGCCTAACCGATTTCCGCGGCAAGGGCCCGCGCTCGGTGTTGACAACGCGCAAAGACGGTGTGATTACCTACACGTTCAAGGATGACCACTGCCTGATAGGCTAGAGTTTTCCGAACCGTGATGGTGTACCGCCCAGGTGGTATCTCTTGAAGAGCGCCGTGATTCCGACCATGCATTCTTGGGCAACTTGCTCGCCCTGGGCTGCGGCCACCACCTGCATCAGTTCGGGGCGTAGGTACCACAGTTCTGCAACTTCGCGGGCGAAGTTGATTTTCATGTCGAGCCGAAAATGGTTCTCGCCACCGTACTCTTCAACCACCAGCAGCATGGCTTTGCGCACACGCTCCAGCGCCAGGTCTGGCGAATCTGACGTATCGCGGCCCAACACGGCCCAAAAACTATCGCGTATGCCCATGCCAACAACAACTCTGGTGCTTGGCAACGGTGGAGTGTGTTGCCCGAACCTCCGATTGTGCCCGCTCCCGGTGACCGCGATGTGACATTGGTCAAGGCCTGCACATACTGCGGGCAAGAACACCGGCTTAAAGGTCAATAGGGGCACTAGCAGCAGCGCTCAGCGAACCACCGCTAAAGTTCCAAACATAGGGTGTCAACGCCAGCGTGTAATGCTCGGCAGCCACGCGCAATTGCACGCTGCTGGCACCATCGTAGCCCACGACGCGCAGACGCAGCGGCTTCCAACCGGTTTGCAGCGCGCTGACGTCCAACGTCAGCACATCGCCAGCACGGGTCGCCGCCAAGCGGTACACATTGCGCGCTCCGCGCTGGTAGGCGTAGCTCAGGCCATCATCGGCCACGTAGTCCAGCGTGGCGGCTTCGGCGCTGCCCGCGCCCAGGATCACATGCAACTCAATGTCGGCCAAGTCATTGGCGGACGTGGTGCGCACACCTACCTGCATGGGTACCAGACTGCCTTCCTTGAGGTAGATCGGTGTGCTCTCGGCGTTGCTGGTGACATGGATGCTGCGGCCACCTGCCAGGAAGGCACCGCTATTGACATCCATCCAGCGCCCGGTGCCGGGCAGCACCACCGTGCGTTGCTGCTGGCCCTGCTGCACGATGGGTGCCTGCAGGAGTGCCGGGCCGATCAGGAACTGGTCGTCGATGCGGTCCAGCTCCATGGCATCGGTATTGGCATAGTCGTGGAACAGCGGGCGCATAACCGCCGTACCGTTTTGCTCCTGGTCGTTCCACAGTTGGTACATGTAGGGCAGCAGCTTGTAGCGCAGGCGTACATGGTGGCGAATCACTTGCAAGGCCTCTGGGCCAAAAACCCAGGGCTCTTGGCGCGCCGTGCCGGCATTGGCGTGGTTGCGCATGAAGGGGAACAGGCAGCCGGCCTTGTACCAGGCAATGGCCAGTTCCTTGTCGGCATGGCTGCCAAAGCCGGGCACGTCCGGGCCGTTGAACGGGATGCCGGACAGCGCCAGGTTCATGCTGCAGTGGATGCTGGTGCGCAGGTGGTGCCAGTTGCTGTGGTTGTCGCCGGTCCACAGCGCGGTGAAGCGGCTGGAGCCGGTATAGGCGCTGCGGGCCAGCAGAAAGGGACGCTCATCGGGACGCGCCGCCAGGAATCCGTCGCGTGTGGCCTGCGCCATGCCGACGGCGTATTGGTTGTGGTAGGTCCAATGCGGCCAGGTTCCGTGCCGGAACAGCATGTCGTCCACATCGGCCGCGCCGGTGCTGGGGTCGTTCATGTCCAGCCACGCGCCGTCAAAACCAGACTCGCGGAAGGCCTTGGAATACTTCGCCCACCAGTCGCGTCCCTCGGGCAGCGAGTAGTCGGGAAACCACGTGCGGCCCGGCCACACAAAACCCACATAAGGCTGGCCTTCGGGGTTTTGGCAGAAGATGCCAGCCGCGGTGCCACTGGCTGCCACTTCATAGGCCTCTTCCACCTTCACGCCCGGGTCCAGAATCGGCACGATGCGCCGGCCGTTGGCCTGCAGTCGTTTCAGCTCTGCACCCAGGTCACCAAAGTGCTCGGGGCTGGTGGTGAAGACCTTGTAGCGGTCCATGTAGTCGATGTCCAGCCACAGGCCGTCTGCGGGGAATTCGTGTTCGGTAAACCCTGCGTCCAGCGCGTTCAAATCTTTGGTGCCGGCATAACCCCAGCGGCACTGGTGGTGGCCCAGCGACCACAGCGGCGGCAGCGGTGTGGTGCCTACCAAGCGTTGCAGGCGCTGCGTGACGGATGCGGCGCTGTCGCCGGCAATTACGTAAAACGCGGGCACACCTTCGTCCGCACCAAACCAGAAGGCGGGCGGTGCGTTCTGGTCGTCCTTGCCGGAGAAGAACCAGTTGGAACCCGTGTCCATAAACACCGCACCGGGGTGGTCCACCAGGATGCCAACCCAGCGCGCGCCATGGCGCACCAGCAGGTAGGGCACGGCCGCGTATTGCGGATCAGCCTGGCCGTTCTCGATGGTGTGCATGGCGTGGTCGGCCCACACATCGGCGTTCCAGAATTTGGTGCGCTTGCCGGTCTTCTCCAGGCCGGTGGTTTTTTCACCCTGACCGAAGAAACGCATATCGGTGTTGCGTGCGAATTGCACCAGCCAGGCGCTGCCGCAGACACCTACGCTGGCCTGGGCCACTCCGCTGAGCAATTCAGCGCCATCGGGGGCGGTCAAGGCCAGATGACCGGTGGCAGAAATGCCGAGTTGGTACTGCGATTTGTTCGCTTTGAAAGCACCGTCGTGCAGCGGCAGCACACGCGCATCCAGCGGCCAGCGCTTGGCGTCGTTCAGCTCTAGGTGGAAGACGTCCTCACCCAGATCACGCACCGTGGACTGCACAGTTTTAGCGCCCACGCTCAGCGTCTGGTTGGCATGCGCGTTGGCAAAGGTGAAGTTGGACGGATGGCGGATTTTGTTGAAGTACATGGCAGAGTGCGAAGAAGTAGGAAGACGACGGATTCGGCGAGAAATTGGGCGGTGGATTGGAGCGAAGGATAGTGCGAAAGATCAGTGCTGCACGGTGTACACATGCACCGATTGCGCTGGCAGATCCAGGCGCAGGGCACCCTGCATATTGGTATGCAAGAACGAGGCGCGGCGCGGGTACACCGCGCTTAACGCGGTACGCGGCTTCAAATTTTTGAGCATGAGCTTGCCGGATTGGGTGCCATAGTTGATAACAACCAGCGTGGTCTGCGCACCCAGCGTGCGCCGGAAAGCCATCACCCTGCCCTGCACCACCGGCGCGTCATAGCTGCCACTGGCCAATGAGGGCAAGCTGTTGCGCAGCGCCAGCATGCTCTTGTAGAACGACAGCAGGGACTGCGGATCAGCCAACTGCGTCGCCACGTTGTAACGCGCCACATTGGGTGCGATGGGTCGGAAGGGTTTGCCATTGGTGGTGAAACCTGCACCGCGGGTGTCCGCCGTCCAGCTCATCGGCGCGCGCAACGGTTCATCGCCGTCCAGCCCCTTGACGCCGGCCATCCCAATCTCTTCACCGTAGTAGATGAACGGCGTACCCGGTTGCAGCAGGTAAGACGCTGCCGCCAGCTTGTACTGCGCAAGGTTGCCCCGCAACTGGTCCCACAGACGCTCACCGGCAAAGATGTCGTGGTTGGCGACAAACGTCGCCATGGTCTGTGGCGCGGTCGTGAAGTAATCCGCCACGTAGCGGATCGCCTTAGGGTTGCCCTTGGCGGCGTTGACGATATTGCGCTCCAGCCCAAATGCAAAGGCGCTGCCACAGATATCAGCCGCGGCATAAGCCTGCGGGTTGGCCGTGGCCTCGCACACCACGTGGCGCTGCGGGTAGGCGGTGATCAGCGCGCGCAGGTCACCGGTGATGCTGCGGCTCTCGGGCTGGTCGTTCCATTCGCGGGCAGAGTTCTCCACCAGATGCGGCACGGCGTCCAGCCGGAACCCATCCAGCCCCCGGTTCAACCAGAAGCGCAGGCTGCTCTGGTGGTAGGCCAGCACGGCGGGGTTCTTGAAATTGAAGTCTGGCATGTGCTTGCCAAAGGTGCCGAAGTAGTAGCCCTGGTGCGTGCGGGTCCATGGGTACTTGCCCCAGATGTCCCAGCCCCGGGGGGAGTCCTTCTCCCACACATACCAGTCATAAAACGGGCTGGCCGGGCCTTCGGCCAGCGCGCGGACAAACATCGGGTGCTGGCGGGCGCTGTGGTTGATGACGTAGTCCATGACCACGCCGATGCCGCGCGCGTGGGCCTGGCGCAGCAGTTCATCAAAATCTTCTAGCGTGCCGTAGGCTGGGTCTATGGCGCGGAAATCGGTCGTGGCGTAACCGTGGTCGCCATCGGCACTGGAGGTGATGGGCATGAGCCAGATGCCTTTGATGCCCAGGTCCTTCAGGTAGTCCAGTTGCTGGGTCAGGCCTTTGAGGTCGCCCACGCCATCGCCATTGCTGTCCTTGTAGGCGCGTACAAACACTTCCATGAAAGCGCCGCGCTGCCAGTTGGCGGGCAGCGTACCGGGCTGGATGGCTTCGGCGACCGGACTGGTGTCGATTGCGGGGCTAACTGGCGTGGCCGCGAAGCCGAACGCACCACAGAACAGGCCCAGCAGCAGCAGTGTGGACCGCATGGCCTCGCGTAAGCCCAAGTAATTGGCAGCCGGGGGCTGTAGCATTGAAACCTTTTGTAGTCAAACTACTTATTAAAGCCTAATCAAATGAGGCGAATACTATTGATTATTCGCGTAATTTTACACACATCAATACCGGTATGTAATGATACTACCAACAAATGCATCAAAATTTTGAAGCGCAACTACCAAACCGCAAAACAGCTATGGTGCGCCGCAATAAGTGTATTTGCTACTTATTTGATAGCTATACAGGCATATTCCACGAGGGCTATCGCCCTATTTTCCATATGACACTCCCCACGAACCCCAATTTGGGTAAAAACCCCACTAAAAATCCTCTGGTCTTTCTGGCGAGCAACTGCTTTTTGGCATTCGCGCTGGTGTGCGGATGCGGCGGCACGGCGGCTGCCAGTGCGTCGCAATCTCCGCCTTCTTCCGCTGCCCTGCAGGCGGCATGCGACGCCAGCGCGCTCCAGACCGTACTGCACCCCTCGCCGCCGCCGTTCACCGCCCGACTGGCAGAGCACGCGCCTCAGGCAGTATGGTTGAACCGCCAATTGCTGCAGTGGCCCGGCGCCACGGGGGACGGGCGGTTCAAGCTGTACCAATCGCGGACCGGCCAGTTGGTCGCGCCCACCGGCCAACCGGTTGCCGGCGCAGACAGCGTCCTGGCGCTCAGCCAACACGCAGGCCCCGTGCCTGCGGATGCGGCCCAGCGCTTTGCCTACCTCAAACCGGGTGCGCTGCTCGCCGTTGCAACCAAAGATCTGCCACGCCTGCGTTACCTGCACCAAGGCCAACTGCTTTTGGTGCAAGAAGATGCCGCCGGACGCGTGCTACACGCCACATCCATCCAAGCCGCCGGTGCTCTGGACGATGCCTTCGCCGCAGCCGCGCACGCCACCGACCTGGGTGCCAGTGTCGGCGCAGGCTACACCCAGCTCAGGTTATGGGCGCCAACCGCACAACATGTCAGCGTTTGCCTGTTCAACAACGCGGACGGCCCGGCCGTGGCCACGCCTGCACTGCAGCGCGATCCGTCCACCGGCGCGTGGCGCTACCGGCACGGTAAGAATCTGACCGGTCACTATTACAACTATCTTGTCGACGTGTTCGTACGCGGTGTGGGTCTGGTGCGCAACCGCGTTACCGATCCCTATGCAGTCAGCCTGAACGACGATTCGCAACGCAGCTACATCGCCAACTTGAGCGACGCCAAGCTCAAGCCTGCAAGCTGGGATGCGCACATAGCCCCGAAGCGCGTCCAGGCGCCCGTGGACATGTCCATCTACGAGCTGCATGTTCGTGACTTCTCCATTGGCGATGCCACCGTGCCCCAAGCCCATCGCGGCAAATATCTGGCGTTCACGTCGGGTGATTCCAACGGCATGCGCCACCTCAAAGCCCTGGCCCACGCTGGCATGACCGATGTGCACCTGCTGCCCATCTTCGACATCGCCTCGGTGCCAGAACAAGGTTGCACCACGCCCAGCATTGCAACCCCTGAACGCGGTGACAGCGAAGCACCCCAAGCTGCAAGCAGCGCCATGGCCACCAAGGACTGCTTCAACTGGGGTTACGACCCGTTTCACTTCAACGCACCCGAAGGCAGCTATGCCAGCGACGCAAACGACGGTGCCACCCGCATCCAGGAACTGCGCCAGATGGTCATGGCCTTGCACGCCGTCGGCCTGCGGGTCGGGATGGACGTGGTCTACAACCACACCAGTGCATCGGGCCAACACGCCCAATCGGTGCTGGACCGCATCGTTCCCGGCTACTACCACCGGCTGGATGGGAATGGCGGGATCGAACGCTCCACCTGCTGCGACAACACCGCAACCGAGAACTTGATGATGGGCAAACTGATGACAGACTCGGTGGTGCTGTGGGCCACGCAATACCGCATCGACTCTTTCCGCTTCGATTTGATGGCGCACCAGCCCCGCGCGGTGATGGAGGCGCTGCAGACGCGCGTGGACAAAGCAACCGGCCGCCACGTCAACCTGATTGGCGAAGGCTGGAATTTTGGCGAAGTGGCCAGCGGCGCGCGCTTTGTGCAGGCCTCTCAGCTCTCGCTGAACGGCAGCGGCATTGGCACCTTCAGCGACCGCGGCCGGGACGCCGTGCGCGGCGGCAGCGCGGGCGACAACGGCGACGCGCAGATCCGCAACCAGGGCTATACCAACGGCATGGTCTACGACCGAAATGCCTTGTCCACCGCCACCCAGGAAGACCTGCTGCGCACGGCTGACATGGTGCGCGTAGGCCTGGCCGGATCGATTCGCAACTTCGAGATACAGACCTATACCGGCCAGCGTAAAAAACTCTCCGAGATCGACTATGCCGGTCAACCAGCAGGCTACGCCAGTGAACCATCGGAAGTGGTGAACTACGTTGAGAACCACGACAACCAGACGCTGTTCGACAACAACATCTTCAAGCTGCCGCTTGGCACCAGCACCGAGGACCGCGCCCGCGCGCAAATACTGGCCATGGCCATCAACGCCTTCAGCCAGGGTATAGCTTATTTCCATGCGGGCGGCGACATCCTGCGCTCCAAGTCCATGGACCGCAACAGCTTTGATTCCGGCGACTGGTTCAATCGCTTGGACTGGACCTATCAGAGCAATTACTTTGGCTCTGGACTGCCACCCAAGGCCGACAACGGCGAGAGCTGGGCGCTGATGCAGCCACTACTGGCCGACCCGAACTTGCGCCCCGCGCCAGCGGACATTGCGTTTGCACGCGATGCGTTCAAAGACCTGCTGGCCATCCGTAACAGTTCGACGTTGTTCCGGCTGCGCACGGCGGTAGATGTTCAACGGCGTCTGACATTCCCTAACACCGGTGCCACGCAAAATCCGGTGGTGCTGGTAGGCCACCTGAACGGCCGTGGCTACCCCGGCTCCGCGTACAAAGAGCTACTGTATTTCATCAATGTGGACAAGGTGGCGCAAAACATCACACTGCCCGATGCGGCTGGCAAGGCCTATCGGTTGCACCCGGTGCAGGCAGCCGCCACTGCAGCGGATGCGCGCGTGCGCGATGGCGCGCAGTTTGACGGCACCGCGGGGCGCTTTACGCTGCCTGCGCGCAGTGTTGCCGTGTATGTAGTCCGATAAACGGTCTCCATTGCAAAGCGGACTCGCAAGGACTATGATTAACACCGTTATCGGTACTGTTATCAGTATCTAAAAAGGTGTTTTTATGAACATAGTTACTGTGGCGGATATCAAGCGCAGAGGGTTTGCCGTGGTGGAATCAGCTCTTGAACATGGACCGGTGCACCTGATGAAGCGCAATCGGCCCAGCGCCGTGTTGCTGCGGCCGGCAGACTACGACCGCTTGGTGCAACTGGCGCAACGCAACACCGGCAGCGCAAGCAATGTGGGCTTGGAGATGCTGCTGGCCCACGAACCGGTAGACGGCGGTCTGAACGCTGGTGCATTGAAGGCCCGCCTGGCGGGCATGCATGCGGGGTGGAATGAACGATGAAGCTGTTTCTGGACGCCTGCACACTGATTTACCGATTTGAGGGTGCAAGCAAATTCCGCCAGGCGGCCACCACATTGATTGCGCAATTGACGGTGGACCAACCATTGGTGGAGTTGGCAATCTCGCGCCTGTCCGTTATGGAATGCCGCGTCAAGCCTTTGCGCGAAGCAGACGACCCCCTATTGCAGCGCTACGCCGATTTCTTTGCGGCTGTACTGGTGCTTGAACTCAGCGCCGAGGCCATCGACCTCGCCACCGAACTGCGTGCCAACCATGGCCTCAAAACAGCAGATGCCTTGCAGGCCGCATGCGCGCTGCAGTGGCAGCGCAAGGGGCAGGAAAATGTCTTGTTTGTGACGGCTGATCAGGGGTTTTCCAAGGTGCCGGGTCTGGATGTACGCCTGATCACTGTATAGGCACAGATAAGCTTGCTCGCCCTCATGAAACACCTGGTCTTTGTCTACGGCACGCTCAAGGAAAATTTTCCGAACTTTGGCAAAAACCAAGGCATCCGTGTGCCCGGCATATTCACCACCTTGGAACGTTACCCACTCTACCTGATGGGCGAGCGCTTTTCGCCTTGCTTGATCGATACACCAGGGCATGGCGAACGTGTGTCCGGGCAAGTATTTGAGGTAGACGAGGCCGCGTTTGCAACGATGGACACACTCGAACGTATAACCGAGGCGGACGGCTACCAGCGCGTGGTACTGGAATTGGAGTTCGTACAAGACCAAGACGCCAGAACGATCAAGGCATGCTCGTACCTCAAGCAGGCGGCGCACTGCACAACTGCAATGGTTCGCGCAGGCCCATTATCGGAATACACACTGGGACACGCCACCCTTTACCAACAGCGGAGCTAGTATCGCGCGCTGCAACGGCCCAACGCTCTGACCATTTGCGGCACACTTCGGCCATGTCCCCAAACACCACTTCCCTCGACACCGGCGTCCAACTGCGTTCCCTGTACGCGCCCCAGGGCGGCGTGGGTGAGATTTTTTCTTACAAGGTCAGCGACTACGTAGCGTCCCGCCCCGACTACCCGGCCGCGCTGTTTGACGCGCTGCGCACGGAATGCCAGTTGCGGCCCGGCGCCGTGGTCGCCGATATTGGCGCGGGCACGGGTCTGCTAACGCAGGGGCTGCTGCAACACGGCTACGCCGTCACAGCAGTAGAACCCAACGCCGCCATGCGCGCGGCGGCCGACGCAGCGCTGGAGAGCAACCCGGGCTACAGCAGCGCAGATGGTTGCGCTGAGCACATTCCACTGCCAGCAGCGTCCGTCGACCTGATCACTGCCGCCCAAGCCTTCCACTGGTTCGACATCGCAGCCGCACGGGGCGAGTTTCTCCGCGTGCTAAAGCCCCATGGCAAAGTCGCGCTGATCTGGAATGACCGCGTATTGACCGACCCGCTGCACGTCGCGCTAGACGGTATCTTTGCGGACTTCGGTGGCGCCAAGCGTGGCGCACTGGTCGCGCATGAGGAACGTGCCGACGTCCCGAAGTTTTTCGGATCGTTCACCCCGCTGGAGCTAAGCTGGCCACACCAACACCACCTCAGCGAGGCGGCCCTGCTCAGCCTGGTGTTTTCCCGCTCGTACATGCCGACTAGAGACTCCACGCAAGGGCAGCAAGCATGCCAACAAGTGCAGGAAGTGTTTCAACGCCTTGCAACAGATGGCCACATCGCCGTGCGCTACACCACAGTGGCCATCATCGGCCGACCACAGTGACACTTTCTGACACACTTTGCATCTGTAGCGGGCGGGCTAAAACGCAAAAAGAATATCATGGTGCGATTACAAAAAAGAACCTACTTGCCATGCAAACCTTGCGAAAATTCCTAACGTCCCTTTCACTCTCGCTGCTCGTACTGGGGCCGGTTGGCGCCAACGCAGAAGAAGCAATCGACGCCCCCATCAAGTCCAACCCCGGCCCCATTGACAAAGTAGCCAATGCAATCAAGCGCGGCGCCAGTGCAGCCGCAACCGGCATTGAAAAGGGCGCGCGGGCCGCAGCCGGTGGCATCGAACGCGGCACCAAGGCGGCGGCCAACGGCATAGAGCATGGCGCGCAGGCCACGGCGCGCGGCGTCGAGCGTGGTGCATCGGCGACCGGTAGAGCAGCCCACAAGGTAGCTGACAAAATCGGCGGATCGGACTCTTCTTCTTCGTCTTCACAGCCCGCCCTGTCCGCTCCCGCAATCGACAAATGACCCAGAGCGCGTTGGGGCGACATGGTCGCTGGATGTCTGCCATTGCAACGCTAGAACGTCAATCAGCAGCGGCGACCGCCATCGATGCCCGCACGCTGGCAGGGGCAGGGTTGGCGGCAGCGTTGCGCGACAGCCGCAGGCAAACGCTGGCACGGGTCGATGATCTGAGCGCTGCGCAATGGAGCCCAACCGAGCAAATAGGCATCAACCCGATTGCCTGGGAGCTGGCGCACATCGCCTGGTTTGCCGAATTCTGGATACTGCGCGGTCCGCACCACCGCGACACTGCGGGGTACGCGCAGGCGTGGCACCCACCGCAGTTTGCCGGACCCGATACTTTGTTCGATTCGGCGCGCTTGCCGCATGCCCAGCGTTGGCTGCAGGTTATGCCCACGCCCGCTGAGCTGGGGGACATATTGCAGCGTCAACTGGAGGCCTGCATAGAGGTTATTCCCCCCGTGGAAAGTGCTTTCACTGGCGCGGGCACACCCGACGACCCGCTGTACTTCCACCGTCTGGCCCTGTTCCACGAAGACATGCACGGGGAGGCCTTTTGCTGGATGCGCGCCGCCCTGGGCTATCCCGCCCCCAAAGGCGTGGCCGTGCCAACGGTGGGCGATCGCACGCTGCTGGCCCTTTCTGCCGCAGACATGCGCATGGGTTACGACACCACAGAGCCGGGTTTTGCATTTGACAATGAATGCCCTGCGCGCACGGTTCATCTGCAAAGTTTTGCCATCGACAGCGCGCCGGTATCGGCAGGCGACTTTGCCCTTTTTGTCGATGCGGGTGGCTTTGATACGCCACAGTATTGGCCATCGGAGGCAGGCAGGTGGCGGGCGCAGTCCACCTGCGCGCACCCGCAACGCTGGCGCAGAAGCGCGCGTGGCACGTGGGAGATGCGCTGGTTTGACCAGTGGTTGTCACTGCCACCAGACGCACCAGCCATGCACTTGAACGCGTTTGAAGCCCAGGCCTATTGTTTGTGGGCCGGACGGCGCCTGCCCAGTGCGGCAGAGTGGGAGCACGCTGCGCACACCCAAGCAGGGTTTGCCTGGGGCCACAGCGTGTGGGAATGGACGGCGGATGCCTTCGTCCCCTACCCCGGATTTACGCCCGGCCCCTACAGTGAATACTCACTACCCTGGTTTGGTGACCACCGGGAGCTGCGTGGCGGCGCATTTGCAACGCACACACGCATGCACAACCCGTGCTACCGCAATTTCTTCCAGCCGCACCGCAGCGATGTGTTTGCCGGCTTTCGCACGGTGGCGGTGTAGGCCATTGGAGCCACTTCTTGTGGTGCACTTTTGGCGGCGCCGGTGCTTGCCGCATTCCCGCTCTGGCCCACGTTTACTCTTGGCAATTGAAGTTACAAACACGCCTTCAATTTGCACGGCCCCGATCTGTGTTCAAGGCGGGAAACGTATAACTGCTTTAGACACGTTCCAGCCGTTTACCTGGTACTTTCGTCAGCCAAGTACGCGGCGGTTGCAGACATTCGAAAGATTGGTCTGTTATTCGGCTGCAAGTCTGTTACGGTACACATACGCATCGCCGACATGGGCAGACATTGCAGTTCTCATTCGGGCTGTCGATGATTGGTTCGCTGGTCTGGCGGTGAGAAATGCGAGCTGCTGGACCAAGCGGGTAGTATTCGCGCAATCAAGGCCTCGTCGGCCCTAGGCCACATTTGACAACGGAATTGCTGCCCATGGACGACCTCTTGCTTGCTTCGACCCCCCAACCGCCATCCACTGCGGTACCTTTGCACTTGGTGTCGGATGCTTCCACGCTGCCTGAGGCACTTCCCCTTTTGGAGGGTGTCAAGATAGCTCTCGGGGTGACTGTGGCGTGGATCGCTTTTTCCGATGGGACGCAACCCTGTTATGTTGCCAATGCCAACTCTACCGTGGTGTCTGGTCTGCTGAGCGACGTGGAACTATTGGCCGTTGCGTCGGATGGTGATGCACTTGCCATAGTGGCAGACGCCGCGCTGGACTCACGTTTTATGGCCAGCGCCTGGGTTACTGCACCGTCAGGAATGCATTTTTTCGCTGGCGCGCCGATCTTGCTAGGGCATCACGAGCGCATAGGCACATTGTGTGTTGCAGATAACAAAGCTCACTCGCTTGACACTAGCCAAGCCAGAAAATTAGTGGTGCTTGCGGCCACTGCTGCCAGAATTATCGAAGGGTCTCGGTCAGTACGGCGGGAAAATGCCTTACAACTTGAATTGCAGCGTACCAAAGCGCTACTGGAACGGACCGGGTCCATGGCTGGAGTCGGCGGCTGGGAAGTGGATCTGGTAGCAAACACGATTTTTTGGTCCGACGAGACCTGCCGCATTCACGGGGTTCCGCCAGGGTATTCACCCCAGATGAGCGAAGCGATAGAGTTCTATGCGCCACAAGCCCGGCCGGTAATTGAAGCGGCAGTTGCACGTGGGATGGACACCGGGCAGCGCTGGGACCTTGAGCTACCGTTTATCCAGAAAAATGGTACCGGAATTTGGGTACGTGCCTTAGGTGTGGCCGAATTTGAACAGGGCAAGCCCGTACGCTTGGTAGGCGCGTTTCAGGACATTACCGCGCGCCGCCTTGCCGAAGCGGCGCTCGTGATCAGTGAGTCGCAATTTCGAGGTTCATTCGAGGCGGCGTCACATGGCATTGCGCTGGTTTCCACAGATGGACGGTTTCTCAAGGCCAACCAGTCATTGTGCAAGATGCTGGGTTACAGCGAAGTGGAATTGCGCGTGACCGATTTTCAGACGATCACCCATCCGGATGACCTGATGTCGGACCTGCACCATATTGAAGACTTGCTGCGCGGTGATGTCGAAACGTACGACATGGAGAAACGCTATTTCCACAAAGACGGCCGAACCATTTGGGCCCAGCTCAGTATGTCGCTGGTGAGCGCGGCAGACGGGACGCCGGTCCACTTTGTGTCTCAGATTCAAGACATCACTGAGAGAAAGAATCTGACGTCGCGACTGCAGACCTTGCTCGATACAGCAATTGACGGCATTCACATCCTGGATCGTAACGGCAATGTCATGCAATTCAGCCAGTCGTTTGCCCAGTTGTTGGGCTACACCGCAGAAGAAACGGCACAGTTGAACGTCCGGGACTGGGACGCCATGTTTGCGCCCCAGGAACTCATACCCGAAATCGGCCGTCTGATCGCGCAGCCGCGCGCCTTCGAGACAAAGCACCGGCGAAAGGATGGAAGCATCCTCGATGTGGAGATTAATGCCAAGGGCATGGTGCTCGATGGCGTGCACCTCCTATACGCGTCTGCACGCGATATCACCGCACGCAAGCAGGCTGAGCTTGCCCTGGAGCGAGGCCGGGTCTTCGCCCAGGACATCCTTGATTCGGTGCCCAGCGAGATTGCCGTGCTAAACCATTCAGGGGTGATTGTGGCAACCAACCAAGCATGGCGACAGTTCGCTACCGAAAACGGTGGATGTCTGAACGGCGCTAGCAGTAGTAACGTTGACATTGGCACCAGCTACCTCGCAGTCCTAACTGGCATGACGCAACAGCCTGGCGAAGATGTCGACATCCGCGAAGGGATCGAGTCCGTCATAAATGGGAAGTTGCCCAGCTTCAGTTGCGAGTATCCCTGTCACTCGCCTGAGAAGAAACGCTGGTTTGTCATGACGGTCACTCCCTTACACACGGGTGAGCGTGGAGCGGTAATCATCCATGTCGACATCACGGATCGCAAAGAAGCCGAAACCCTCATGTACGACTACGCTTTCCACGACAGCCTGACCAAGCTTGCCAACCGACGCCTGTTGCAAGAGCGTCTCAACATGACCATAGCCAGCAACAAACGCAGTGGAACCTACGGCGCTCTGCTGGTGATAGACCTGGACAAATTCAAGCCCCTCAATGACCAATATGGTCATGCAGTGGGTGACCTCTTGCTCAAGGAAGTTGCCAGTCGACTCATGGCCAGTGTTCGCCAGGTCGACACCGTAGCCCGTATCGGCGGTGATGAGTTCGCTATCGCGCTCGGGGCATTAAGTGACAGCCAAACGGATTCGCGCCAACTCGCCATGCGGATTGCTGAGAAAATTCGCACCCGCCTTTCCGAGATCTACACGTTTACGGTGCACCAGGGTCTGGGTGAAGTTGCAATTTCGCACCGATGTTCCGCCAGCATTGGCGGAGCACTTTTTTCGCCCACCGGATCGGACCAAATGGAATTATTCCGCCGAGCCGATGAAGCCATGTACCTCGCCAAGGAGTCCGGCCGCAATGCCGTACGCTTTGAAGATGGCCGATGACCGCAGGTCAGCCACATCGTTTGTTGAAAGAGGGGGGCCAACCACCGGTTTAGATCTAAATGCATAGCTGCTTAAGCATATTCCGCGAGGGCTACCGACTAATTTTTCTGCCGCCCTACCGCGACAACGCGTTGCGCACCGCGTAGCTCAGCGCATCCACCAAGGCCACCAGTACCAGCATCGCCAGCAAGACCGTGCTGGTCTCGGCCATCTGGAAAAGACCCATGTGGAACGCCAACATTTGCCCCAAACCGCCCGCACCCACCACGCCCAGCACGGCGGCGGCGCGGATATTGTTTTCCCATCGATAGAGGCTGTAGCTCAGCAACTGTGGCAGCACCTGCGGCAAGGTGGAGTACAAAAACACGCGTACCCCACTGACGCCGCGCACCCGCAGCGCAAAAGCGGGGCCTGGGGATGCGTTCTCCAGGGTTTCCGCAAACAAACGCCCCAGCACACCCGTAGTGTGCAGCGCCAAGGCCAGGGTGCCTGCGAACGGCCCCAGACCGGCCGCAATCAGCAGCAGCGCCGCCCATACCAGTTCGGGCGTGCTGCGCAGGGCATTGAGCAGCAACCGGGCCACACCACGCCAGCGCGCCGGGTCTTGTGCATGGGTCCGCGCGGCGGGTAGGGCCAGCGCCAGGCCGAACACCACCGCCAGCAGCGTGCCCACGGCGGACATGGACAATGTTTCCAACGCCGCCCAAGCGACTTTGACGACGAAGGCCAGGCCCCACCGCGGGTGCATCAGTTCCCCCACAAAACGCCCCATGCGCTGCATAGCATCCCACGACGCAAACTTAGCCCATTGCAAATTCAGTGTGGCGAAGCTGGCAATGACCAAGACCACCACGCCAAGCACCAACCAGCACGCCCAGCAGCGGGCATCGAATAGCTTGGGCGGCAGCTTGTAGGTGTCGTTGGCGGCGCCTAACGCGTTGGGTGGTTTACTCTGCATGGACTGCCTATGCCAAAGCCTTGCGCAGCGCCGCACTCATGCGGTCCGCCAGCCACACCAGCGCCATGAAAACCAGCAAAATACTGGCTACCTCGGCGCCGTTGAACATCTTCATCGACGAGTCCATCAACTGGCCCAAGCCACCGGCGCCGACAAAACCCAGCACCGCGCTGGAGCGGATTGCACACTCCCAGCGGTAGACGGTGTAGCTGGTCAGCTCGGCGGCCGTTTGCGGCAACAGCGCGTAAAAAAAGGCTTGCACGCGGCCTGCACCGTTGCGCATCAGGCTGGCGCAGGCGTGGGTGTCGCTGCTCTCCAAAATATCCGCGTAGACCTTGCCCAGCATACCGCCGTAGGTCAGTGCGATGGCCAGCACACCCGATGTAGGGCCCAGGCCCACGACCCGCACAAACACCAGCGCCCACACCAGCTCGGGCACACTGCGCAGCAGGGTGAGCACCCAGCGCACCACTTGCCGCAGTGCCAGGGGCATCGGGGCCATAGCGCCGGCCATTGCGGACACGGACAGCACCCGCACCGACAGAAGCGCCAGTGGCACAGCCAGCAACAACGCCAGCGTCAGCCCGGCCGTTGCCATCGCCACGGTACGCCAGGTTTCGCGGGCCAGCAATGCCAAAAATTCTGCGTCGGTGCGGGGCGGGAAAAAACCGGCCACAAAATTCAGTGCCGGCTTCAAGGCACCCGGCTCCAGCAATACCCAGGGCTTGAATTCACTCAAGACCAGCGCGGGCCAGAGCAGGGCCAGGGCCCCCAACGACCAGAACACCCTGCCCGTCCAGGCCGGATCGCGCGTGGAGCCGCAAACTTCGGGCGATCCAGGGTCAGACATTGCTGCGGTCATGGCAGAAAAGCGGTCAGCGGCAGTGCATGATCACCGGCGCGGGCGCTACCGCAAACGCAGCGTCGGGCGCGGCAGTCGGGCCGTTCAACTCGTGCAGATGCTGCGCGTAGAGCGCCTGCAAATGCGCAGGTGTGACGGCAGATGCCGGTAAATCAAAAGCCAATGCACCGTCGCGCAATCCGACAATGCGCGGAAAGTGGGCCAGCGCCATCTCCACATGGTGCAGCGTCGCCACCAGCGAGGCGCCGCGCGCGTGCGCAGCGTGGGTCAGCGTCTGCATGACCAATTGCGAACGTGCGGGGTCCAGCGCAGACAAAGGCTCATCGACCAGCAGCAGTGTGGCCTGCGACACCAGCGCCCGCGCCAGGCCCACACGCTGGCGTTCGCCGCCCGAGAGACGGTCCACACGGTCAAACAGCTTGTCTGCCACGTCAAAACCCTTCAGCGCCTGCTCTGCGCGGGGAATGTCCACCGGGTAGAACAGGCTGCGCAGGCTGGTCCACAACCCTTCGTCCGGCAGACGCCCGGCCAGCACCGCCGTGACCACGCGCTGGCGCGGCGGCAGCGGCGGAACCTGGGGTGCCAAAAACAACGCGCCCCGCAACGATTGCAGGGTGCCGCGCGACAGTTGCCAGGGATTGCGGCCGTCCAGCAGCAGTTGGCCACTTGTGGGCTTGAGCGCACACGCCAGCACATGCAGTAGCGTGGTCTTGCCAGCGCCCGAGGGGCCGATGATGGCCACCTGCTCGCCGCTGGCCACTTGCAGGCTCAATGCCCGCACTGCGGGAACAGCACCCGCGCGGGCCGCCGGATGGTGGGCTGAAACCTCGTCCAGCGCAATTTTCATATGAAAAACAAGGCGCTAGCCCTCGTGGAATATGCGTACGCCACTACCAAAACCATAGCAAACGAAAATTGCGCGCCTACTTCAACAGCCCGGCACTGCGTGCGGCTTGCTCGATACCCTTGTAGTTCTCTGCCTTGGTGGGAATGAAGCGGGTGGCGCGTTGCAGCTCCAAAATTTCTTTGCCCTCGGCGGTATTGCGGTCCAGGCTCAAAAAGGCCTTGGTCAATTTTTCGCGCTGGTCGGCGGGCATATCCGCATGCACGGTCCAGTTGTAGTCAAAGTAGCCTGGGGTGGTGTAGATGACCTTGACCTTGCTGGTGTCGACCTTGCCATCGGCCACAAACTTCTCCCACACCGAAATATTCAGCGCGCCGGCTTCGACCTTGCCCGCCGCCACAGCGGCGATGGTTGCGTCATGTGCGCCGGAGTAGGCGACGCGTTTGAAGTCTTTGTCGGGGTCGATATTGGCCTGCAACAGGAAGCTGCGCGGCATTAAATGGCCGGAGGTGCTGGACTGCGATCCAAAGCTGACGTTCTTGCCCTTGAGGTCGGCGAGGGTTTTGATGGTGGGGTCGCTGGTGATGAAGACCGAGCGAAATTTTTCGTCTTCTTCGCGCTGGACCAGGGGAATGACCTTGCCACCGGAGCGCACGTTGGCCTGCACAAAGGTGAAGCCGCCGTACCACGCCAGGTCAACCTGCTTGTTCACCAGCGCCTCGACCGACGCGGCGTAGTCGGTCACCGGCGTGAACTCGACCTTGACGCCCAGGGTTTTCTCCAGAAATTTCACCAGCGGTGCGGCCTTGCGCGCCAGTTCGGTGGGCGACTCATCGGGGATCGCAGTGACGCGAAAAACGGCTTGGGCGTGCGAGAACGGTGCGCTGAGCGCCAACCAGAGCGCGAACGCGGTACCGAGGGCACGAGAGCGGGATAGACCAAACATGGGAGCTCCAAAAATATAGCAACCGGTCGATTAGACTCGAAACGCAAAACCCTCGCACTCGCACCCACCGCCCACCCACCATCAAAGGGCCGTATGCTCCCGCTGCAATGACCAAGCCCCGCGTACTGATCATCAGCCCAGCTGCGGCCGGTTCCAACAACGGCAATTGGCAAACCGCCTGGCGCTGGTCGCGCATGCTGCACCCCCACTACGACACCACGATTGCGCAAGACTGGGCAGGTGAGCCCTTTGACGTGATGCTGGCACTGCACGCCCGGCGTTCGGCTGAGGCAATTGCTTACTGGGCACGGGCGCGGGGCGTGGACGCCGATTGCCCGGGTCTGGCCGTGGTACTGACCGGCACCGACCTGTACCGCGACATCCAGACGGATGCGTCTGCACAGGCCTCCCTGGCCTATGCGCAGCGGTTGGTGGTGCTGCAAGACTGTGCGCCCCAAGCGTTGCCGCAGCCGCTGCGTGCGAAAGCCCGGGTGATCTTTCAGTCGGTCACCGCGCGCAAGCCCGTGGCCAAGACCCTGCGCCATGTGCGTGCCGTGGTGGTGGGCCATTTGCGCGACGAAAAATCGCCGCGAACCGTGTTCGCGGCCGCACGCCTGCTCAAACATGCGCCCGGTGTATTCATCGACCACATCGGCGAAGCGCTGGACCACGCCTTGGGGCTAGAGGCCCAGGCCTGCGCCGCCGAATGTCCGCAGTACCGCTGGCTGGGTGGCCTGCCGCACGCGGCCACGCGCCGACGCATCCAGAGCGCCCATGTGCTGGTCCACCCCAGCCGCATGGAAGGCGGGGCGCACGTGGTGATGGAGGCGGTGTGCAGTGGCACGCCGGTGCTGGCCTCCCGCATTGACGGCAACATCGGCATGCTGGGTGCCGACTACAGCGGCTACTTTGCGCTTGGCGATGCCCATGGCATGGCCGACGCGCTCTTGCGCTTCCGCGCGCAAGAGCCTGGTGCCGTGTCCATGGCTTGCGCCTTCTACCAGCACTTGCAATCACAATGCAACCAGCGCGCGCCCTGGTTCACGCCGGCCAACGAACAATCCGCGTTGCACCAGCTGGTGCGCGAACTCCTGCAACCCCATCCTTTCAACGAAATACGCCACCAGCATGCAAGCGCCTGACCAACCGATCCTCAGAGACATTGTTTTGGTGGGTGGCGGCCACAGCCATGTGGGTGTGCTCAAAAGCTTCGGCATGCGGCCCCTGCCCGGTGTGCGGCTTACGCTGATTTGTACCGACGTGCACACGCCCTACTCTGGCATGTTGCCCGGCTACGTGGCGGGCCACTACGACTATGACGCGGTACACATCGACCTGAGCCGCCTGGCGGTGTTTGCCGGGGCACGGCTGTACCGTGACGAGGTCATAGGCCTGGACCGCGCCAACCGCAAGGTGCTGTGCCGCCACCGCCCGCCGGTGCCGTTTGACGTGTTATCCATCAACATCGGCGCGACCCCCCAGGCACAGGGTGTGCCCGGCGCGGTGGAGCACGCCGTTGCGGTGAAGCCGATTGCCCGCTTTAACGACCGCTGGCTGGCGTTGTTGGCGCGTGTGCAGCGCCATCCTGGCACCACAACCGTGGCGGTGGTGGGCGCTGGTGCAGGTGGTGTGGAGCTGCTGCTGGCCATGCAATTTCGCTTGCGCAGGTTGCTGCAGTCTGTGGGTCGCAGCCCGGACGAACTGGTCTTTCACCTGTTCACCGACCGCAATGTGATTTTGCCCACCCACAACCCCGGCGTGCGCCAGCGTTTTGATGCCGTACTGGCAGAACGCGGCGTGGTGGTACACCGCAACGCGGCCGTCACCGAGGTCACACCGGGGCGGCTGCGAACGGCGTCGGGTGAGGCAGTGGATGCGGATGAGATCATCTGGGTCACCCGCGCCGGTGGCGCGCCATGGCTACAAGACACCGGCCTGGCGCTGGACGCCAACGGCTTCATCCAGGTGCAAGACACACTGCAAACGGTCACAGACCCCGCCATCTTTGCCGCCGGTGACGTAGCCAGCATGGTGAACTACTCTCTGGAAAAAGCCGGTGTCTTCGCGGTGCGCCAGGGTCCACCACTCACCGACAACCTGCGCCTGAGCGTGCAAGGCGCGGCACTCAAACCCTACCACCCGCAGCGCAAGTGGTTGGCTTTGATCAGCACCGGCGACCAGTTCGCCATTGCGTCGCGCGGCTGGCTGGGTTTTGGCGGCGCCTGGGTCTGGCGCTGGAAAGACGGGATAGACCGGCGCTTCATGCGCAAGTTTCAAGACCTGACGCCCATGGACACCCGTGCGCCGCCCCCGCAGGCGGCAAGCCCCAGCACGGTGGCACTCAGTTCCGAAGAATCATTGCAAGCCATCTCGGCGATTGCCATGCGCTGCGGCGGCTGCGGTGCCAAGGTGGGTGCTACGGTACTGTCGCGTGCGCTGGGCCAACTGCACCCTGTGCACCGTGACGATGTGGTGGTCGGCCTGAAAGACCCCGACGATGCCGCCGTGGTGCGCGTGCCACCGGGCATGGCCATGGTGCATTCGGTAGATTTCTTCCGCTCCTTCATCGACGACCCCTACCTGTTTGGCAAGGTCGCCGCAAACCATGCGCTGGGGGACATTTGGGCCATGGGTGCACAGGCGCAATCGGCTACGGCAATCGCCACCGTGCCCCCGGGCCTGGAGAGCAAGGTCGAAGACCTGCTGTTCCAGATGATGACTGGCGCGCTGGAGGTGCTGAACGCCGCCAATTGCGCATTGGTGGGTGGCCACACCGGCGAGGGGAAAGAACTCGCGCTGGGCTTTGCGATCAATGGCTTGATAGCGGACGACCCGGCGCAGATCTTGCGCAAAAACGGTATGCGAGCGGGCGACGTGCTGATACTGACCAAACCGATTGGCACTGGCACCCTGTTTGCAGCGCATGCGCGGCTGGCCGCCAAGGGGCGCTGGATCGACGCGGCACTGCAGTCCATGATCGTGTCCAACCAACAGGGCGCGCAATGCCTGCGCGAATTTGGCGCCACCGCCTGCACCGACCTGACCGGCTTCGGCCTGTTGGGCCATTTGGTGGAGATGACGCGCCCCAGCGCAGTGGATGCCGAACTGGACCTGGGCGCGTTGCCGCTATTGGATGGCGCGCAAGAGTGCGTGGCAGCAGGCATCGTCAGCTCGCTTCAGGGCGCCAACGTGCGCCTGCGCCGAGCGCTGCGCAACCAGCAGGCGATGGTCAAGCACCCGCGCTATCCACTGATTTTTGACCCGCAAACCGCCGGTGGACTGCTGGCCAGCGTGCCGCCCGACCGTGCGGATGCCTGCATTGCGGCACTGCGTGCGCTGGGCTACCCGCACACCGTGGCGATTGGTCGAATACTGGCGCAAACGGATGCACTGGAGCCGATCACGCTGCGCGGGTGAACTGCTCTGCTGGAGCGGCAAGGTCAACAAGAATGCAGCAGTCGCGCGTTGGCCCTGCACTGCAGGTCGCATCACAACTGCCAACTAACAGCTCCAGACTTGCCTCCAGCTGGCGCATATCTGCCAGTTTGGTACGCACCGCGTCAAGGTGCAGTTGCGCTTGGTCGCGCACCTCGCTGCACGCACGGTCACCATCATCAAACAGTTGTGCAAGCACCCGCACCTGCTCGATAGCAAAACCGAAATCCCGACACCGTTTGATAAAACCCAGGCGGGTGAGATCGCGTCGGCTGTAGTAGCGGTGCCCATTGGCAGAGCGTCCGGGGCTGGGCAACAGGCCGATCTGCTCGTAGTAACGAATGGTCGGGACACTGCAGCGCGTGCGAGACGCCAAAGCGCCAATGGTGAGTGGTGTGTCAGACATATTGAATTCTTTTTTGCAAAAAAGGCTTGCACCTCAAGTGGCTTGAGCTTGTACCGTACGGCCTGCACTATTGCATACAACACAAGGATCGTTCCATGTATTCCATCCACAAAGCCCCACCCAACGCAGGGAAAGCCACCGCCGCGGCCGTAGCGGTCGCAGTGGTCGCCTGCGGGGCATGTTGTCTTCCCCTGATCACGCCCCTGGCCTTGGCGTTGCTGGCCAGCCTGGGCGCTTACTCCGTCAACGATGTGTTGACCAATAACTGGTGGCTGGCGGCGGCAGCCATGCTGGTTTTGAGCCCTCTGGCGGTTTGGGGGTGGCGCAAACACATCCAACGCGCAGCACCGCCGTCCTGCGCCACCAGTTGCAGTTGCAAGACTGGCGGTAGCTCCGACTAGGCTTATCGTAAAGTCGACAAAGTCCTTAGGGATCAAATGCTACCAAAAGCATAGCTGTATATGCAGAACTGGCGAGGGCTAGAGGCCGATTTTGCTTACACCGCCCCGGCGCAGCCAGGTGACTGCCAAGGTCTCAACGTTCGGTACGCACGCGCAGCAAGCGCAGCCCATTGCCTACCACCAACAGGCTGGCGCCCACGTCGGCAAACACGGCCATCCACATGGTGCCCGCACCCGTCAGTGTCAGCACCAAGAAAACAGCCTTGATGCCCAGCGCCAATACGATGTTTTGTACCAGTAGCGCATGCGTGTGGCGCGAAAGGCGCACAAAACGTGGCAGCTTGCGCAGGTCATCGTCCATCAGCGCCACGTCTGCCGTTTCTATCGCAGTGCCGGTGCCAGTGGCACCCATCGCAAAGCCAATGCTGGAGCGGGCCAATGCTGGTGCGTCGTTGATGCCGTCGCCCACCATGCCTACCGCAGCACCCTCGCCGCCTTCGCCCATCTTGGCCTCGATGGCCTTGAGTTTGTCTTCGGGCAGCAGGTCGCCACGCGCCTCGTCTATGCCCACCTGCGCGGCTATTGCCGCTGCTGTGTGGGCGTTGTCGCCGGTCAGCATGATGGTCTTGATGCCTAGCGCGTGCAGCTCGGCGATAGCTTGACGACTGCTGTCTTTGACCGTGTCGGCCACGGCGAACAGGGCTTGTACCTGTTGTTCATCGGTCAAAAGAATCACCGTCTTGCCCTGCTGCTCCAACCCGGACAGTTGCGCCTCCAGCGCGTCAGAACAACGGCCCTGCTCGTGGATCAATCGGTGGTTGCCCAGGTAGTACGACCTGCCGTTGATACGGCCCTTGGTGCCACGGCCCGGCAAGGCTTCAAAGGCTTCCACTTCGATTAGCGCAACACCCTGTGCTTGCGCTGCCTGGGCCACGGCGCGTGAGACCGGGTGGTCAGACCGGCTGGCCAGGCTGGCTGCCAGGCTGCGCACTGTGGCCACATCGCTCCCATTCAAGGCCATGAAATCTGTCTGCACCGGTTTGCCGTGGGTGATGGTGCCGGTCTTGTCCAGCGCCAGCCATTTCAGCTTGCGACCCTCTTCCAGGTACACACCGCCCTTGATCAAAATGCCTTGGCGCGCCGCCGCCGCCAAACCGCTGACGATGGTCACCGGCGTGGAAATCACCAGCGCACAGGGGCAGGCAATGACCAGCAGCACCAAGGCCTTGTAGACCCAGTCAAACCACGTACCACTCAGCAGCAGGGGCGGCACCACAGCCACGGCCAGCGCGATGGCAAACACCACCGGCGTGTAGACCTTGGCAAACTGGTCCACAAAACGCTGTGTGGGCGCGCGCACGCCTTGGGCTTCTTGCACCGCGTGGATGATGCGGGCCAGGGTGCTGTCATTCGCGGCGGCCGTCACCACATATTCAAATGAGCCGGATGCGTTGATGGTCCCGGCAAACACCGGGTCACCCTCGGCCTTTTCAACGGGCAGACTTTCACCGGTGATGGGCGCCTGGTTGATGCTGGATGTGCCGCTGACGATGCGCCCGTCCAGCGCGATGCGTTCACCGGGTTTGATACGCACCCGTGCAGCCACTGCGACGGCCTTGGCCTCTACATCGGTCCATGTGCCATCGGCCTGCAACACCGTGGCGCGCTCGGGCGTGAGTTGCATCAGCCCCTGGATGGCGTTGCGCGCCCGGTCCAGCGACTTGGCCTCTATTAGCTCGGCAATGGTGAACAGCACCATGACCATGGCCGCCTCGGGCCACTGGCCCAGCAACAGTGCGCCGGTCACGGCAATGCTCATCAGCGCGTTGATGTTGAGGTTGGCGTTGCGGATCGCAATCCAGCCCTTCTTGTAGGTCGTCAATCCACAGGTCAGCACGGCGACCAACGCAAGCGCAGCGGCGACCCAGGTGGACAGACCCATCCAATGCGCTGCTTCAGACCCGACCGCCGCCGCACCGGCCAGTGCCAGCGGCCACCACGGTTTAGCGCGCTCAGGTGTTGACGGTGCATGGGCGGCGGCGCCTGTGGCGACCTCGGGCGTAAAACCCAGCGAGCGAATGGCCTCCAGAATCGGCTCGATGGCCGTGGGCGCATGGGCAACCGTCAGCACACGCTGCATCAGGTTGAACTCCATGCCGGTTACGCCATCCATGCTGCCCAGTTTTTTGCGCAGCAGGGCTTCTTCTGTGGGGCAGTCCATCTGGAGGATGCGGATGGGGGTGTGGGTGCCATCGCCCACGGCCAGCGGTTTTGCAATGGCCGCAGGCCCGCTACCGCAGCAGGAATCAGCGCCATGAGCCGAAGCATGGGAGTGGTGGTCATGGCCATGATCATCGTGAGGGGCAGGGGCATGGCCGTGGTCGTGGCGGTTGCCGTGGTCATGCGGCGGATGGGCAGGTTGGGCGGACATTAGGGCTTTATAGAAACGTGTTCGGCCCATTAGACAACCTGAAGTTACTATAGAGTCAACAGGTTTTTGGAGCGTCCCATGAAAATTGGCGAATTGGCACAAACCGCGCTGTGCACGGTTGAGACGGTACGCTACTACGAGAAGGCCGGTCTGCTGTCCGAGCCCGCGCGCACGGCGGGCAACTTCCGGGTCTATGGGTCTGAGCATCTGGAGCGGTTGCGACTGATACGTAACTGCCGCGCGCTGGACATGAGCCACGAAGAAATCCACGCGCTGTTGAAGCTGGCTGGTCAGGCGGGGGGCGATTGCGGCCCCATCAATGCGGTGTTCGATGCGCACATCGCCCATGTGGATACGCGCATACGCGAACTCACCCAGCTCAAGCAACAGCTCAGCACGCTGCGCCAACGCTGCGGTAACAGAGGCGACAACAGCGGCAACGGCGGCAACAACGCGGTCGATGCGTGTGGCATCTTGCAGGGCTTGGCCGCGATGGAGACCGGCGCGCAACTGGTGCGCCACACGCATTTAGGTTGATTGGCCTACACTACCGAAATGATAGCGTCCTACGCATGTTTCACGAGGGCTAGCGGCCAGTTGTACATATGACTCCCTCCACACAAACCACAACGGGCAGCCACTACGTCTACACCCGCTTGCGCCGCCTGGGCCTGTCGGATGCGTTGGCGACGCAGACGGCGCCCAGCGTCAAGGTACAGGCCTTTGAAGCCGGCAAGAAGATCTGGACCAAGGGTGGCGAAGTGCAGCACTGGCAGTACATCATGAATGGCCTGGTGTCGGCCTCCATACCCACCACCAATTCCGAATCCACACCCATCTCCATCTACGGCAAGGGCTCGTGGTTTGGCGAGCAGTCCATCATCAACCGCAAGCCCAGCTTCGCCGACTATGTGTGCCTGACCGCAACCGAGGTGCTGCGCATGCCAGCCACCACATTCGACGCCTTATTTGACCAAGAGCCCGAATTCGCCCGCTATGTGGCCAAACTGATGGCCTGGCGTGTGCAAAAGACATCCGAGACGCTGACGCTGATGAAGCTAGGCAACCCCTGCCTGCGCGTGGTGATGGGCCTGGCCCAGTTTGCCGAGGCGCTGGCCTACCGCTCCGAGCGGCCACCGACCGTGGCTATGGGTGAAGGGGTGGAGATTCCGATTGCGCAGAACACGCTGGCATCGCTGTGCGGCGTATCGCGCACACTGTTCTCCGAGTATGTGCAGCAGTTGGCGCAAAAGGAATGGCTGAAGCTGCACTACGGCAAGCTGGAGATTTTGAACATCGCCACCTGGCACCGCTTCGCGCGCCGCCAGCGTGAGGACAATGTCAACACGCTGAACCCGACAATTGCCGAATTGCTGGAGGTGCTGCGCGTCCTCAATGAAATGAAACCTGAAGCCTGAGCGCCGCCGGGCCGCCGGACCGCCCAAGGCGCGAACGCCCCCTTGGGGGGCAGCGCAGTACGCAAAGCGAAAAACGTGGGGGCAATAGGCTTTAAAAAGTCACCGCCGTCAACACGCCACGGGCGCGCAGGTTCAGGGCGGAGATAGGGTCTGGCGCGGGACTGCCCAAGAAAAATCCTTGGGCCAGGTCCACACCCAGGCCGCGCAGGGTTCTTAACTCGGACTCCGTCTCCACCGATTTGGCCAGCAGCAGACAGTCGTGGTTTTGTGTCAGGCGCACCATACTGGCGACCATGGCACTGTTCTCAGATTCCGTATCCACCTTGTGGGTCCAACGCGGCGCCATCTTCACGATGTTGGGCAATAACTTGGTCCACACCCGCATGCCCGAATCCGATACTTTGAAGTCATCCAGCGCAATGGCCATGCCGGCCTCGCGCAAAGGCTTCACAGCTTCCACCAGTGTGGAGATGCTGGGCAGTCGGGTGTAGCCGGTAATATCCAGCCCCATGCGTTTGGGCTGCAGCTTGTGCTTGCGCAGCAGCTCCAGCAGCGTGTCTATGCTTTCCGACTCATGCAATTGCACCAGCGTATAGGCGCTGAAATTGACAAACAACTGGCCCTTGGGCCGCTCGACCAGCCAGTGCTCAATGGCCAGCTCTACACAGGCCATTTCAAATTGCCGCTGACAGTGCTGCTCTTTGGCGGCGTGCAGCAACTGCTCATAGGTCATGTCACCCACGGTGCGCGACATGCGTATCAGCGCTTCATGGCCCACGATGGTGCCAGTGCGCAGGTCCACCATGGGCTGGAATACCGAAGTCAAAGATTTGTTCTCCAGCAGCTCACCGACGCGCAGCACGCCGTTGCCGCTCTTGGCGTTTTGGCGGGCACGCCACCAGTGTTGAATATTTTGGGTCCAAAGGCGCATGGCAGGGGTTTTCATAGGGGGAACCGGGCTTGTGACAAGTGCAGATGGATGTATTACAAGCATTTGCCCGTCGAGCAGCAAACTCAACCGTCCACCACTGAACAATCTGGCCAAAATGCCCTGGTTTACCGCTTGGACAGCGCGGTCACCAGCACGGTCAACTCCTTCACCGCCTCGGTTAAAACCAGTAACTCGCGCTCTTTTATCATGTCAATCTTCTCGTGCAACAGCTCGATCTCCAGCTCGGCCTTGACGTTGATTTCGTAGTCGGTCTCAGCATGGCGCCGGTCCATTTCCGATTGCCGGTTCTGGCTCATCATGATGGCAGGCGCCGTGTAGGCCGCCTGAAACGACAGCAGCAGGTTCAGCAAGATAAAAGGATAGGGGTCCCAGGCGTGTGAGCCGGTCAACACGTTGCCGGTAATCCAGATGACGATGGCCGTGCTCTGAATGATGATGAAGCGCCAGGAGCCTATCGTCGCGGCCACGCCGTCTGCCAGCCGCTGCCCGCGCGTGGGGGTGGGGGGCTCAAAATGCTCCGGCGGTGCCGCCGCTTTGACCGGAAGCCGCGTCAACTGCGCTGTGCGATGGGCCTTGCGGTGCGCGCGCAACAGCTTCAGCTGGTTCGCCTCTTCGTTAAATAAGCGCTTGGGGCCTTGTGGGGCGGGTGTTGGTGTGGTCATTGGCCATTTTGGCCCATTGTTCCGCACCTGCCCCCCATGGCACTCAGACCGGGCTCGATCTCGCCAACTTCCCTAGTGTCCTGATGCCCTGCTCCATGTCGCGGCCCCAAGGGCGCGCCACGTTCAGGCGCATGAAGTTGGTAAATTTGTTAGACGCCGAAAACAGCGCGCCCGGTGTAAACGCTATCCCCTGCGCCACCGCTAACCGCAGCAGGGCCAGGGTGTCCGCCTGCTCCGGCAGCTCAATCCACAACCACCAGCCCCCGGCCGGGCTGACCACCTGCGTGCCCGCCGGAAAACAATTGCGCACCGCCGCCACTGCCAGCGGCACATGGGCCGCCAACTGCGCGCGCAGCTTGCGCAGATGCAGCGGCAAGCCACCGGCTTTCATGAATTCGGCCAGCACGGCCTGGTCAAACAAGGGTGTGACCAGTGAGTTGCTGAGCTTCAGCGATTCGATCCGCGCGTGATAACGCCCACCCGCAATCCAACCCACACGAAAGGCCGGTGCCACGCTTTTGCTGCACGAGCCGCAGTAAATGACCCGGCCATGGCGGTCCCAGGCCTTGACCGGCTGGGGGCGCTCGTGGTCTTGCGTCTGCGTCTGCGTGTGCGACAGGTCGCCAAACACATCGTCTTCGATCAAGGCAATGTCGTGCTGCTCCACCAGTTTGAGCAGGCGCTTTTTGGCCTTCTCGGTCATCGTGCAGCCCAGCGGGTTCTGGAAATTGGGCATGGCCACCACAGCCCGCACGCCGGGGTGGTGCTCCAGCGCGTATTCCAGCGCCTCCAGGCTGATGCCGCTGCCGGACACACAGGGCACCTCCACTGCCTTGATGCCAAGGTTCTCCAGCATTTGCAGCAGGCCAAAGTACACGGGTGATTCGACTATGACCGCGTCCCCCGGCTGCGCCACCGCGCGCAGGGCCACGCTCAGCGCCTCGGTGCTGCCATTGGTGATCAGCAATTCCTCAGACTGCAGGTCCACGCCACACAGTGCCAGGTGCTGGATCAGTTGGTCCTTGAATTCGGGCAAACCCGTGCCAGTGGGGTAGGCACCAATGGCCTGCGGGTTGTGGCGCAACTGGCGCTGGCCAATGCGGGCCAGGGCCTCACAGGCATACCATTCCGGCGCCGCGTTGGCCAGGTGCAGGCCCAATTGCAAGGGCTGGTTGGTCAGCGAATACAGCTCGGTCATGCGGTGCTGCAAAGACACCAGCTTGTCGTACTCCACCGGTGCCAGGTTCGCGGCCTGGCGGGCCTTGTCGGCCGCGCGCCGATTGGGTTGCAGCGCTTTCCAGTCGGCCACGTACATGCCGGATTTGGAACGCGCCTGCACCAGGCCCAAACTCTCCAGGTACCGGTAACAACGGGTGGTGGTGGATACGCTGACGCCCTGCGCGACGGCGTATTCGCGCACCGAGGGCAGACGCTCGCCAATCGCATAACGGCCGGCCTTGATCTCGTCCATCAGGCTCTGTGCGAGTTGCATGTAACTGTGCTGCATAACAGATGCTATTTTTGTAGATCTGTACAGCATACGGCATGGCCACACTGCGCGCCGCAAACCGGTACGACGCGGCACCATGGAGGGTATGAAAACACTCACTCCACACCCCAGCGCGCAAACCACGACGCCCTCAGTACACGCACCGGGCACTCCGGCACCCGTGGCCTGCGGTGCAGCGGCCGTGGACATGTTCCCCGCCATCGTGGCCGGGCTGATTGCCGTGCTGATCTCTTACGCCGGGCCACTGCTGCTGGTGTTGCAAGCTGCACAAGCCGCGCACCTGACGCAGGCGCAACTGGCATCCTGGGTCTGGGCCATCTCCATTGGCGCCGGCCTGTGCAGCGTCGTGATGAGCTTCAAACACAAGATCCCCGTCATCTGCGCATGGAACACGCCCGGTGCCGCGCTCTTGGTCAGCGGACTGGCCACCCTGCCCTACAGCCAGGCGATTGGAGCCTACATCGTCGCAGCAGCGGCCATGCTGCTCGTGGGCATGACGGGCGCCTTTGAGCGGCTGATGGCCGTGATCCCCAAGAGCCTGTGCGCCGCCATGCTGGCCGGCATCCTGATGCGCTTTGGTGTGGATGCCTTTGCCGCAGCGCGCAGCACCGTCAGCGGCGCGCCCTGGCTGGTGTGCTGCATGTTTCTGGGTTACCTGGTCTTCAAGCAGCGCTCGGCGCGGTATGCGATACCGCTAACCTTGTTGTTGGGCATTGCACTTTGGCTGGTGTTGGGCTGGGGCTCAGTAGCTGCTACGCCAGACGCGGCCAGCAGCAGTGCCACGTTGTTTGGCCTGACCCAGCCGGTATGGACCACGCCCGAGTTCTCCGTCAACGCCATCGTCAGCCTGGGCCTGCCGCTGGCGCTGTTGTGCCTGACCGGGCAGCAGGTGCCGGGCATTGCCGTATTGCGTGGCGCCAATTTCGAGGCGCCAACCGGCAAGCTGGTGTCGGGTACCGGCTGGGCGAGTTTGCTGTTGGCACCCTTTGGCGCACACGGCGTCAACCTGGCGGCCATCACCGCCGCCATCTGCACCGGGCCGGAGGCCCACCACGACCCGCGCAAACGCTGGGTCGCAGGCGTGGCCTGTGGCGTGTTCTACATCGCCATTGGCAGTTTTGCGGGCACCATCAGCTTCACGTTTTCGCACCTGCCACAAGCGCTGGTGACCATGGTGGCGGGCCTGGCCCTGCTGGGCGCCATACAGGGCGGCCTGGTCAACGCCATGGCAGAACCCAGCGAGCGTGAGGCAGCGCTGGTGACCTTTATCGTGACGGCATCCAATGTCAGTCTGCTGGGCCTGGGCTCGGCGTGCTGGGGCATCGTGATGGGTCTGGCGACCTACTTTGCGTTGCGGCCACGGGTTAGCCAGACAACGCTTAAGTAAAAATCTCCGCTAGCCCTCGTAGAATATTAGCTTACTGCTATTATAAATGTAGCATCTACTAAAGTGAATTTTGGTTGACCCGCCCGGCCAGTTGCTCGGCTGATTCCTTGCGCTCGCTGTAGCGGTCCGCCAGATACGGCGCCACGTCGCGCGTCAATAGCGTGAACTTGACCAGCTCTTCCATGACATCCACCACACGGTCATAGTAGCTGGACGGCTTCATGCGCCCTGCCGCGTCAAACTCCAGAAACGCCTTGGCGACCGAGGTTTAGCTGGGGATGGTCAGCATGCGCTTGGCCTCAGAGCCCCCATGGCCTCCAGCAGCCGGGCGGCTCCCAGCGTCAGGAGCTTGCTGTAGGAGCACTCACGAAATGACCCGTACAAGAGCAGAATTCTGGGCGGATGGCTGGACGCTGTGTTACCGACCAAGACTGGGTGGACGGGAACCTTGAAGCACGCCGCGTCGATGTTGGTCGATGGCAATGCGAGATCAGACACGTTGGCCTTGTGCGTTGATAACGGCTTCGCCATCCTCTTTGGTGAAGGCACCGCGCTGCGGGCTGGGCAGGATGTCCAGCACCACTTCGCTGGGGCGACACAGCCGGGTACCCAGGGGTGTCACCACCACGGGGCGGTTCATCAGCAGGGGGTGTCGCACGATGTGGTCGATCAGCTCGGCATCCGTCCACCTGGGATCAGCCAAACCCAATTCCGCGTACGGCGTGCCTTTTTCGCGCAGCAGATCGCGCGCACCGATGCCCATGGCCTGCAGCAGTTGTTGCAGACGCTCCTTGCTGGGGGGCGTCTTCAGGTATTCAATGACCTCAGGCTCGGCACCGCTGTTGCGGATCAAGGCCAACGTATTGCGGGACGTGCCGCAGGCGGGGTTGTGGTAGATCGTGATGGGGTCAGACATGGTGTGGGCGTTAGTGAAGGAACTATTGAGCGTGGTCGGCTTCAAGCCACCTAAACAGTGCGAAGGCGATTGCCGTGCCGACCAGTTGTGCCAGCACGAAGCCGGGCACATCGACAGGGCGTATGCCGCAGAAGGTATCGGTCAAAGACCGTGCAATGGTCACGGCTGGGTTGGCGAAGGACGTCGACGCTGTGAACCAATACGCTGCCGTGATGTAGGAGCCCACGGCCACGGGCACAAAGTCGGGCCGCGTCTTCGCCACATTCAAAATAACCGTGAGCAAGCCGAAGGACGCGACCGTTTCGCTCCACCACTGGTGGGGCCCGGTGCGCACGTGGAGGGACTGCATCAACAGTGGCAACTCGAACATATAGTGCGCAGCGATCACGCCGGCAATGGCGCCCAGGATCTGCGCCGCCAGGTACGCACCCGAAGTGGCCCAATCCAGGCGTTTGAGCGCCAGCATGGTAATTTATGCCCAATATGCGTTTTTCAGAAGGTTCTGCAAGTAAAAATGGCCTGTAGCCCTCGTCGAATATAGCGATACAGCTATGGATACGATAGCAATCTCAATTCGATACGCCCAGCCGCCGCAGGATGGCCTTCCAGTGCGCGGGCTCCACCGGCGTGATGGACAGGCGGTTGCCCTTCTTCAACACCAGCAAGTCTTGCAGATCAGCATCCGCCCGCAACTCGGGTAATGTGAGGTTGCGCGTCTTCTGCACCACCTGCACATCGACCAGCAGCCAGCGCGGCGCCTCGGGTTTGGAGGCAGGGTCGCAGTACGGCGAATCCGGGTCAAACTGCGTGGGGTCGGTGTGGGCGCCCGACGCCACGCGTGCAATGCCGACAATGCCGGGCTCGGCACAACTGGAGTGGTAGAACAACACGCCGTCACCCACCTCCATGCCGTCGCGCATGAAATTGCGCGCCTGGTAGTTGCGCACACCAGTCCACGGCACGGTTGATTGGGGCGCAGCCAGCGCGTCGTCTACGGACACTTCGCCGGGTTCGGACTTCATGAGCCAGAATTTCTTCATGCGCGGATTATGGCGTTGGCGCTTCGGTTGCAAGACGCTGGATTTCGGGTGGCCCATCACCGTGCAATTTTTCTAGTACTGCATTTAGCCGCCGCCCTGACCCACTTTGCGAAAGGTCAAACCCAGGGCGCGAACGTCAACATGCCCTTTTTCGTCGGAGAGTGTCTCAACAATTTCCCCCTGATCGGCTAACGCGCCAAGTGCAATGGCCAAGCCATTTCCAACAGGCTTCAGGACTACGCGCAGAGTCTGCTTGTCTTGTGCGACCGCGACCTCAGCGATCACCAAACCGTTTTCTTCCAGCAATCGGACGCTTGTGACTTCAATTTTTCCGTCCCCCGTATCCAGCAGTTCGTAACGACCAAGGTGCTGGTCAATAAAACGCCGCGTCGGGGCATCCATCGCAGGATCGGCGTGTATGCGCTCACCTGCCAAAGCTTCGCGTAGCCCATTTCGGGCCACCAAAACCTCCCGCCCCTCAACCGTGCGACGTGACAGGACCATGGCGCCAAGGCGGCCAAGGTTGACCGGGACGATACCCAATAGTTTATAGCTCAAGCCCATGCTGCCGTCAGCACGTTCGCGCACCGCAAGCGTGTGTCCCATGGCATCCGCCTGCAAGGTCTTGCCGTCTTTGGAGGAGATACAAACATAACCCATCATCGTCGTGTAATCGCCCACCCATTGCTGTACGACATCGGGCGCCAACGGCTTATCGACGAAGGGGAGCTCAGTGCCGGCCAACTGGGCGTCACCTACCGAACCGTTCGGTGCGCGAGTCCCGGTCTTGGCCTCCAGCGCCAGTCTCAAAACCACTTCGACGATATGCTGTGATGCTTCGGTGCCAGTCGTTGAATTGGTTAACACAACGACGCCGAGCTTGTGCTCAGGCAACAACCCCATGTAACTGCGATACCCATCGATTGCGCCACCGTGTCCCGCAACCACACCACCGCCCCGAATGGACGCTTTGTCAGGCAACTGCAAAAACCATCCCAGGCCGATCTGGCTATCAAAGTCCAGCTTAACGGCCCCGTGCTGTGGCAAAAACATTGCGGCGACTGTCTCTGGGTTGAGAACCTGTTGGCCGTTCGACTGGCCACCGGCAAACACCATTTCCATAAAGCGGCTCAGGTCGTTGACACTGCTGTTGAGGCCACCGGCCGGCACGTCGCGCAGCGCAACGGTGGGCAAGTTGTCTCGGCCGTTGTAACTCTTGGACATTGCTGCATCTTTTGACGCCGCCATATCGAACGCCGAATGCGCCATGCCCAACGGATCCAGCACAGAGCGCTGAACGTGCTGCTCAAACGGCGTGCCACTCACGCGCTCCACCAGACTCCCCAGCACGGTCAGTCCAATATTGGAGTAAGACATTTTTTGACCTGGCTGGTACGCCAAATAACTGTCAAAGCTGGCCGTCATTTCGGTGAACCGCTGGGGCGCGTCACTTTGAAATGCTCTGGCCACATCCCTTTGCAGTCCAGCGTGGTGCGTCATCAACAAGCGCGGTGTAATGTCCAGCGGCGCCAAGTTGTGCAATGACCGCGGTGCAAAGCCGGGCAAACGCGCTTGCACCCGTTCATCCAGGCTCAACTTGCCCTTCTCCACCAACTGCAACGCTGCGGTGTCGGTAAACAATTTGGAGATGGATCCAACCCTGTACAGGGTGTCCGCCGTGGCCGGGCGCTGGGCCGCTAAATCGGCAAAACCGAAGCCTTGGGACCACACTACACGCTGGTCATCTACCAACGCAATGCTGACGCCGGGAATTTTATTTCGACCAATTGCGTGTTCAATCATTGCACTCGCGTAGCGTTGAACGGCGGAATAGTCCCCTTGCGCAACGTGACTTGGCAGCACAGGTGGCGCGCTGGCGCATGCAACCAGCAGAAAGCTTGTAACCAATACACAAACTGCAGCTGTCTTCGACCGCTCCATAGGCTTCATGCTTCGCATCGTGTTGTCACCTTCCATTGCTAAAAATGGGCGGATTCTGCCAGATAAAAATTTTGATGGGTTCGTAGTGCAAGTCCAGCCGTCAACTGCCGTCACGGGTAAGTGTTTTCCCGTAGACCCGGTTTGCCAACACCCTGCCGGGGCGCACAGGCATTGGGCATGCCTGATGGGAATCACGCCGATGAATACAAATCAATGGCCCTTCGCATCGGTGCTACCTAAGATCCGGCTCACACCTAACCGAGGATCTTTGTTATGCACTCTCCCACTCACCAAACCCCAGCACTTGAGGATCGGACCTACCGAAAAGTTGCTTGGCGGTTGATACCATTTTTGTTCTTGTGCTACGTGGTGGCCTACCTCGACCGCGTGAACGTAGGGTTTGCCAAGCTCCAAATGCTGAGTGATCTTAAGTTCACTGAAACCATATATGGGCTTGGCGCAGGTATTTTCTTCATCGGCTACTTCTTGTTCGAGGTACCTAGCAACATCATTTTGCATCGAACAGGTGCGCGCGTATGGATTGCGCGCATTATGGTGACATGGGGTATCTTGTCGGCCCTCACCATGACGGTGACCACCCCATTGCAGTTCTATGTCGTGCGCTTTTTCTTGGGCGTCGCAGAGGCGGGATTTTTTCCCGGCATTATTTTGTATCTCACCTACTGGTTCCCGGCGGCGCGGCGCGCACGCGTGGTGTCGCTGTTCATGACGGCGATTGCCCTGGCCGGCGTGCTCGGTGGTCCGGTGTCAGGATGGATCATGCAGTCGTTTGCAGGTGTTAATGGATGGACGGGCTGGCAATGGCTGTTTTTGCTGGAAGGTTTGCCCTCCGTACTAGTAGGAATTTGGGTGCTGTTTTACTTGGATGATTCCATTCAGGGCGCGAAATGGCTTACCCAGCAAGAGAAAGATATGTTGACCCAAAACATCGCTGTAGATGCCGTGGGCAAAGCAGAGACTTCGATTGGACAAGTATTCGGCAATGGCCGCGTCTGGCTGATGAGCGCCATCTATTTTTGCTTCATCATGGGCTTGTACGGCGTGAGCTTCTGGCTGCCGCAACTGATCAAGAGTGCAGGCGTGAAGGATGTCCTCAATGTGGGCTTGTTGTCGGCCATTCCCTATGGTGCGGCGGCCATTGCGATGGTACTTGCGGGGAGAAGCTCGGATCGAAGTGGTGAGCGGCGGTGGCACATTGCAGTGGCTGCCCTCTCGGGTGCGATGGGGCTGGCGCTCAGCGCGGTGTATGGCGGGGATGTAGTACTTGCCATGGCTGCACTGACTCTTGCGACGATGGGTATCTTGACCAGCCTGCCACTGTTTTGGACTTTGCCAACGGCTTTTCTGGGCGGCACTGCTGCCGCAGCTGGGATTGCAGTAATTAATTCAGTGGGCAATTTGGCAGGGTTTGCTAGTCCTTTCATGGTCGGAGCCATCAAGGATGCGACGGGCACGCCAACTGCCGGTTTGTATGTGCTGGCCGGTAGCTTGATATTGGGAGCCTTGTTGGTAATATTTTGCGTCAATCCTGATCGCCGCACAACGGTCGAATGAAGACAGTGAACTTTGGTGGGCTTGCAATGTTTGCTGGCCTGCCTTCCGTGAGAAAAACCATGCGCGCTGTGCCAATCTTTCAAGAAAACCGTCCGTCGCCACGCGTTGTGTTGCGTTCACTGTTCAACGCGGCGCTGTCGGCAGTGGACCCGCTGCAGTGCGTAGCTAGGCATCTACCTGCAAAACCCAAAGGTCGCACCCTTGTGCTCGGTGCGGGCAAGGCGTCGGCCCGCATGGCGCTCGCTGTTGAGCAAGCATGGGGCGGTCCCTTGTCTGGCCTGGTGGTGACCCGCTACGGCCATGGGGCGGATTGTCGGCACGTTGAGATTGTTGAAGCTGGCCACCCCGTTCCCGACGAGGCGGGTGTATTGGCAGCGCGCCGTATGCTTGATCTGGCTCGGACCATGGGACCAGACGACCTGGTGTTGGCACTGATCTCAGGCGGCGGTTCGTCTCTCATTACCCTGCCGGCCAACGGCCTGTCCATCGCAGATCTGAAGGCGGTCAACGTGGCGCTGTTACGCAGCGGTGCGCATATCCGCGACATGAACCTGGTACGACGGCATTTGTCTTCCATCAAGGGAGGTCGTTTGGCCGAAGCATGTGGCGAGGCAGCGGTACATACCTTGGTGATATCGGATGTACCGGGCGATGACCCTGCCGTTGTCGCCTCTGGCCCCACGGTGCCCGACGCGAGCAACCCTGCCGACGCGCTGGAAGTGATGCGCCGCTACCGTATCGATGTACCCGCGCACGTGCTAGGTGTGCTGCAGCGTCCGGTGTCGCCACCTCCGCGCGGTGCGGGAAAACGCAACGTGACAGTCATTGCAACTGCGGATGACGCATTGCGTGCCAGCATTGCCCACGCACATGCTCTGGGCCTGGAAGTCATTTCCTTGGGCGCTGCAGTCGAGGGTGAATCGCGTGAAGTCGCCAAGACCCATGCTGCCATTGCGCGCGGTCTGCGAGCCAGCCCTTCGCACGACGGTCGCCCTCGCCTGATTTTGTCTGGCGGGGAGACCACGGTTACAGTCTGCGGACAAGGCCGTGGTGGCAGAAATTCGGAATTTTTGTTGTCCCTGGCGCTTGCCTTGCAAGGCGAGCCGGGGATATATGCGCTCGCCTGCGATACCGATGGCATCGATGGCGTGGAAGACAACGCAGGTGGCTTCATCGACCCGGAATCGTTGCGCCGCGCATCACGGCTGGGTCTTAAATCCAGCGCGCTATTGGACAACAACGATGCCTATGCATTTCTCAATGCTCTGGACGACCTAATCACCACGGGGCCTACTCGAACAAACGTCAACGACTTTCGCGCTCTTCTTATCTACTAATGGACCCCACTATGCTCAGCAACGCGTTGTCAGCTGCACTACCTCCCGTCAACGATACGGGCAATTTCCTTCACCACATGCCGCTACGGCCATGGCGTGGCACCAAAATTGTGGCGACACTAGGGCCATCTAGCAATGGACTTTCTGACGTATGCGACTTGGCCATCGCCGGGGTAGATGTCTTTCGTTTGAATTTCAGCCACGGCAGTCACGCAGACCATCAGCAACGCCTACAGTGGGTACGGGAAGCAGAGAACCGGGTGGGGCGCCCTCTGGGTGCACTATTGGACTTGCAAGGCCCCAAATTGCGCGTGGGGCGTTTGGTTGCACCGATGGCGTTGGGTGAAGGGGATGAGTTGCTATTGGTCTTTGGCGAGCAACAGGCCCAGGCCGTTGACCCGATCCCAGTGCCACATGAAGAAATTTTTCATGCCTTGGAAGTAGGACATCAATTGCTTGTTGATGATGGAAAGCTGCGCTTCACGGTTTTGAGCAACGATGGCATACAAGTGCGGATCCGCAGCGAGGTGGCTGGCCGGTTGCAGGAGCGCAAGGGCCTGAACTTGCCTGACAGCGTCCTGCCCATGCCCGCCCTGACTGCAAAGGATTTGGAAGATCTGGCGTTTGGGTTGGCGCTGGGTGTTGACTGGATTGCGTTGAGCTTTGTGCAAAGCGAAGTCGATGTGATGCAACTGCGCGAATTGGTCGCGGGACGTGCGGGCCTGATTGCGAAAATTGAAAAACCGTCAGCAGTGCAGCGATTGGAAGCCATATTGGAAGCGTCGGACGCGGTCATGATTGCGCGTGGTGATTTGGGGGTCGAATTGCCAGCCGAAGATGTGCCCGGAGTGCAGCGCCGCATTACCCAATTGGCGCGCGAGATGGGCAAACCTGTGATTGTGGCGACGCAGATGCTGGAGTCCATGATCGAAAGCCCGACACCCACCCGAGCAGAGGCCTCTGATGTAGCAACCGCCGTTTACGACGGAGTAGACGCTGTTATGCTGTCAGCGGAGTCGGCGTCTGGGCGCTATCCCATAGAGGCGGTGCGCATGATGGCTCGCATCATCGAACGGGTCGAATCCGACCCTCGGCAGCAACGCTCAATGGACACCGTCGCCCCGCGTGTTCAGGCCAACGCCACCGATGCCATCGGCGCAGCGGTTCGTGTGGTGGCCCAAACTGTGTCTCTGGCGGCAGCAGTCACTTACACCGCCTCGGGCGCCAGCGCGTTGCGGGTGGCCCACGAACGGCCACATGCTCCACTGATAGGTCTTACACCCAATACCCAGACGGCACGCAAACTGGCTCTGGTCTGGGGTGTGCGCCCCGTGGTATCGCGCGACGCAATGGATGTGGCGGACATGGTCCAACTAGCCCGAATATCCGTCGAAAATCTATGCCCGCCTGCACTTGGGCGTACGTTTGCTATCGTGGCGGGCATGCCATTTGGAACGCCAGGCGCTACCAATATGTTGCGGCTGGTTGAGCAGTGAAATCACGGATCGTGTTGAGGGATGTACACGCGGTGGTCTCGCTTAGGACGCCATAATGTTGGGACGTTTCGGGTTGCGTGCAAATTTGAAGGAAGTCATCAGGTTGGTGCGTGCTGCGGCAATCTGGATTGCGGTGCGTTGTGCGGTACTCGCTAAGGCCCTGCAAACCACGGCCGAGCTCGCCACCCGACAGATGCAGCTTTCAGCCAGCGCGCTTGTTCAGCAACAGTTGGCATCAGGTTTGATTGCAGATGTAACCCGCCAAAGCGCGATGATTGAAGATTTGAGCGCGCGCAACTTGCAAGAGAGCCTCACCACCTCAAGGCAACTCTCCGCCACAGCGAAATTTATTCGTGAACTGCGTGGCGAAATAGACCACATTGCTGCAGACATGCGCAATTTGCAGACTCAAACCCAAAGCATTGAAGAAGTAATGCGGCTCGTGGCCGACGTGGCCCGGCAGACGCGATTGCTGTCTTTGAATGCGTCTATAGAGGCAGCACGCGCAGGCCCTGCTGGGCGCGGATTTGCCGTAGTGGCCAGCGAAGTCAAAAAGCTGGCAGACCAGGTGAATAAGTCGATTACGTCGGTTGATGGAAACGTTAATGTGGTGGTTAATGGCATGGCCACGGCAGATTCGAAGATGTCGCACATGTTAGGGCGAATTCACCAAGCGGATGGCGACGTGAGGGAGGTGGCTGACATTTTGGTGGGGCAGGTAAGCAATTTTGAATCGATTCATTGTGCCTCAGTGGCTATAGGTGAAGCGGTGCATGCGGTCGCGCAGGCTAACCACCACGCATCAGATATTTCGTCGCAGATAGATGCACTCAGCCACCAGATCAATGCTGATAGTGAGACCGCACTGCAAGGTGTGGTAGCGCTGGCGAGCCGTGCAGAGGCCATGCAGTCCAACGCGCTGAGCGTCGCAATTGGCGACCAGTTGGACCTGGTCATCAAAAAGGCCACGTATTTCCACCGTCAAATTGAAAATGCGCTGGTGTCTTTACACAGCAAAGGTGTGAACGTATTTGATACTAAATATGAAACCATTCCCGGCACTGATCCGCTCAAATTCGAAACCAGCTATGACGACGAGTTTGCGAGGGTGATGACGCCGATGTTTGACAACATACTTCAAGACCTTGGTGTGCTCTTTTACTGTAACGCTTTAGACGTAAATGGTTATGTTCCCGCCCACAACGCAGTGTATTCCCAAGCCCCCACCGGTCATTATGAGACCGACCTGAAATATAGCCGCGACAAACGCAAGATGGGTGATGCGGCCTCGCAAAGGGCGGTGCAAAACCGGTCTGATGCATACCTTATGGTCACCTACCTTCGGGATAACGGTGACGTCGTTTCCGACTTGTCGTTTCCTTTGAAAGTGGGCAATCAACACTGGGGAGCATTGCGTTTTGGTGTTGACGCGAAACAGCTTCGGGACGAAATAACAAGAGTATTATGAATTGGTTGCGTACCTGCCATGGGTCGCATGGGTCCATAGACAGGAGACAACACAATGAAATCTGACCCCATCTATTCTGCTACCCGCAGGCAGGCGCTGGGTACCGTGGCGGCGCTTGCCGTATCTCCATGGGCCGCAGCCGCAGACAAAACCTTGACGGTGGGGCAAGTGGCCTCGTTATCGGGTAGCAACGGCGCGGACCTGGGGCAGGGTTTGAAGCAAGGAATTGAGGCGTGCTTTCAAGCCGTAAATTTAGCAGGCGGGGTGCGGGGTCAGGCGTTGCGCCTAGTCAGTAAAGACGACCGTTACATGCCGGACGAGACAGTGCGCCTCACGCGCGAACTCATTGATCAAGAACGTCCGGTGGCGCTTATTGGCTACCGCGGCACCGCCAATACCATTGCACTAATTCAATCGGGTTTACTGGTCAAGCAAGGCATTACTTTGGTGGGCACATTGACGGGCGCCAAAGAGGTGCAAGGTGCCCCAAATGTGATTCACTTGCGCACCTCCTATGAAAACGAGTTGGCGGAGCTTGTGGGGCAAATTCAGCGCATGTCACTGAACAGTGTGGCCGTGCTTTATGTGGATGACGCATTTGGCCGCACGGGCCTGGCGGCAGTTGAACAGGCAGCGGTCGCCAAAGGCAGCCCCCTAGTGGCCAAAGTGGCATTTGACAAAACACCCGAACGCATCGGGGCATCTTTAGCCGCTGCCGCAAACACATTGGCAACTACTTCTGCCAAAGCACTGATCATCGTGGCGGTGGGTGAGCCGGTGTACACCTTTATTAGTGCATTTCGCCCGTTGAACACTGCTGTTCAGCTTTTTTGTATGTCGGTGGTTGACTCTGCTGCGGTGGTGAAGCGGTGTAGCGCAACTGTGGCTGCGGGCATCGGTTTTTCGCAGGTATATCCGTTTCCGTATGCCAGTAAAACGGCGGTGGTGCAAGAGTATCGTAGAGCGCTTGCGCGACTGACTGCGCCCCCGCCTCCCAACTACTTTAGTTTGGAAGGCTATGTATACGCAAGTGTCCTGGTGGAGGCATTGAAGCGTGCGTCAGATACGCCGACTAGCCAGCAAGTGAGTGCGGCTTTGGATTCGTTGCCCGCCCTGGACCTAGGTGGTTTGCGCATACAGGTAGACCCAAATACACGCAACGGTATGCGCTATACCGACTTGACCGTCTTAGGCCGTGAGGGGCGTCTCCGGGGCTAGCCAGCTTTTGGAACGCTTTGGCACTTGACTGCGCTGCTGATGGAGATCTACCAAATACGCACTTTTTTGGCGGTGGCACGCATGGGACATCTCACCCGCGCGGCCGATCAGTTGCATTTGACCCAGCCTGCGGTTTCCAAACAAGTAAAGGCCCTGGAGCACGCGTTAGGTGTGTTGTTGTTTGACCGGCAGCCAACCGGCATGGTACTGACACGTGAGGGACAGGCCCTGTTCCCGCTGGCCGAACGCACATTTTCAGACGCGATGGAATTGCTGAACCAGGCGCGTCTGCTGCGCGGTGAAGTGTCCGGCGAAGTCATCATCGGCACAGTGATCGACCCTGACACACTGCGCTTAGGCTCATTCCTGGGGGCATTGCTGGAGTATTTCCCAAAGGTGCAGGCACGTTTGCGACACGGTATTTCTGGTTGGGTGATGGAGCGGGTGAACGGGGGAGAAATTGATGCCGGGTTTTATCTCGGGCCAGTGGTGCACCCAGATATTTCAAGCCTGCACATGCGGACCTTGCAATACTTGGTGGTGGGGCCACCGCAATGGAGCTCCCAGTTGCAAGTCGCTGGTTGGGCGGACTTGGCCGCCATGCCCTGGATTGGCACAGCAGTCCACAGCTCGCAGCATCGTCTGGTGCGCGACATGTTTGCCGAACGCGGACTGGCAGTTCGTACCGTGTTCGAGGCAGATCAGGAAGCCTCGATGGTCAGTTTGGTGCGTTCGGGCGTTGGGTTGGCGACTATGCGAAATGACTTGGCGCTCACGGCACAAGCACAAGGCGAAGTATGCGTTTGGCCTGGGACTGTTCAGGACTGCCCACTGTCCTTGATTTACAAGACAGCGCGCACCGATGACCCGCTGGTAGCTGCATGCCGCAAAGCAATGGCCGTGGTGTGGCCAACGGACTGACCCCGATGAGGATGTAGGAACGCAATTCCGGCAGTGTGTGCGACTTGATGCAAGACTTGATAGAGCTGCATCGAACCCATGCTACTCGGGCGCAGGTCGGCGCGGGTTAAGTCGGCCTGCGTTCGTCAGAACAATTTTGGTCGGCAGTACCAATACCTATTGCGCTATGCATCCACGATGACCAAGATATTGACACCAGCTTGACATATTGAGCCGATAAGTTCCCCCCATTGAACCGGAGGAACCATGACCGCAGCCATCCACATCCACGCACTGAACAAAACCTTTCTCGGCGGCCGCAAGGCCTTGCAAGACATCCATCTGGACATCCAACAGGGTGAAATGGTGGCACTGATAGGTGCTTCCGGCTCCGGCAAATCGACGCTGCTGCGCCACATGGCCGGTCTGATGGCGGGTGATGCCGCAGGTGCCGGCCTGGTCCAGATCCACGGCAAAACCGTGCAAGCACACGGCAAAATTGCGTCTGACATCCGCAAGACCCGCAGTGGTGTGGGTTTTGTGTTCCAACAATTCAACCTGGTGGACCGCTTACCGGTGATTATCAACGTGCTGGCTGGCGCGCTGCACCGCGTACCCATGTGGCGCAGCCTGACGCGCTGGTTCAGCGCCGCCGAGGTGGCCCGTGGCATGGACGCATTGCGCCGTGTTGGCATTGCCGAATGCAGCGGGCAACGGGCGTCCACGCTGTCGGGCGGCCAGCAGCAGCGTGCCGCTATTGCACGGGCGCTGGTGCAAGGCGCCAAGCTCATTCTGGCCGACGAACCCATTGCATCGCTCGACCCGGAGTCTTCCCGCAAGGTGATGGATATCCTGGCCCGCGTCAACCGCGAAGACCAATGCACAGTGGTGGTGTCCCTGCACCAGGTGAATGTGGCCATGAAGTACTGCCCCCGCACCGTGGCGCTCCACCATGGCCGCGTGGTGTACGACGGCCCATCCATCGCATTGACACCCGCCTTGCTGCGCGAGTTGTATGGCGCTGAGGCCGACGAGATTTTGTCGCTCGGCGACCACATCACCAGCCTGCAGGACAAAAAGCCAGCCGCGCCGCACCTGGTGTGGCCGACGCCGGTCGAAGCCATGGCGCAGGCTGCCTGTGCCGCCTGACCCTATTGCTATCCAACCCCTCCCTGGGGTTCTTCACTTCTCGAAACCTCTCAAGGAAAACACAATGATCAAACGCCTCTTTCTCAGTGTCATCGGCACGGCACTGCTCGCACTCAATCCTGCCTCGGCCCAGGAATTGAAGGAACTCAACTTCGGCATCATCTCCACCGAGTCATCGCAAAACCTGCGATCGGACTGGCAGCCCATCTTGGACGACATGGCCAAGAAGACCGGTCTGAAAGTCAACGCCTTTTTTGCGTCCGACTACGCCGGCATCATCGAGGGCATGCGCTTCAACAAGGTGCATGTGGCCTGGTTTGGCGCCAAGTCTGCGATCGAGGCCGTGGACCGCGCCAACGGCGAGGTGTTTGCCCAATATGTGAATGCCGACGGCACACAAGGCTATTACTCCCACCTGATCGTGCACAAGGACAGCCCTATCAAGACCGTGGATGACATGATCAAGCAGGGCAAGAACCTGGCCTTTGGCAACGGTGACCCCAACTCGACGTCTGGCTTTTTGGTGCCCAGCTATTACGTGTTTGCGCAAAACAAGGTGGACCCCAAGACCCTGTTCAGGGTATCGCGTTCTGCCAACCATGAGTCCAATGCGCTGGCCGTGGCGGCCAAGCAGGTAGACGTTGCAACCAACAACAGCGAAGTGCTGGAGAAGGTCAAAGAAAAGCAACCCGAGAAATTCAACGACCTGCGCATCATCTGGACATCGCCATTGATTCCGCTGGACCCGCTGGTGATGCGCAAAGACTTGCCGGAGGCGACCAAGGCCAAGGTGCGTGACTTCTTCTACACCTATGGCAAAGGCGGCCAGCAGGAAAAAGACAACTTGTTCAAGCTGTCCAAATTGTCGGGCTTCAAGGCCTCCACCAACAGCCAGCTGATCCCCATCCGCCAACTGGAGCTGTTCAAAAACCGCAACAAGGCGGAAGCTGACGAAACCATGGCGGCAGCCGACAAGCAGGTCAAGCTGGCCGAGATCGACAAACAGTTGGCCGCGCTGAGCCTCGCCAAGTAGTGCAAGCCGTGACATCACCGGGTACAGCGGTGCCGTTGGCAGTTGCGCCCACCAAACTGCCCCGCACGTCGGTGATGGGCTGGATTGGCTGGGGCCTATTGCTGGCCATGCTGGCAGGCTCGTGGACAGGGGCCGATATGCGGCCCTTTGACCTCGTGCGTGATGCGGGCAACATGGCCACCTATGCGGCCGATTTTTTCCCGCCTAAGTTCAACGACTGGCGCATGTACCTGACCGAGATGCTGGTCACGCTGGAAATTGCTTTGTGGGGCACCGCGCTGGCCGTGGTGTTTGCCGTGCCTCTGGGCCTGCTGTCGTCGTCCAACATCAGCCCCTCCTGGGTGCACCAGCCGATTCGGCGTTTGATGGACGCAGCGCGCGCCATCAACGAGATGGTCTTCGCCATGCTGTTCATCGTGGCGGTGGGGCTGGGGCCATTCGCCGGCGTGTTGGCCCTGTTTGTCCACACCACTGGCGTGCTGGCGAAACTGTTCTCGGAAGCCGTGGAATCCATAGACGCGCAGCCGGTGGAGGGCATACGCGCGACAGGCGCCAATGCGTTGGAAGAAATTGTCTACGGCATCATTCCCCAGGTGTTGCCGCTGTGGATTTCTTACGCGCTCTACCGCTTTGAATCCAATGTGCGCTCTGCTTCGGTTGTTGGCATGGTCGGAGCGGGTGGCATTGGGGTCATCCTGTGGGACATCATTCGCAGTTTCCAGTATGCGCAGACCTGCGCCGTGATGATCATCATCATAGTGACGGTGTCGGTCATAGACCTGGTTTCCGCCCGCATACGCAAGGCGGTTACCTGAGTCATCGCATGGGGACAGCGGTTTCTATCTTCAGCCCGTTTAGGTAGGCCACCAATTGTTGCCCGGCGTCTGCCACGCTGTGCTGGTTGACGATGGTGCAGTCGCCGCGTAGTTCTGCAAACTGCCGATTGCGCGCGATACGGTGGGCGACTTCATGGGGTGCATCGCGCCCCCTGCGCTGCAGCCGCAGCAAAAGCTCTTGGGCATCCGCGGCGATCTGCACAAGGCGGACATCCGTGCGGTCTGCCAAGGCAATCGCATGTTCGCGCGAGCCGTTGACGACCACCAGATCGCCACGCGGCACATGCTGGGCATAGCGCGCGGCAATACCGTAGGAGAAACCATGGGCGTGCCATTGCCAGGCCAAGGCTCCTGCAGCCTGCAACTGTGCAAACTGTTCAGACGTGACGGCATCGTGTTCGGACGCTGCATGGACCGCACGGGTCACCATGCGCCGGGCAAAAACAATACCGGGGCTGCTTTGCAAATGCGCGGCAGCCCAGGCCATGACGCTGTCTTTCCCCGCCCCGGAGGCGCCACATACAAATACCCACAGGCCGCTCACGCCTGCAACTCCACATCGGCCATGCGCGTGAAAGCCTGTCCGTGGCCAGGCTCCACAAACAGGCACAGGCGGTCCAGCCGCAGGGGTTCAGTGGCGTTTAAATAGGCCACACGGTCTCGTACTTCATCCAGCACCGTTTGCGCACCTTCTGCAGTTACTGGCCCGGTTAACGAGAAATGGAACTGGAATCGCTCCATGACATGGGGGTAGCCATACTGGTACAGCAGCTCCAGCGCGCGCGGGTCCATGCTTTCGGGTTTGCGGCGCGCCAGATCATCGGCATCCAACGGTCGGCGCAGAGCATCCAGATCACGAACACAGGCAGCGGCAAGCTGCAACAATCCATCGGGTGTCTGGGTGGG